>NZ_FNSR01000002.1:1800000-2100000 GCF_900104845.1 Paraburkholderia caballeronis | reverse complement strand
CAGTTAGGAAAACCGCCGCAGTCGCGCGATTACTGACGCCCCCAAAAATCTCCCGCAAATTCAGGCTCGCCGTGCTTCGCCGGGCCGACTGGCCCTCTGCCTTCTACGCGGAAACCGCCTATCCCGTTAGCCGGCTGCAAGAAGCAGACGCCAGTTCCAGCCGGTTTCCGATCGACTACAAAAAGCATCGCTCCGGCACACCGCGCAACGAAGCGTCGCCCGCCTGACGAACGGCTTTCCGATCCGGAATATCCGTCGCGACAAAACCCCGATCGCCAGGCACCACGCCGCCCCACCCCCCTTGCACGGGGACCCGCACGAACCCGCCCCCTGTACCCAAATTGAGGACAGCCCCGGATACGCATCGATCCATACTTTCTCCAACGGGCGCCATTGCGCTTCGCCCCAGCGAAGCCACCGAACCCGCGCCAGCACAGCAAAAAACCGAGGAGACGCATCGATGCCCCCGATCCCTTTTCCTTCAGCAGCCGCATTCACGCGTATGCAGAACCGTGCGGCCCTTTCCGCGCTCTGACGAGCCCGCCCCACTGAACAGGAACCCACGATGAGCGTTGAATTCAAACCGTACCCGTTCGAGGCGAAACGCTACGACGCGCGGATTCCGCCGCTCGCAGACGGCCGCGAAACGCGTCGTCACGCTGTGACGATCGTCGGCGGCGGCCCGGTCGGCCTCGCGATCGCGCTCGGGCTCGCGAATCACGGCATCGCCTCGGTGCTAATCGAGGCGGACGAATCGGTGTGCTACGGCAGCCGCGCCATCTGCATCTCGCGGCGCAGCCTCGAAATCATCGAGCGGCTCGGCGCGCTCGACGGTTTTCTCACGAAAGGCCTGCCGTGGACCGGCGGACGCAGCTTCTATCGCAACGACGAAGTGCTGCACTTCACGATGCCGCAGGACGACAACCAGAAACTGCCGCCGATGGTGAACCTCGCGCAGTACCACATCGAGCAGTTCCTGCTCGACGCGGCCGAGAAGCGCGCGGACCTGATCGACATCCGCTGGCGCACGAAGGTCACGTCGGTCAAGACCGATGCGGACGGCGCGACACTCACGCTGTCGACGCCGCCCGGCGACTACGAAGCGCAGACCGACTGGCTCGTCGCCGCGGACGGCGGCCGCAGCACGATCCGCGACGCGCTCGGGCTGAAGCTGACCGGCACCAGCTACGAAGGCCGTTATGTGATCGTCGATATCCTGCTCGACAGCCCGCGCCCGACCGAACGCCTCGCGTATTTCGACCCGGCGTCGAACCCCGGCTCGACGGTGCTCGTGCACAAGCAGCCGGACGACGTGTGGCGCATCGACTATCAGTTGCGCGACGGCGAGGACGCGGACGAAGCGATCAAGCCCGAAAACGTGATGCCGCGCGTGCAGAGCCTGCTCGACATGATGGGCGAAACGTCGCCGTGGTCGCCGGTGTGGATCACGATCTACAAGGCAAATGCGCTGACGCTCGAACGCTATCGCCACGGCCGCGTGCTGTTCGCCGGCGACGCCGCGCACCTCGTGCCGATCTTCGGCGTGCGCGGCGCGAACTCGGGCATCGACGACGCGGACAATCTCGCGTGGAAGCTCGCGTTCGCGATCAAAGGCATCGGCGCGGACAGCCTGCTCGACAGCTACTCGGACGAACGGGTGTTCGCGGCGCACGAAAACCTGAGCTACGGAACGAAGAGCACCGAGTTCATGGCGCCGCCGTCGTTCGCGTTCGATCTGATGCGCTCGGCCGTGTTGAGCCTCGCGGTCAGGCATCCGGGCGTGCGTTCGCTGATCAACCCGCGGCAAACCTCCGCGATTTCCTATACGAAATCTTCGTTGAACGCGGCATCCGACGCATTCGACGGCGGACCGGCGCCGGGCGCCGTGCTGCCCGAATGTCCGCTGACGATCGTGGAACGCGGCGACGTGCGCGACGGCCACCTCACCGACCTCGCCGGTCCGCGCTTCACGGCGCTGTATTTCAGCGAGAACGGCGACGTTCCCGCCGGTCTCGACGGACTCGAAACGCACGCGCGGACCTGCGGAATCCCGTTCGAACTGGCGGCGATCAGCCGCCAGCGGCCGTCCGATCCGACGCGCCGGACCGCATGGGACCCCACCGGTCGCGTGTTCGAGATGTACGGCGCACAGCCCGGCGCACTCTACCTGGTGCGTCCGGACGGCCACGTGCTGGGCCGCTGGCTGCACGCGACCGCCGCGCAGGCCGTCGTCGCGCTCGACCATGCACTGAACGCGTAACCCGATTGCCGAATGAGGAAAAAGCCATGACCGACAGCGAACTCGACTCCGTCTATACGCGGCTGTGCAGAACGATGACCGATCTCGGCGAAGCGAACAGCCCGCTGTTTCTGGCCCGCTTCGCGCTGCTCGCGATCGACCGGATCGGAAACGCGGATGCCGCGCTGCGGCTGATCGACGACGCACGCGAAGGCATGACCGCGCGCGCCGACCACGCGTGACGGAGACCGGCAGCACACGCTCGCGCCGCCGGCGATACGGCGTCAGCCTCCGGTCGAACGCACGAGCCGCGCGAGCCGCGACCGGTTGCTGACGCCGAGTTTCTGAAACGACCGGTCGAGATGCGTGCGCACGGTCGTATAGGAAATACCGAGGCGCTGCGCGATTTCCTTGTCGAGCAGTCCTTCGACGACCAGCTCGACGACCTCGCGCTCGCGCCGCGTCAGCCGCCCGAACACGCCGCCCGGTCCTTCCGGCGGCGGCTCGTCGGCCGCCTTTGCGATGCCGGTGTCGTCGCGCGCCCGTGCGAGCGCTACGGTGAACGCCGGCCGCACCAGTTCGAGCAGCGCGAGTTCATGATCGGAAAAATTGTCCCGATGCTCGCCGCGCCAGATCCTCAGGTCGCCGATGTTCTCGCCATCGAACCACGCGAACAGGTTCAGCCCCCAGTGCAGTCCGTCGCGGCGCAGAAAGTCGTTGAACAGTTCCGACTCCGCCAGCTCTTCCTGCGGAATCACGTCGGTCACGCGCACGGCAGTCTGATAGCGTTGCAGCCGCGGGGTCAGCGAATCGCGATACTGGTAGTACTGCTCGTAACCGGACAGATTGTCGTCCGACATGTTGAGCGCCACGCGATTCGCGAACCGCTCGCGTTCGTCGTCCCACACGTAGGACGCGAGATAGTCGGCATTCAGCAGATCGAGCAGGCGCCGCCCCACCTCGCGCCGCAGTTCGTGCTCGGGTAGCGAATCGGCCAGCACCTTGAAGATATCGGCAACGAGTGCCTGTTCGCGGCTCGTCAGGTACATGCGGCACACCTGTCGGAATCGGAAACGTGGCCTCGGCCGCAATCAGCCGGCCGGACCGCCTTGCGCGGTCCGCGGTCGCGAAGCGCAGCCGCTAGAGCGTATACGGACGAATCGGGGTGTTCAAGACAGCAACGCCGACTGTGGACGGGCGTCCACACCGCAGTTGCCTAAAGGAAAATTCTTGTGCAGAAAGAAAGTGGGCGGCCGAAGCCGCCACTCAAAACACACGCCGGCGCAGTTGCTGTACCGTCACCGGAGTTTGCATGGTACGCGAGGAATTTCGTCGTTCAATCCTCATTAATGGGGACAAACGCGCACAAAATGAAAGGTTATGCCGCAAAATGAATCACTACGCATAACCAGGAAACCCGCCGACGCATCGGCTTGGACGTTCGCGCGCGCCGGCGGGAACGACCCGGCGCGCATCCCTGATACGGCTATTGAACGATCCGCGTCACGCCGCGGCCGCGCGGGTCGGCGGCGGCTTCCGGCGTGTCGCCGTCGATACGGATTGCCTGGATGTCGCCGTTGAAGTCCTGCCCCTTCAGCACGTAACCCTTCGCCTCCACCTGCTTCGCGAGCGGGCCGTCGATCGGCTGGTACGGCTCCCAGAAAATCGTGTTCGGCGGCAGCAGTTGATGATGGAAGCGCATCGCGCCGACCGCGTCTTTCAACGGCATATCGAAGTCGTACAGGTTGTTGACCACCTGGAAGATCGACGTGAAGATCCGCGAGCCGCCCGGCGTGCCGATCACGAGCGCGACCTTGCCGTCCTTCGTCAGGATCGTCGGCGTCATCGACGACAGCGGCCGCTTCCTGGGCGCGATCGCGTTCGCATCGCTGCCGACCACGCCGAACATGTTCGGCACGCCCGGCTTCGACGCGAAGTCGTCCATCTCGTCGTTCAGCACGATGCCCGCGCCCGGCACGACGACGCCCGACCCGAAGTAGCCGTTGATCGTGTACGTGCTCGACACCGCGTTGCCCCACCTGTCGACCACCGAGAAGTGCGTCGTTTCTGCCTTCTCCGGCATCGACGTGCCGAGGCCCGGCTGCACGCTCTTCGTGTCCGACGGCTTGTCCGGATCGACTTCGGCCGCGCGCTTCGCGAGATACGCGTCGTCGGTCAGTTGCGCGACCGGCACCTTGTAGAAGTCCGGGTCGCCGAGATACTGCGCGCGGTCCGCGAACACGCGCTTCTCGATCTCCGCGGTCAGATGGATGTACTGCGGCGAATTCAGCGGCACGTCCTTGAACTGCGGCGCGAGATCGGCCTTCATCTTCAGCAGCTGCACGAGGCCGACGCCGCCCGAACTCGGCGGCGGCGCGGTGATGACGTCATAACCGTTCCACTTCGCCTCGACCGGCTGCCGCCATACCGCCTTGTAGTCCTGCAGATCGCGCTTCGTGATGAGGCCGTTGCCCTTCATCGACGCGGCGATCAGATCGGCGGTGCGGCCGTTGTAGAAGTCCTTCGCGCCGTCGTTCGCGATGCGCGTGAGCACCGCCGCGAGTTCGGGCTGACGGAACGTCTCGCCCTGCTTCATCCCGCCGAAATACTGGTCGAAGTTCGTCTTGCCGTCGAACTGCTTCGACGCGTCGTCGCGGCGCTTCACCAGTTGCTCGTCGACTTCGAAGCCATCGCGCGCATAGTGGATCGCGGGCGCGAGCACCTGCTTCCATTTGAGCTTGCCGAAGCGGCGCTGCGCTTCCCACATGCCGTCGACAGTGCCCGGCACGCCGACCGCATAGCCGCCGTACAGGCTCTTGCCCTTGATCACGTTGCCCTGCTCGTCGAGGTACATCGTGCGGGTCGCGGCGAGCGGCGCGCGCTCGCGAAAGTCGAGGAAATACGGCTTGCCGTCGACGTACAGCGTCATGAATCCGCCGCCGCCGATGTTGCCCGCCTCCGGATACGTGACGGCCAGCGTGAACGCGATCGCGACCGCGGCGTCCACCGCGTTGCCGCCTTCGCGAAAGATCTGCTCCGCGGCATCGGCTGCGTAGCGGTCGGCGACCGCGACCGCCGATGCGGTCAATACCGGCTTCTGCTGCGGCGCCTTCGCAAGCGCCGGCGTGGCTTCGAGGAAACCGGTAGAAATTGCGGTCAGCGTGACGAGTGCGAGAGTGCCTGCGGAAATTCTTGTTCTGTCGATCAACTTCATTGAGCTTCCTCCATGATTCCGTTCATCAACTCACGTCCTGCCCTGGCCTTATAACACGCACGTCAATCGTTTGCGAGCCGGGCGCCTGCCTGATGCCTGCCTGGCGCGGGCGTCGGCGCCTACGCGGCGCGGCGCGTGCCGCGCGCGATCTCGTCGCCGGTGCCGGCCGGCAGACGCATCGTGACCGGAACCGACGCGACGCAGAACAATCCGACCACGACGAACGCGGGCCAGAAATCCGACCAGACGATCGTCGGATGGCCCTGGAGCGTATGCGAAATCTGCAGCACGATGCCGGCGATCGTCACGCCGAGCCCGAGCGACAGTTGCTGGATCACGCTCGCGACACTCGTTGCGCGGCCGATGTCGCGCGTCGGGATGTCCGCATACGCGAGCGAGTTGAGCGCGGTGAACTGCAACGAAGGAAACAGGCCGCCGATCAGCACGATCAGCAGGATCGCCCAGCGCGGCGTATCGGGAAAGAAAAATCCGCACGCGGCAATCGACGCGCCCGCGAGCATCGCGTTGACGATCAGCACATGACGAAACCCGTAGCGCCGCAACGCGCGCGACGCAATCGTCTTCATGAAGATCGAGCCGAACGCCGACGCGCACGTGATCGAGCCGGACGCGAACGCGGTCATGCCCAGTCCCTCCTGCAACGTCAGCGGCAGCAGGAACGGCACGGCGCCGAGCCCGATACGAAACAGCGAGCCGCCGGCGACGCTCGCGTTGAAACTCGGAATCCGCAGCAGGCTCAGATCGAGCACCGGCCGCTCGACGCGCCGCGCATGGAACCAGTAGATCGCGAGCAGCACCACGCCGCCGACACACATCGCGAGCGCGCTGCCAACCGGCACGAGCCCGCTGCCGACGAGCGACAGGCCGAGCATAAACAGCGCCGCGCCACCGGCGGACAACAGGAAACCGACCAGATCGAGCCGCCCTGGATGCTCTTCGTGCATGTTCGCGATGTGCCGTCCCGCGAGCCAGATGCCGAGCACCCCGATTGGAATGTTGACGAAAAAAATCAGCCGCCAGTGCAGGAACGTGGTGATGAAACCGCCGAGCGGCGGTCCGACCACCGGCCCGAGCAACGCGGGCACGGTCAGATAGTTGACCGCGCGAATGAAGTCGGACTTCGGCAGCGAACGGAAGATGATGATGCGCCCGACCGGCACCATCATCGCGCCGCCGATGCCCTGCACGAAGCGCGCGGCGACGAACATCGTCAACGACGTGGACGCCGCGCACAGCAGCGACCCGGCAATGAAAATTCCGATCGCGGTACGAAACACGGTGCGCGAACCGAAGCGGTCCGCGACCCAGCCGCAGATCGGGATGAACACGCCGAGGCCGATCACGTAGCTCGTGACCGCGAGTTTCAGCGTGATCGGATCGTGGCCGAGGTCCCGCGCCAGTGCGGGCAGCGAAGTGACGATGACCGTCGCGTCCACGTTCTCCATGAACATCGCGCAGGCGACGATGAGCGGGACGATGAAAGTGCCGAGGGCGAGTGGCATGGGCGGAACGACAGTCAGCGCGGCTGACGGCGTAAAGCCGCCATTATGGCATCGTGTTGCGGCCCCATGTTGCCGCGGAAACGCAGGAAAACGAATCGTGTGCCGCGGCGGCGCGACTTTTTACGATCCGAAAACGAGAAAAACTGGCGGACAAACAATGGCCCGCGCATACAGCGGCGGGCCATCGATCATCGAATAAGGCGGGATTTACAGTGTCGGCTGCTTCACGCGGCTCACGACCGGACGCAACTGCGGCAGCACTTCTTCGGCCGCGCGCACGACGTCGTTCGGGAAGTCGATCTCGATCCACGGCGCGCCGGTCACGTCCGCGGTGTCGAACTCCGGGCCGCGTTCGAGCAGCAGGTCGCGCACCGCTTCTTCGTGCGGCAGGTTCGCGCGGCCGCTGTCGACATAACCGGCGACGATCTGCGCGAACCGCTTCGCGGTCGCTTCGTTCAGCCGGAAGAAGCCAACCGACTCGCCGATGGTGTCGTATTGCAGCCCGACCGCGAGTTGCTTGCGCAGTTCGACCGGCACGCCGTCGCGCAGGCACAGCTTCACCGGCTCGTCGCCGGCCTCGAAGTCGCGGTCGATCAACAAACGGTTCGTCGGCGCGTCGCCGGCGACCAGCGGTGCGAGCACGCGCTCGTCGTACAGCACATCGGCGTCCATCAGCAGCACGTCGCCGCCGCGCGTCAGCGCATCGGCGACGCAATGCACGGTCAGCACGCTGCCCAGATCGAAACGCGTGTTCAGCACCGTCTCGACCGGATGCGGCCAGCCGATCCGCTTCAGTTCGGCGTCCACCTGCTCAGGCTGAAAGCCGAGCGCAAGCACGACTTCGGTCACGCCGGCCGCTTCGAGCAGTTGCAGGTGACGCTCCAGCAGCGACACCCCTTCGAACGGCAGCAGGCATTTCGGAAACTGTTCTCCAGCCTGTTGCTGAAGGCGCAGGCCAAGGCCCGCGGCAAGAATGATCGCGCGCATGCGTAAAGCGTTCCTCGGGAAAAAAACTTAATCGACGGCTTCGACAGCAGTCGGCACGCGCACCGCGCGCCGACGCTGCCAGTTCCGTTCGCTGAAATGCAGATAAAGCAGGCCCGGCAGGCCCAGCATGATTTCGCGCGCGCGCTTCGCGAGCGACAGCGCGAGCGCGGCGTCGGGCGGCAGCCCGACAAGCGGCGCGAGCAGCAGATAACCGCCCTCCTGCACGCCGAGCGAGCCCGGAATCGCGAACGCCGCGCCGCGGATCGCCTGGCCGACGCTTTCGAGCAGCAGCGCGTCGACCCAGCCGACCGGATGGCCGAGGAAGCGCAGCGCGAGCCACACCTCGACCGTGCCGGCCAGCCAGCCGACGAGGCTGAAGGCGAAACTCGCCGCCGCCTTGCCGCGCTGCCGATACAGTTCCTTCACGGCTTCATCGACCGCATCGGCGCGGCTCGTCAGCGACGACCAGTCGCGCTTGCCGAACAGCTTCGCGGCGACGCGCAGCGTGCGCCCGAACAGCCCGCGCCGCTGCGCGACGTAGAACAGCGCGATCATCGACGACAGCACCACGGTCGCGATCGCCGCCGCGATGCCGAGATTGCGCGGCGCGCCATGCGACGCGTACACGCAAAACAGCAGTATGCCGAACACCGCGAACAGGATCTGCGCGACTGCCTGCAACGTCGTGCTGACGGTGATCGCGGCCGCCGCATCGCGCATCCGCATCCCGCGCTGCGTGAGCTGGCGCACCATCACGACCGGGCCGCCGATCTGGCCGGCCGGCAGCAGGCTGTTCACCGCCTCGCCGGTCCAGCGCGCGAGCAGCGCGTCGCGCTGATCGACTGGATCATGCCGGCCGAACATCACCGCGATCGCCCCCGCGTCGAACGCGAGCGGCACCACATGCACGACAGCGAGCAGTCCGAGCCCCCAGCCGGCGGTCGCCAGCGCGGTCGTCACCGATCCGAGCCCTTGCCAGGCCAGCAGCGCGATGAAGAGTGCCGCGCCGATCGACAGCAGCAGGAGCGCAGCGCGACTCACGCGGACTCTCCCCCGGTGCCGCCGCCGCGCCGGCCCGCGAGGATTGCCTTGCGGAACACCTGGCGAAAGCCGAAGTACGCGATCGCGTCCTTCATGTTCGAAATGAAACGGCGCCACGGGCGCATGTTCGGGTTCGTCACGTACTCGAACGTCAGCGACACGCGCATCTCGCCTTCGGCGGCCGGCGTGACACGGTGGCGCAGCTTGTCGCCGTCGAACAGCACCAGCGAACCCGGCGGATACTGGACCGAGCCGGGTTGGTCCGAACGGCTGTCGTCGCGCGTGTGCAACTCGTAGTCGAGCGTGCACGACGAGTCGTCGATCACGCCGAACAGCACTGTGTAGCGGCGGCCGTCGTAATACGACGTGTCGTAGTGCCAGCCGATGTGGTCGCCTGCGCGCGTGTAGTAGTACAGCGCATACGCGTGCGGATCGTCCTGCGGCGACAGTTGCAGCCGGTCGCCAGTGATCTTTTCGAGCCACGCGATCAGTTCCGGCGAGCGGTAAAGCTGCGCGATGTACGGCGCGAGCCGGTCGATCGTGTGGCGGCTCACGCTGCCGCCCGCCTTGTGGCCCGGCAGGTAGTTGCGGTTGACTTCGGGAAGCAGCGCGCGCGCCGCGTCGATCAGTTGTTGCGTCGCGTCGGCGGGCAGGAACTCGGACAGGTACAGGAACGAGCCCTGATCCACGTATTCGCCGCGCAGACGCGCATTATCCAGCGGACGCAGCGCCGCCGCGACGGCCCGGGCCGGGTCGGCGCCGGGTGCGGTGGATTGCGGCGCGGGGCCGCCGGAGAAACGGGGGGCGGTGGACGGGACGACCTGTTCTTGTTCTGCTTGCGCACTCATCTGCTGATCCACATCTGGCTGGTTTCCTTCGCGGGACGGAGCCGGCGCGTCACGCGCCAGTAGTCGACCACGACCCACAGCGCAAACAGCGGTGCACCAATCGACGCCGCGACGACGAAAGGCGCCACGATACCGGTGAGCGTCACGAGCGGCAACAGATAGAGAACGTCCTCCGTCTCGAAGCCCCCGACGAACGCCTGTTTCGTGCCGACTTTGCCGGCCATTTCCTCGATCCGCATCCGCAGGAAGAAGATCGCCGCGACCGCGACGCCCGCCAGCCCGCCGAGCACCGCGGGCGGCACGTGCCACCCGGCGCCGGACGACTGGACGCCTAGCCCGTAGCCCATGCCGAAGAACAGCAGCACGGTCACGACCGCATCGGCGGCGAGATCGTAGAAATGACCAATACGGCTGGTTTTACCGCTGATGCGGGCCAGTTCGCCATCGGTGTGATCAACAAAATTCGACAAAACGATCAAAAATGCGCCGATGTTGACGTGCGTAAAGCCGCCGAGCGCGAGGCAATACGCGCCGGCCAGTCCGATCGCGAGGCGCAACGTGGTGAGGTGGTTCGGGGTGACACGCGTGTGGACAAGCGGCGTGACGAGCCAGCGCGCGGCGCGCGCGTCCCAGGTGCGGGGCAGCGGCACCGCGATCGGCGCCGTTTTCCCAGGTTGGTCTTTTCCAGTCATAACCGCGAAGTATAGTCGAAGCCGTATTTGCGTGTGTTGGGGGGCGGCACGTATCGGGATAGACGCCGGACCGCTGAGAGCCCGGCCTGGCGGCGGTATCGCCGCGGAACCGGGGGCTCGGATGCGGGCCGTTTCGGCCGGTGGTTGTCCGGCGGAAGATGCTGAAAAAAGCGCGCGCTTTCCGGATCCCGCGCTGATAACTCCCACGACTATGACGCCCAATCGCTGCGGGAATAGAGCGGATAGGACCGCCGCGTCGGGGACGACCGACGGCACCCGAAACCATGCCTCCCGATCAAGCAAACCGCAGGCCCGCAGATAACCCGAACGCACCCCAACCCAGGTCAAGGCGCTACCCGCCGCGCCATCCACAGAATCGGCCATCGCGTTTTAAGGGCCTGCGGATTTGACACTCTTTCGCGCCATCGTCCGGAAACGATCCGGTGCCGAGCGCCATGGTCACGAAGACATCAAGGACAGTGCGGAACTGATCGAGCGACGCCAATTACTGCGCTGCCGCAAGCACATTCGTTCGAACCCGCGTACAGTGCGTGCCTCTGAAACAGGCTTACGCACCCGCCCGGCGCACGCTCTGCTCCCGGCCGAACTCGAACCCTGACCCGGATGAAACGCCTTACCCGCCTCGCCCTTGCGCTGCTGCTCGCGGCGCTCCCCGCCATCGGCCGCCCGGCCACCCTCGACGACCTGCTGACGTGCAGGATGTCCGCGCACGAGTTCGTGTCCGGCCTCGTCGACCAGCAATTGATCGAGCCCAAGCCGATGCGCGTCGAGGACAACTCGATCAACGCGTTCTGGCCCGCCCACGACCAGCACCTGACCGCATACGGCTTCAGCGTGTTCGCGATCGTCGGATTCCAGCAGGACGACCCGCTTTTCCGGACCGGCAGCGGCAAGCCGATCGCGCGCTCGGCCTATGGCGCGGTCGTGCTCGGCAGCCAGGGCAAGGTCGAGGCCGCGGTGCGCGCCGCCGGCAATGCCGCGATCGTCTATCATGCGGCGCCGCTCCTGACCGCGATCTTCTGCAAGCAGGACTGACCTCGCGGCGGCGCGCGTCATACGTTACGCGTCAGCCGCCGACGCGGCCGAAACCGCCCGCCGCCCACGCCTGCGCGGCCGACTTCGACAGCTTGAACGTCGGCTCGACGCGCTGCTGCGCCAGTTGCCCGCCGAACGCGTCAAACGCGGTCAGCAGCGCGTAGGGCTCGTACTCGTCCGGCACGATGTCGAGCGTCACGTCGATGTCGCCGTGGTCGCCGTCGACCGTCACGCGCTTGTGCAACTGCGCATGCAACTGCTGCTCGTGACGACGCAACACCTCGCTCGCCGTCTTCACCAGCGTGCCGAACGCAGCGGCGTCGAGCGGCTTTGGATTCTTCTTGTCCCGCCCCATCGTCCACGGGCCGACCAGCGCGGGCTCCGGTTCGCCGTCCTTGATCATCGCGACGGCCCAGCCGTCGTCGTCTTCGTTCTTGATCACGCGCGCGGTCCAGCCGTCCTTGCGCCACAGGCGCGGGTCCTGCTGGATTTCGGGCGAGGCGGAGGAGTCGGAGGCGGCGGCGGGAGAGTCGGTCGTCATGGCGGCATTCGCGGAGTTGCTGGGCTGCCCGCCAGGCGGGCAAGCGCAGGATTTTACCTGCAAGCGATCGGAACACGCACGACAGATCTATCGGGATATAACTGCGGCGATAAACCACATTATATTTCCGAAACCCTTTTCAGGCCGCCAATAATCTATCTAAACAGGAATTAGCTTTTATCAAAAAAAAGCGGCCCGAAGGCCGCTAAAAAAACAGATGAAAAAGACCACCCTTGGTCAAGGGCAAACAAATTGTATCTCTGAACCGCGCAGCCTTTCACCATCGGGGCTGCAACAATGCCTTCCTGGCTCACGTCTTAATCTAGATCAAGAAATCGATCAGACTGCCGAAACGCTTGACAGACGGCCATTTCCGGGAATCGTCGCACGCACGCAACAGAATTATCATTGACAAACTTCTTTTACATTTTCACGTCCTACAAAATCCTTTTAATACCAATTACTTACTGCCATTAATCCATTTGTTACAAATTTCCACAAGCATTGTTGCGCGAGATAAAGGGAAAGACCCGGGGGACGCGAATACACTCTGCTCCGAATCATCAGATCACCGCTGCGACAGCCCTATACGCGTCGGTGTGATTCTCAAGTACTGTCCGGAGTTAGAAACCATGAAAAAAACCCTTATCGCCGCCGGCGTTCTCGGCGTCTTCGCAATGGGCGCGCACGCGCAGAGCAGCGTGACGTTGTACGGTTCGCTGGACGCAGGCATCGTCTACGCGAACAACGTCGCGGGCCACAGCGCGTGGATCCAGAACAGCGGCTCGGTGTCGAACACGTACTTCGGCCTGCGCGGCGCGGAAGACCTCGGCGGCGGCCTGAAGGCGATCTTCACCCTGGAAAGCGGCTTCAATCTGAACAACGGCGGCTACCACGGCGAAACCGGCTTCAACCGCAAGGCGTACGTCGGCCTGCAGAGCAACCAGTTCGGCACGCTGACGCTCGGCCGCCAGTACGACTCGGTCGTCGACTACCTGTCGCCGCTGTCGGCGGCGGGCATGGGCTTCGGCAACAACCTGGCCGGCCACCCGTTCGACAACGACAACCTCGCGCAGTCGTTCTCGATCAAGAACGCGGTCAAGTATGAAAGCGTGAACTACGCCGGCTTCAAGTTCGGCGGCCTGTACGGCTTCAGCAACGACCCGGAGGGCTTCTCGAACGGCCGCGCATGGAGCGCAGGCGCGTCGTACAACTACGGCCCGCTGAATGTCGCCGCCGCCTATCTGCAACTGAACAACTCGGGTGCGCTGGGTAGCGCGCAAGGCGCGGCCTCGTCCGACACCAACATCTCCGCGCGGCTGCAACGCACGTACGGCGTCGGCGCAACCTACGCGTTCGGCCCGGCGCTGGTCGGCCTCGTGTGGACGCATTCTCAGATCGACGGCCTGGCCTCGTTGAGCAGCGGCGGCGCCGCGTCGGGCGCAACGAACGGTCTCGGCGGGTTGAACCTGCACACCAACAACTACGAGGTCAACGGCGCGTACCACCTGACCCCGGCGCTCGCGCTGCTCGGTTCGTACACGTTCACCGACGGCCGCGTGACCGGCAGCAGCTACGGCCGGAACGATCCGAAGTGGCACACGGTCATGCTCGCGACCGACTATTCGTTCAGCAAGCGCACGGACGTGTACCTCGCGGGCGTGTATCAGCATGCTTCCGGCTCGCTGGGCTATGACGCCACGGGCAACGGCATCTCGAACGTCGCAGCGATCAACACGCTGCCGGCGTCGACGAACGGCAACCAGGTCGCGGCGACGGTCGGCCTGCGTCACCGCTTCTAAAGTACGCAGCGAAGCGGCAGCACGGCGCAACCCGCCGGGCTGCCGTCGATGCGCAACGCACATGCGGCACAACCGCATGTGCGTTTTTTATTGGCGCTCGCATCACGCGGCAAGCTGCGATTTCGACGAACGCGCTGTTGCATCTTCTTACTGACCGGCGCATGCAACCCTGCGTATACTCGACGGCACTTTCAGCGTTCGTTGTCACTTCCATGCCGCTCATGAATTCGCTCACGAAATCCCTGCTTGCCGCCGCTCCCGTTGCATTGGTTGCCGCGTGCGGTTCGGCGCCGACGCCAGCGCCGGACGACACCGCGGC
Source organism: Paraburkholderia caballeronis (assembly GCF_900104845.1). Lineage (NCBI taxonomy): Bacteria > Pseudomonadati > Pseudomonadota > Betaproteobacteria > Burkholderiales > Burkholderiaceae > Paraburkholderia > Paraburkholderia caballeronis. The sequence continues at coordinate 2,085,738 of NZ_FNSR01000002.1, read as the reverse complement.
GGCCGCGCCGATGGTTTATGTGTCGTCGCTGCGCTCGCCGTCATCGATTGCGACCTGCCTCGAAGATCGCCTGCCGCGGGTTCGCGCGTCGCAAGCGGGTGGCGCGACTGAACTGGCGGTGGGTTCGTCGTCGAACGCGTCGTACCTGGTGACGCTGACGCCTTCCGGCAACGGGTCGGTGGTGCGCGTCATGCACGATCCGTCCGCGTCCAGCGATCCTCCCGAAGAAGAAATGCGCTTTCATATCGCGCGCTGCACGATTTGACGGGCGGTCCGACTTCACCTCGCGACGGAGTAATCGGTTGACGCACCTGGCGTCATATCCTCTCCGTCGCCGCACGAGCACTTCTGCAAAGACGTGCTCCGTCCGATTTCCTCTTCCCTATAAATAGACTGATCCGATGGCATCGGGCAACGCACATCACGCGACCGGCTGGGCCGCCGGCGTCATCGCGGCCGCAGTGGTCACGCACGCCGGAGCCGGCGGCCCGTGGCACCTCTGGACCGCACTGGCTTTCCTCGCGGGCGTGGCCGGCGGCACCGCGCCGGACTGGCTGGAAGTCGCGTGGTGGACGAAACGGCGGCGTCTGTGGATCACGCATCGGACGATCACGCACTGGGGCATCGGCTGGATCGCGCTGCTGGCGTGGTCGTATCACGGCATCGGCCATCTGCCGCTCGCGGCGCCGGTGTTCGGCCTTGCGTGCGGCGGCGTCATCCATCTGCTCGCGGACTGGCCGAATCCGCTCGGCGTGCCGTGGATCGCGCGACGCCATTCGCTGAACTGGTGGAACAGCGGCCGCTGCGATCTGCTGGTCGTCGGCGCATCGTGGGGTGCTGCGTGGTTCGTCGCGGTTCATGGAGCGCCGCATGGATGGCCTGTCGGGACGATCGAACGGTGGTGGAGGCAGGTGTAAAGGTGGAAACCGCCGCGATGGTTACAGGCCGATCCGCCTGAGCAATACCTCCGGGATCACACAAGCCGCACGACATGATCCGGCTTGCCACCGCCGTCCGACAATGATTTTTTCCGGACAGAGACGAACTGTATAGCCGGCAGCGAGCCCCCGGAGCGTTCATCGCGCGTCCCGGGGGTACACGCTACGGTCAATCGAGCCGAAAATCGATCCCCTGCGCAAGCGGAAGCGCAGCCGAGTAGTTGACGGTATTGGTCGCACGCCGCATGTACCCTTTCCACGCGTCCGATCCCGACTCCCGACCGCCGCCGGTTTCCTTTTCGCCACCAAATGCGCCGCCGATTTCCGCGCCGCTCGGCCCGATGTTCACATTGGCAATCCCACAATCGCTGCCCGATGCCGAAAGGAAACGCTCGGCTTCGCGCAGATCGGTCGTGAACACGCACGACGACAACCCGTGTGCGGCCGCGTTGTTCGCGGCAATCGCTTCGTTGAAGTCGCTGTATCGCATTACGTAGAGGATCGGAGCAAAAGTTTCCTTTAGTACGATTCCGGTTTGCGACGGCATCTCGACCAGCGCGGGACGCACGTAATAGCCGCCGGGCAATCCGGCAACCTCGATACGTTCGCCGCCAGTCACCTTACCGCCCTCCTCCGCGGCTGCGCGCAGCGCCGCCCGCATCCGCCCGAATGCATGAGCGTCGATCAGCGGCCCCATCAGCGTGCCGGCATCGAGCGGGTTTCCGATCGGAACCTTCGCATAAAGCTGGCGCAGACGCTCGACCGTTTGCTGATAAACGCTGTCATGCACGAACAGACGACGAAGCGACGTACACCGCTGCCCCGCCGTACCGACCGCAGAAAACAGGATCGCGCGCAACGCGAGTTCGCGATCGGCGCTCGGGGTGACGATGCCCGCATTGTTGCCGCCGAGTTCGAGGATCGCGCGACCGAACCGCTGCGCGACGGCGACCCCGACTGCGCGGCCCATTTCCGTGCTGCCGGTTGCGCTGACGATCGCCGCGCGCGGATCCCCCGCCAGTTGCGCACCGACTTGGCGCCCGCCGTTGACGACCGACACCAGTCCGGCCGGCGCATCGCCGAATTCGGCCAGCGCACCGGCCATCAACCGGTTGACCGCCAGCGCGGTGAGCGGGGTTTTCTCGGACGGCTTCCAGATCACGGCGTTGCCGCAGACCAGCGCGAGCGCCGCGTTCCAGGACCACACCGCAACCGGAAAATTGAATGCCGAGATGATCGCGCACGTTCCCATCGGATGCCACGTTTCCGCCATCCGGTGTCCCGGACGCTCCGATGCGATCGTCAACCCGTACAGTTGCCTCGACAGGCCGACCGCAAAATCGCAGATATCGATCATTTCCTGCACTTCGCCGAGTCCTTCCTGAAGGATCTTCCCGGCTTCGAGCGACACGAGACTGCCCAACGCCTGCTTGCTGGCGCGTAGACGCTCGCCCAGCAATCTCACCAGTTCTCCGCGGCGCGGCGCAGGCACATTGCGCCACGCGAGGAACGCACCATGTGCGCGAGTCAGCGCATCGTCCACGTCCGCCGGCGACTGGCTGGCGACACGTCCGATCAGCTCCCCCGAAATCGGCGACCGCACCTCGATATCACCGACGCGCACCTGTTCCGCGATCCCGAGTTCGGCAAGAATATCCGAAGCGTTCATGGCTTCCCCTTTATTTCCGATAAGAAACAAACTAGCTCCGGCGACTATACATGGGCCGAATCGGGGTATCAAGCGGGGTTCTCCCGCTAAGTTGGGACATGGGGATCTCAGGGCGGAGGCCCGTTTCGGTTGTTTTGTTTCCGATCGGAACGCCGGATTGAAGGCCTCGTTTCCGTTCGGAAAACCATTCCCGCCGGAAGAGCCAGGTGAGGTGAGTGAAGATAGGGGGTGCTTAGCACGGCCGAAGGCGGGAGGGAATTCCTAGCGGTTGGCTGTGCGATTTAAGCACGAGGTATGGCGGTCAGATTCGCTTCGTACCCGGTAAACGAAAGGCAAACAGTAACAACCCCGTGGCGTACAAGAACTGCGAGGAAAACACGAAAATCGCGGGCTCGCCGTAAAACCAAAGCGCGCAATGCGCATCGAATTGACCGTTTAAGGCGGCCGCAGCCTCGCATCCGAGCGGATAAAACCCTGGTTGCCGACACCCGCTCGCACAAAACCCGACAAAATGCACAAATATCCGCGCAAGCCGTCAGGAGCTCTCCATGCACTCGGACCGGCCGATCCGGTACCCGACCAGCAGGCCGGCATCGTAAGCAGCTTCCAGTGCCTGCACGACATCTCCGATGTTCACTTCATGCAGGTCGGTGTCGAGTTCGCCGGTCGATTCAAAGGTGTCGATGTCCAGCGTCCGGCGAGCGATGGCCAATAATAATTCGACGCGTTCGTCGTTCACTTTTTCCTCCGTACTTGACATTAGTCATTGCATTTAGATCATAAATAGCCAGCCTTCCTGCGACACGTGACGCCGTGACGCGTATTGAAACTCCATTCAAAAATTGCGTATTTCTGGGAACCCTGAAAACCGGTATGGCCGCCCGCGTTGGCCGTCCGGCCGAGTTTCCCTACGTCAACCGAATGCTATGATCGGAAACTTCTGCGCCAACCCACCTGCGTGTCTCAGCCGTTTATGGACGCTCCGCACCCTCAATCGCCGACGTCAACCAGTGCAGACCTCGGGCGCCGCGTGCGCACCGCACGACGCGCTCACGATTTGACGCTGGACACCGCAAGCCGTCTGTGCGGCGTGTCTCGTTCCACACTGTCGAAAATCGAGAATGGCCTGATGTCGCCGACGTTCGACGTGCTGCAGAAAATCGTCGCCGGATTGAAGATCGATCTCGGCGAACTGTTCGGCTCCACGCCAAAAGCCAATGCCGGTGGACGTCGTGCGCTGACGCGCAAGGACGCCGGACAGCGCCACGCCTATCGCGGCTACCAGATGGAATTGCTTGCCACGGACCTCGCGCACAAAGCGATGCTGCCGTTTCGTATCCGCATCACCGCGCACTCGCTGGACGCGTTCGACGACTGGGGGCGTCACGAAGGCGAAGAGTTCCTGTATGTGCTGAACGGCAGTGTCTGCCTGTACTCCGAACTCTACGCGCCGACCTACCTCGAAACCGGCGACAGCCTGTACTTCGACAGCCGCACCGGACACGCAGCGATATCGACCAGCGACGAAGACGCCGAAGTTCTCTGGATGGCAACGAGCGTCATCGGCGACAACGCCGAGCATACCGCGCCGACCGCCGCGCAGGCGGCAACCAGACCGCAGCGTCAGAAGACGAAACCATCGGCATAAGCCCGGCCCGGCCGCTAGCCGCCGCACACGCATCGGTTGCCGATACGAAATATGGCTCCCTCCTGCGATCGGCAACGAAACGGAACGCCGCTCAACTCTGCTTCGAACGTCGCCCGCGCTTACGCGTCGCTGCTGCCTCCGCAGAAGCCGCAACCCGCTCCCGCGCCGCCCGCCGCACCGCATCGATCAATGCACGCCCCGCAATCGACGGCTGCGTATCGGTCCGCTGAATCAGCCCGACCGGTTCCTCGCTGCCCGCCGACGGTAACGGCAACCGCACCAGCGCGCCATGCCGAAGATCGTACTCGACCACTCCGGACGGCACGAACCAGACCGCGTCGTTTTCGAGCGCCAGCGCGCGCCCGACCGACACCGACAGCATCTCGACGAACGAGACCACCGGCGCAGCCCCCCACGCTGCGAGCAAGCTGTCCGCCGCCTGGCGGATCAACGTGCCGAACGGCGGCAACACCACGGGAAAATCCGCCAGCCGCGCCGGCAATCCCGCGCCGTTCTGCAACGGATGCCCAACTCGCACGACGACCGCCAGCGGCTCGCTGTACAACTGCTCGAAACTGAGCCCGACCATCCGCTCCGGATCCGCAAGACGCCCCACGGCGAAACCGATCTCCCCGGCCTTTAACCGTTCGAGCAGTTCCGCATTCGAAGCCGTCGTGAGCCGCACGACCGCACGCGGCCATTGTCCGGAAAACGCCCGCAACATCGGCGGCACCAGCGCGGTCGCAACGGTCGGCAGCACGCCGATGTCGAGCGTCGCGGCGGCCGCGCCTTCGTCGCGCGCAAGCAGCTCGACGCCTTGCCGCAACGCGCTCACGCAGGCGCTCGCGTGCGGCATGAACAGTTGCCCCTCGTGCGTCGGCACCGCGCCATGTCGACCGCGCTCGAACAGCTTCACGCCGAGCAGCGCTTCGAGTTCGGCAATCGTCTTCGACACCGCGGGCTGCGTAACCGACAGGCTCTCCGCGGCTTTCTGCACGCTGCCGAACTGCGCGACCGCGAGAAAGCACTGCAGATGCCGGAACTTGACGCGACTGTCCGCTAGACGGCGATACATAACGATTCGTTATACGAGATACGAGAAAACGTCATTTTGCATAACTTTTCCATTTGGATAAAGTCGCACCATTCACCCTGCCGGAATCGCCGCACCAGCGGCGGCACCCGTTCCCACAATCAAACCAGGAGACGCTCAATGGACGAGTCCATTCTGTCGCCGCGCGACTTCGACTCGCATCCGGCGTACGTTCACCCGCCGTATCGCTCGTCGGTCAAACGTGGCCCCACGCTGCCGCTGATTCCACTAAAGGAAAAATTGCGCGACCAGCATACGCCGGTGTACGGCACCGACGATCTCGGTCCGCTCGATCACGACCTGACGCGCAACGCGGCCCGCAACGGCGAGCCGCTCGGCGAGCGCATCATCGTCACGGGCCGCGTGCTCGACCTCGGCGGCAAGCCGGTACGCAACACGCTCGTCGAAGTCTGGCAGGCGAATGCAGCCGGACGCTACGTGCACAAGCAGGACCAGCACGACGCGCCGCTCGACCCGAACTTTCTCGGCGCCGGCCGCTGCCTGACCGACGATGAAGGCCGCTACCGCTTCCTGACGATCAAGCCCGGCGCATATCCGTGGGGCAACCACCCGAATGCGTGGCGTCCGAATCACATCCACTTCTCGCTGTTCGGCGACTACTTCGGCTCGCGTCTCGTCACGCAGATGTACTTCCCCGGCGATCCGCTGCTCGCGCTCGATCCGATCTTCCAGGGCACGCCGGAGCAGGCGCGCGACCGCCTCGTTTCGCGCTTTTCGATCGACACCACCGAAGAAGGCTACGCGCTCGGCTACGAATTCGACATCGTGCTGCGCGGCCCGAACCAGACTCCCACGGAGCGTTGAACATGGCATTCAAGGAAACGCCCTCGCAAACCGTCGGCCCGTATTTCGCGTACGGTCTGTGCCCGCAGCAATACGATTTCGATCTGAAAAGTCTGTTCACGCCCGACATCGCGACGCCCGACGCCGCCGGTGAACACATCACGCTGATCGGCCGCGTCTTCGACGGCGACGGCAACGCGGTGCACGATGCGATGCTGGAGTTCTCGCAGGTCGATTCGGAAGGACGCTATCCGTCGACGCGCGCGCAAATCGACGAGACGGGTTTTCGCGGTTTCGGCCGCGCCGGCACCGGCACCGATCCGAAGCAGCGCTTCGTGGTGCGCACGGTGAAACCCGCGCGCGCGAACCCGGCCGAAGCCCCGCATCTGAATGTGATCGTGACGATGCGCGGAATGCTCACGCACACGTTCACGCGCATCTACTTCGACGACGAAGCGGCGGCGAACGACGCCGACCCGGTGCTGTCGGCGGTCCCCGCCGACCGCCGCGCGACGTTGATCGCCAAACGCGATGAGCAGGCCGGCAACATCGTGTACCGCTTCGACATCCACATGCAGGGCGAGCGCGAGACAGTGTTCTTCGATCTCTGATCCCTGATCGCGCCGGCACGTCCATGGCTTGGGTTTCATGATCCTTTCACGAACGGACCTTATGATTCATAAAGCGATCTGATCGCGAAACTCCAGGCTGTACTTGAAGCCCGCTTCACGCGGGCTTGTTTTTTCTGGATCAGCCCAGCGGCCGCACGCCGATCAGCGGGCCATGCAGATAAAACACGAATATCGCCCACGCAACGAGCCCGATCACCACCACGAGCGCATCGCACGAAACGAGACCTGGCGGATAAACGACGCCCGCGTCACGATCACGCCGCCTGCCGGCAAGCATCGCCACCACCGACCATACGAGGAAGACGCCGAACAGCACGATGTCGTGCAGCGTGCCGTTAGCAAGCAGATGCGCGAACGCCCACAGTGCGATACCGCACAGAAGCGGATGTCCAATCGCGCGCTTGAAATGATTGCGGCGCACATGCGCGGCCACGATCAGCACGAACGCGATTGCCGTCAGCAACGCGGTCACGTGCGGCATCCAGAATGGCGGACTCCATACCGGCACCGGCGCGTGACGCGCAAGACCATACCCGTAGATCGTCAGCACGATGCCCGCCAGCGACAGCAGCGCATACACGCCGCGCCATGCACCGGCGCCGAATCGCGCGATCTGCGCTTCGCGCCATCGCGCGGCGACGATCCGGATCGAATGCACGCCGATAAAGACGATCAGGCCCAGTATCAGTACCGCCATGTCGATCCCCCTTCGATGTTGTACCCGGACTGATCGCGATTGTCGCGCAATTCGCGCGGGGCGCGACAAAACATGGCCGATATCCGCCGGAATATCAACGCCAGGAAGGATAAATCGAATGCCGGAATTTCAGCCGCGCAGCACTGGTCGATTGCCAATCGGCTAATCGGCTAATCGGCAATTACTGATGCATTTAATCGTCGCATCAACGCATGCGATACAACGGGATCTGAAAGGATCAAAACGGGTGCAAAAGAAATGCACCATGAACGGGACAGGAAATCACGCGCTCAACAGCGAAAATGCTCCATGTCCTGCCCGGCGTGTATCGCCCGGGCGAGCCACGGCGGTATTTCGCCCTGGCCGTCCCACGTATTGCCATACGCATCGCGATACATCGGTTGTTTTTCGGATTCGGTAATCGCTGCCGCCAGGTCTTCCAGCGTAATGCCGTATTCCTCCATGCGGCGTCGAATCCACAGAATCAGTCGTTCGCGTGCCTCACCGTCGAGGTCGAACATCGGTTAATTCCTCTCGCATCGTCTAAGGCGTGACGTCGATTCGTATCAATGCGCCTGCCCTGAAAAGACAAAGGCTTCGCAAAACACCTGACGAAGCCTTGCTGCCTTGATGAGGTGGCCCGGGGTAACCCGTGCCCCATCCGGAGGGGATCTGCTGGTCCGCTGCTCCGCTCGCCAAAACGCAGCGCCTATAGGTGACGCTGCTGCAAGCGGAGCCCATCATACCGTGCGTGCGTCGCACAGATCAAGCGGTTTGCGGACGACACGGGCATTCCCGGCGCCGTCCGCATCCAGCGACGGTTATGGTGACACCGTCGCGCGCGAACCGGCATCCGGCTGCGCGGCATGCACTTCGCCATCCTGAACGGACGACGGCTGGCGCGCGAGCACCGCTGCGAGCGCCGCGCCGGTATGGCTCGCACCGACCCGCACGAGCCCTTCGGGATCCGCCGCAGCAACGATCATGCCGCCGCCCGCGCCGCCTTCCGGGCCGAGATCGAGGATCCAGTCCGCTTCGGCGATCACGTCGAGATCGTGCTCGATCACGACAACGCTGTGGCCACCGTCCGCGAGCCGGTGCAGCACGCGGATCAACCGCGCGACGTCGGCCATGTGCAGGCCCACGGTCGGTTCGTCGAGCACGTACAGCGTATGCGGCGCTTTTTGCCCACGTCGGGTGATGTCGTCGCGCACCTTGCTCAGTTCGGTCACGAGCTTGATGCGCTGCGCCTCGCCGCCCGACAGCGTCGGCGACGGCTGGCCGAGTGTCAGATAACCGAGCCCCACGTCCTTCATCAGTTGCAGCGGATGCCCGATGCTCGTGATCGATGCGAAGAACTCGACGGCCTCGTCAATCTCCATCGTCAGCACGTCGCCGATGTTCTTGCCGCGCCACGTGACCGCCAGCGTCTCCGGATTGAAGCGCTGGCCATGGCAGACGTCGCACGGCACTTTCACGTCGGGCAGGAAGCTCATGCCGATGGTCCGCACGCCTTGCCCTTCGCAGGTCGGGCAGCGTCCGTCGCCGGTGTTGAACGAAAAGCGCGACGCCGTATAACCGCGCGCCCGCGCTTCGAGCGTGTCGGCAAACAGCCGGCGAATCGCGTCCCACACGCCGATGTACGTAGCCGGACACGACCGCGGCGTCTTGCCGATCGGCGTCTGGTCCACTTCGAGCACGCGGTCGATGCTTTCCCAGCCGGTGATCGAATCGCAGCCCTGCCACGCATGCGTAACGTCGAGCTTCGGTTTCGTCGCGGCGCGCGACGCCGTGGCAGTGCGACGCGCATCGGCGGTGCTCTCGTTCGCCGCCTTGCGCGCGCGGCGCGTCGCCGGCGACGACAGCACCGAGCGGCCGACCGCGTCGAGCAGGTTCGTCAGCAGCACGTCGCGCGCGAGCGTGGACTTGCCCGAGCCGCTGACTCCGGTGATCGCGACGAGCCGCCCGAGCGGAATCTGCGCGGTCACGTTGCGCAGGTTGTGCAGCTTGCCGCCGTGCACGGTCAGCCACTGCGCCGGCGTGGCCTCGCGCGCCCCCCGCGCGGGCTTCACTTCGCGACGCGGCTGCAGCGGATGCACGATCGGATGCGCGAGGTAACGGCCGGTCAGCGAGTCGGGCTGCGCGGCGAGGTCCGCGACGCTGCCCTGCGCGACGACGTTGCCGCCGCGTTTGCCCGCGCCAGGGCCGATGTCGATGATGTGATCTGCACGACGAATCGTATCCTCGTCGTGCTCGACGACCACCAGCGTGTTGCCCTTCTCGCCGAGGCTGCGCAGCGCATCGAGCAGAATCCGGTTATCGCGCGGATGCAGCCCGATCGTCGGTTCGTCCAGCACGTAGCAGACGCCCTGCAGATTGCTGCCGAGCTGCGCGGCAAGCCGGATGCGCTGTGCTTCGCCGCCCGAAAGACTCGGCGCCGCGCGATCGAGGCTCAGATAACCGAGCCCGACCTCTTCGAGGAAACGCAGCCGGCTGCGAATTTCGCTGATCACGTCGCGCGCGATCTGCGCTTCGCGGCCGCCGAGTTCCAGCGCGTCGATCCAGCGGCGCGTATCGGAGACCGTCCATTGCGCGACATCGACGATCGGATGCGAATCGAACGTCACCGCGCGCGCGACCGGGTTCAGCCGCGTGCCGCCGCAATCCGGACACGGTTCTTCGCCGACGCCTTCCGGTTCCTGTTCTTCCGAAGGCAGCGTCTGCTCGCGGCCGCGCCCGTCCTCCACCGCGACCGTGTCGTCGTACGCGGCGCGCTGTTCGCGCGTCAGCGCGAGACCCGTGCCGACGCAGGTCGTGCACCAGCCGTGCTTGCTGTTGTACGAGAAAAGCCGCGGATCGAGTTCCGGATAACTGGTGCCGCACACCGGACACGCGCGCCGCGTCGACAGCACCTTCACGGCGCCGATCCGTGCGGTAGAGCCGCCGTTGCCGAGCGCATCGTCGAGACCGTCGAGCGGCGCCAGCAGATGCACGACCCCCTTGCCCGCTTCGAGCGTCGCATCGAGCAGGTTGCGCAATTGGGCCTCGTTTTCAGGCTCGATCAGCAGATCGCCGACCGGCAGTTCGATCGTATGCTCGCGGAAACGGTCGAGCTTCGGCCACGGCGCAACCGGCACGAATTCACCGTCCACGCGCAGATGCGTGTTGCCGCGCGCCTTCGCCCACTTCGCGAGATCGGTGTACACGCCCTTGCGGTTCACGACGAGCGGTGCGAGCAGGCCGACGTGCTGCCCGCGATGCTCGCGCAGCAACTGCGCGACGATCGCATCCGCGCTTTGCGCCTTGACCGGCGTGTGATCGTGAATGCAGTGCTGCACGCCGAGCTTCACGTACAGCAGGCGCAGGAAGTGCCACACCTCGGACGTGGTCGCGACCGTGCTCTTGCGCCCGCCGCGCGACAACCGCTGCTCGATCGCGACAGTGGGCGGAATGCCGTACACCGCATCGACCTCGGGCCGCCCCGCCGGCTGCACGATCGAGCGGGCATACGCATTCAGCGATTCCAGATAACGGCGCTGCCCCTCATGAAACAGGACGTCGAACGCGAGCGTCGATTTGCCCGACCCCGACACGCCGGTGATCACGTTGAAGCGTCCGTGCGGAATATCGACGTCGAGCGCCTTCAGGTTGTGCTCGCGCGCGTTGACGATCCGCACCACGTCCTCGCCCTGCACTTCGCGCCGCGTCTGCGCGGCGCGCAATGCCGTCTGCAACGCGACGCCTTCTTCTTCCGCGATAACCGCCGCAGCCGGGCCGCCGAGCGCCGCTTCATAGCGTTCGAGCGCCGCGCCGGTATGTGAACGCGGACACGCGATCACGTCGTCCGGCGTGCCGACGCACACCACTTCGCCGCCCGCATCGCCGCCTTCCGGACCGAGATCGATCAGCCAGTCGGCCGCGCGAATCACGTCGAGATTGTGTTCGATCACCAGCAGCGAATGGCCGCGAGCCAGCAGCTTGCCGAACGCGCGCATCAGTTTCGCGATGTCGTCGAAATGCAGGCCGGTGGTCGGCTCGTCGAACATGAACAGCCTGCCGGCGCGCAAGTTCCGCTTGACGCCCGACGGCGTGGTTTCCGCGAGAAAACCCGCGAGTTTCAGGCGCTGCGCCTCGCCACCCGACAGCGTCGGCACCGGCTGGCCGAGCTTCACGTATTCGAGACCGACATCGACGATCGGCTGCAACACGCGCAATACTTCGGGATCCTCGTCGAAACACTGCACCGCTTCGCTGACGGTCAGATCGAGCACGTCGGCAATCGACAGCGCGCGGCCGGCGCGCTCGATCTTCACTTCGAGCACTTCCGCCCGATAACGGCTTCCGTCGCAGTCGGGGCAGCGCAGGTACACGTCGCTCAGGAACTGCATCTCGATGTGTTCGAAGCCCGAGCCGCCGCAGGTCGGGCAACGGCCATCGCCCGAATTGAAGCTGAACGTGCCGGCCGTATAACCGCGCTGCTTCGCCATCGGCGCCTTCGCGAACAGCTTGCGGATTTCATCGAACGCACCGACGTAACTCGCCGGATTCGACCGCGCGGTCTTGCCGATTGGCGACTGATCGACAAACACCGCGTCGCTGATCTGTTCAGCGCCGACCAGTTGCCGGTACGCACCAGGCGTCTCGGTCGCCTTGCCGAGATGCCGCGCGAGCGCCGGATACAGCACGTCCTGAATCAGCGTCGATTTACCCGAGCCGGATACGCCGGTCACGCAGACGAGCCGCTGCAACGGAATCTGCACGGTCACGTCGCGCAGATTGTGTTCGCTCGCGCCTTCGAGCACGAGCCTCGGCGTCGTGGCGTCGACCGGACGACGCTCCCAATGCGATGCGTCCGCGACCTCGCGGCGGCCGGCGAGATATTCGCCGGTGAGCGTGTTCGACGAGCGGATATTATCCGGCGTGCCGTCGTAGACAATCGACCCGCCGCGCTCGCCCGGTCCCGGCCCCATGTCGATCAGGCGATCGGCCGCGAGCATCACGGACGGATCGTGCTCGACCACGACCAGCGTGTTGCCCGCGTCGCGCAGCCGCTGCATCGCTTCGACGATGCGGTTCAGGTCGCGCGGATGCAGCCCGATGCTCGGCTCGTCGAGCACGAACAGCGTCTTAGTCAGCGACGTGCCGAGCGCGGTGGTCAGATTGATCCGCTGCACCTCGCCGCCGGACAGCGTGCGGCTCTGCCGGTCGAGCGTCAGATACCCGAGGCCGACGTCGCACAGGTAACGCAGCCGCGTGCGCACTTCGGCGAGCAGCAGTTTCAGCGCATCGTCGAGCAGCGCCGATGACAGCGACAGGTCGTCGAAAAAGCGGCGGATACGCTCGATCGGCATCATCATCAGATCGTGCAGCGCAAGGCCGGGCAGCGCTTCGAGCTGCGCGCGGGTCCATTCGACGCCGTGCGGCAGGAAACGGCCCGCGGGCGCGAGCACCTCGTCCGCGTTCGGCTTCGTGCCGAGACGCCACAGCAGCGCCTCCGTTTTTAGCCGCGCCCCGCCACACGTTTCGCACGGCGTATAGCTGCGGTACTTCGACAGCAGCACGCGGATGTGCATCTTGTACGCTTTCGATTCCAGGTACTGGAAAAAACGTTTCACGCCGTACCACTGCGTCTGCCAGCTACCGGTCCAGTCGGGTGAACCTTCGATCACCCAGTTGCGTTGCGCGTCGGTGAGTTTGGACCATGGCGTATCGCGCGGGATGCCCGCTTTCGCGGCGTAGCGCATCAGGTCGTCCTGGCACTCCTTCCACGCGGGTGTCTGCAGCGTCTTGATCGCGCCGCCGCGCAATGTCTTGCGCGCGTCGGGCACCACGAGTCCCCAGTCCACGCCGATCACGCGTCCGAAGCCTCGACACACGTCGCACGCGCCGTACGCGGAGTTGAACGAAAACAGCGCCGGTTGCGGGTCCGCATAACGCAGATCGCTGTCCGGGCAATGCAGGCCGGTCGAAAAGCGCCAGATCTGCGGCGTCGCCGGCGTGTCGGACTGATCCGCTTCCGGCATCACGTACACGTTCACGCGGCCGCCGCCGCGCTTCAGCGACGCCTCGATCGCCTCGACCGCGCGGCTTTTCTCGGTGTTTTGCAGGCGGAAACGGTCCGCGACGACGTCGAGCATCTTGCGCGCGCCGTCGGCCGTCTTCACTTCGCGCTGCGCCTGCACGCGCGTATAACCGCTCGCCGACAGCCATTGCGTGACCTCTTCGTCGGTCGTCGTGTCCGGCAGTTCGACCGGGAACGTGACGACGAGCCGCGGATCGCCGGCCGCCGCCGCGCGCGCGAGCAGTTCCGCGTAAATCGTTTCAGGCGTGTCGTGCCGCACCGGCTGCGCGGTCACGCGATCAAACAGGTTCGCCGCGCGCGCATACAGCAGCTTGAGGTGATCGTTCAGCTCGGTCATCGTGCCGACGGTCGAGCGCGAACTGCGCACCGGGTTCGTCTGGTCGATCGCGATCGCGGGCGGCACGCCGTCCACGCGATCGACCTGCGGCCGATCCATCCGGTCGAGAAACTGCCGCGCGTATGCGCTGAACGTCTCGACGTAACGACGCTGTCCTTCCGCGTACAGCGTGTCGAATACGAGGCTCGACTTGCCCGACCCGGACGGACCGGTCACGACGGTCATCTGTCCGGTGTGCAGATCGAGGTCGAGGTTCTTCAGATTGTGCTGGCGTGCTCCGCGGATGCGGATCGTCGTCGTTCGGTTTTCGCTCACTTGCGCTGGCATTCCGGCTGGGTTCACGGCATCGGCGCAGGGCCTTGCACCCCGCCCGGCGGATCGCAGCAAGGCGCCCGCCGCGCGCGGCGGGCAGCACCCGGCTGTCTGGGTCAGATTCTACTGTATGTTTATACAGCACGCAGGACGCGCACGAAAGGAAACACGAGCGCCAATAGTTGCCGATGGGTTGCCGACGGGTTGCCGATGCGCTCTATCGCAAAAATTTGAGCACGGTCGGGGCGAGCGTCTGATCGATGCGGCACACTCGTCGCATCCCGAGGGGCGACCCGCCGCCGTCCGTTCCATCCGGAAACGCACGACACACTCCACCCGCCCCGACCGGTTCTACGAGGAGAGCCCGACCATGAACAAGACGATGCAAGCCGCAGTCGTACACGCATTCGGCAAACCGCTGACGATCGAGGAAGTCGCCGTGCCGACGCCCGGCCCCGGCCAGTTGCTGGTCAAGATCGAGGCGTGCGGCGTCTGCCACACCGACCTGCACGCCGCGCACGGCGACTGGCCGGTCAAGCCGCAGCCGCCGTTCATTCCCGGCCACGAGGGCGTCGGCTACGTGGTCGGCGTCGGCGCCGGCGTCACGCACGTGAAGGAAGGCGACCGGGTCGGCATCCCCTGGCTCTATTCGGCCTGTGGCCATTGCGAACATTGCCTCGGCGGCTGGGAAACGCTTTGCGAGCAGCAGCAGAACACCGGCTACTCGGTGAACGGCGGTTTCGCGCAATATGCGCTCGCGGACGCGAACTACGTCGGCCTGCTGCCGAAGAGCGTCGGCTTCATCGAAATCGCGCCGGTGCTGTGCGCAGGCGTCACCGTCTATAAAGGGCTGAAAGTCACGGACACGCGCCCCGGCAACTGGGTCGTGATCTCCGGGATCGGCGGGCTCGGCCACATGGCGGTCCAGTACGCGCGCGCGATGGGTCTGAACGTCGCCGCGGTGGATGTTGACGATACGAAACTCGAACTCGCGAAGAAGCTCGGCGCGGCCGTCGTCGTGAACGCGAAAACGACGGACCCGGCCGCGTATCTGAAGAAGGAGATCGGCGGCGCGCATGGCGTGCTCGTCACCGCGGTGTCGCCGATCGCGTTCTCGCAGGCGCTCGGCATGGTCCGCCGCGGCGGCACGGTGTCGCTGAACGGCCTGCCGCCCGGCGACTTCCCGCTGCCGATCTTCGACATGGTGCTCGGCGGCGTCACGGTGCGCGGGTCGATCGTCGGCACGCGGCTCGACCTCGAAGAGTCGCTGCAGTTCGCGGAGGAAGGCAAGGTCAAGGCGACCGTTTCCACCGACAAACTCGAAAACATCAACGACGTGTTTGCGCGGATGGAGCGCGGCGCGATCGAAGGCCGCGTCGTGCTCGACATGGCCGCCTGACGTCGGAAACGAAACAGGCGGACGGCACGCGCCGCCCGCCTGTTTCCGATGCTCAACAAATCAGCCGACGACGACGTCCACGCCGACCAGTTCCTTCACATCCGGCGCTTCCGCGAGCCACGTACCGACCTTCGCACGATAAGCGGTGTAGTGCGCGCTGTCGCGATGCGCCTGCACGGCCGCCGCGTCCCTGTAGCTTTCGAACAGGTGAAAGCCCGGTGCGCCGTCGGCGCGGCGCATCAGGTCGTAACGCTGGTTGCCCGGCTCCTTGCGCGTCTCGGCGACCATCACGCGCAACGCGGCTTCGATATCAGCGACGTGCTCGGCCTTCGGCGTCAGGCTCGCAAAAATATAAACCGTCATCGTGGGTTCTCCAGAAATTGAATGAATGCCGGACGCTCAGGCGACCTTGTAGCGTTCGAGCCAGTGCGCGTACGGCGCGGGCAACGTCCACGACGGACGGTCGATGCCCAGCTCGCGCGCCGCGTAATACGGCCAGTGCGGATTCGCGAGATGCGCGCGGCCGACCATCACGAGATCGAGCTGCTCCGACGCAACCGAGCGCTCGGCGAGCGCCGGCGTGTCGATGCCCCATGCGGAGGCGACCGGCAGGCCCGCTTCGCGACGCACGCGCTGCGCGATCGGCGCGAGGAACGCAGGCGCCCACGGAATCTGCGCGGTCGGCGTCGAGAAGCCGATGCTGACGCTCAGCATGTCGAGCCCTTCGCGCTTGAAACCCTTCGCCAGTTCGATCGATTCCGCGAGCGTTTCGGCGTCGCGGCCATCGTACTCGATCACGCCGAAACGCGCGGTCAGCGGCAGCCGTTCCGGCCACACCTTGCGAACCGCGGCCAGCGTTTCCAGAAGGAAACGGCTGCGGTTTTCGAGGCTGCCGCCGTACGCGTCGGTGCGCTGGTTCGAATGCGTCGAAAAGAAACTCTGGCCGAGGTAGCCGTGCGCGAAATGCAGTTCGAGCCATTCGAAGCCCGCGGCGAGCGCGCGCTTCGCCGCCGCGACGAAGTCCTCGCGCACGCGCGCGATGTCGTCGAGCGTCATCGCGGTCGGCACCTTCGGCAGATGCGCGCCGAACGGAATCGCCGACGGCGCGATGGTTTGCCAGCCGCGCGGATCGCCTTCGGCAATGTGATCGTCGCCTTCCCACGGACGGTTCGCGCTCGCCTTGCGGCCCGCATGCGCGATCTGGATGCCCGGCACCGCGCCGGCCGCCTTGATCGCCGCGACGCTCGGCGCGAACGCGTCGGCCTGCGCATCGTTCCACAGCCCCGCGCATCCCGGCGTGATCCGGCCTTCCGGCGACACCGCGGTCGCCTCGGCGATCACGAGGCCCGCGCCGCCGCGCGCGATCTGCGCGAGATGCACGTGATGCCAGTCGTTGATGACGCCGTCGACGGCCGAATACTGGCACATCGGCGGCACGGCGATACGGTTGCGCAAGGACACGTCCTTGAGCTTGAACGGTTCGAACAAAGCGGACATCGATGGTTCTCCTGGTCCTGATCGGCGCGCGCCGCAAATGATGCGGCGGCCGCGCCACGTTGGAAAATCGGTAGTTCGCATCGGCAACATGAACACCGCCGCCGCCATCCCGCGCCGGAGACCGTGTTGCCTGATGGAATCAGAGAAAAAAGGCGGTGCGGCGACGAATCCCGCACCGGTAAAACAGGCGCGTCGCGGACCGGTTGTTTCCGATCCGCAACGCGCGATTCACGCGCGACCGCGCAGTTGCTTCAGCAGCGCCTCGGCCACCGGCTCGGACGACGCAGGATTCTGTCCGGTGATCAGCAGCCCGTCGACCACCGCGTGCGATTGCCAGTCCGCGGCCTTCGTATAACGGCCGCCGCTCGTCTTCAGCATGTCCTCGACGAGGAACGGCACGACGTCGGTCAGCCCCACGGCCGCCTCTTCGCTGTTCGCGAAGCCGGTTACCGACTTGCCGTCCACGAGCGGGCGGCCGTCCGCGACCTTCACATGACGCAGCACGCCGGGCGCGTGGCACACCGCCGCGACCGGCTTGCCGGCTTCGATCATCCGTTCGATCAGCGCGATCGACGCCGGATCTTCCGCGAGATCCCACAGCGGACCATGGCCGCCCGGGTAGAACACCGCGTCGAAGTCGTCCGCCTTCACGTCCGCGAGACGCACGGTGTTCGCGAGCGCCGCGCGCGCGTCCGCATCGGCCGCGAAACGGCGTGTCGCATCGGTCTGCGCGGACGGTTCGTCGCTCTTCGGATCGAGCGGCGGCTGACCGCCCTTCGGCGACGCGAGCGTCAACGTCGCGCCGGCATCGCGCAGCGCGAAATACGGCGCGGCGAATTCCTCCAGCCAGAAGCCGGTCTTCTTGCCGGTGTTGCCCAGTTCCGCATGCGAGGTCAAAACGATCAATACCTTCATCGGAATTTCCTTTCGGAGAAGTCTGGAGGCGTTTGCGAGCCTCGGAAAAAAACCGGCCGAAGAATTAGACCGGTCGTCTAGTTCGATGATGCACGGCGGTGTGTGTCATTCGTCGCCGCGCTCAAGCGCCCGGCGGCAAATTCAGCAGGTGCTTCGTAGTGACCATCGCCGCGTCGAACGGCCGGCGATCGCGCCGGATCTTGTCGAGCAGCGTCGCGCCGAGCCACAGTTCATACAGCGTCGCGGCCGTGCCGGCCGGTTCGCCCACGCCTTTCAGCGAGCCATCGCCGATCCCCTGCTCGATGCACGCGGCCAGCCGCTCGACGATGCGTTCGGTTCCCCGCTGCAACACCGCGCGCATCGGCTCCGACAGATCGCACACCTCGGCCCCGAGTTTCACCGCGAGGCACTTGCCGTGCGGATCGTCCGCGCTCTGCGCCGTGCGCCAGTCGTCCCAGTAGCGCATCAGGCGTTCGGCCGCAGTGCCCGGTTCGCGCGTGAGCAGATCGTCGAGCCGCGCGACGTAGTCCGCGAAGTACGATTCCAGCAGCGCCTCGCCGAACGCCTCTTTCGAGCCGAAGTAATGATAGAACGACCCCTTCGGGATACCTGCGGCGGACAGGATCTCGTTCAGTCCGACCGCGGAAAAGCCCTTGCCCAGCATGATGGGCATGGCGGTGTCGAGGATGTGTTGCCGGACTTCGGCGGCGGGCGCAGCATTCATGGCGAGCCATCATACGAACGATTAGACCGGTCGTCTAGCAATCTCGTATAACCTGTAGTGGTTTTATCGAACTGGCTGCCTTCGCTTCTCGTTATATCGGTTTCGGTTCGGAAAACCGGATCCGCACCACAATCATCTTGTACGGGATCGGAATAAATGAACTGAAGCGCTAACTTCGATCGACCGCTTTGCATGGGATCGAAGT
Organism: Paraburkholderia caballeronis; assembly: GCF_900104845.1. Classification (NCBI taxonomy): domain Bacteria; kingdom Pseudomonadati; phylum Pseudomonadota; class Betaproteobacteria; order Burkholderiales; family Burkholderiaceae; genus Paraburkholderia; species Paraburkholderia caballeronis. The sequence goes on along the minus strand of NZ_FNSR01000002.1, from coordinate 2,066,786 downwards.
AAGCGCTGAAGCGCTAACTTCGATCGACACCGGAGAGACGACTCATGACGTCACGCACCCTGCTCTGCTACGGCGATTCCAATACACACGGCACAAAACCACTCACACAACCCGGCGTCCTCGAACGGTTCGGCCCCGACGACCGCTGGCCCGGCGTGCTCCGCCAGACGCTCGGCGACGACTGGATCGTGCTCGACGAAGGACTCCCCGGCCGCACGACCGTACACGACGACCCGATCGACGGCCGCCACAAGAACGGCCTCGCCTATCTGCGTCCGTGCATCGAAAGCCAGTTGCCGCTCGACCTCGTCGTGCTGATGCTCGGCACGAACGACCTGAAGGCGCGTTTCTCGGTGACGCCGGCCGACATCGCAAAGTCCATCGACGTGCTGCTCGAAACGCTGCTCGCGTGCCGCGCCGGGCCCGGCGGCTCGACGCCGCACGTGCTGCTGATGGCGCCGGCGCCGATCGAGGAGATCGGATTCCTCGGCGAGATCTTCACCGGCGGCGCCGCGAAATCGCGCAAGCTCGCGCCGCTCTACGAACGGATCGCGGTCAAGTACGGCTCCGCGTTCCTCGATGCGGGCGACTTCGTCACCGTCAGCCCGACCGATGGCATCCATTACGAGGCAGAGCAGCATCACCGGCTCGGCAAGGCGGTAGCCGACGTGATTCGGCAGCGCTTCGGCGCATGAACCGCACAATCGCGAACAAACCGGACCAACACGCAGCAACCAGTAAAAACGCCGCCGCGGCGCGAAGCCGGGGCGGCGTCTGATGCGTTCTCGTCCCGCCACGAGAGCGGGAACCCGAACCGATGAACCGTGCGTTTACCGCGACATCATGTTCATCGTGACGTTATGCATGACCCACAACGTGCCGATGACCACGATCGCGAGCGTCAACACGGTGAATGCGAATGCCATGACGTTCCAGCGCTGTCCCGACGACGTATTCAGATGCAGGAAGTACACCAGGTGCACGAGAATCTGCACGACGGCCAGCACCGCAAGACCGATCAGCGCGGTTTCGCGCGAGAAGCCGCCATGCAGCACGACCCAGAACGACGCGGCCGTCAACACCACCGCCAGCACGAAACCGGTCAGATAGCTGCCGATGCTGCCGTGCGATTCTTCTTCGTGAATGGAATGCGTTTGAGCCATTTCAGATCACGCTCGCAAGATAGACAAAGGAAAACACGCAGATCCAGACGATGTCCAGAAAGTGCCAGAAAAGGCTCAGGCACGTCAGGCGGCGCAGTTCGCGCTCGCCGAGTTCCGGCGCCCTGGCGACCTGCACCATCAGCACGATCATCCACACCATGCCGAGCGACACGTGCAGGCCGTGCGTGCCGACCAGCGTGAAGAACGACGACAGGAACGCGCTGCGGTCCGGACCGGCGCCATCGGCGATCAGGTGGCTGAACTCGTTCAGTTCGAAGTACAGGAACGTCGCGCCGAGCACGAACGTGATCGCGAGCCAGCCGATCACCTGACCCGTGCGCTTCTTGTGCGCGCCGATCATCGCGAAGCCGTACGTGATGCTGGACAGCAGCAGCACCGCGGTTTCCATCGCGACGCCCGGAATGTCGAACAGATCCTTGCCGGTCGGACCGCCCGCGAACTGGTGCTGCATCACCGCGAACACCGCGAACAGCGTCGCGAAGATGATGCAGTCCGTCATCAGGTACAGCCAGAAGCCGAACACCGAGTGCGACGGCGGGTGATCGTGATGATCGTGCTCCGCCAGCGCAGCCGCATTAGTTTTCTGCAACATCAGTTGGCCTCCAGTGCTTCTTGACGCTTGCCGTCGCGGCGCTGACGTTCTTCGAACGCCTTGACGAGCGCGCGATTGCGCATTTCTTCATCGGCCCGGACCTTCGCGGCCGGGATGTAGTAGCCCTCGTTCTTGCCGAAGCTGTAGATGATCGCCGTCGCCAGCACGCCGACGAAGCTGACCGCCACGAGCCACCAGATGTGCCAGATCGCTGCGAAGCCGAGCACGAGGCTGAACATGCCGATGATGAGACCCGCGCTCGTGTTCGACGGCATATGGATGTCGAGGTACTTCGTGTTCGCGACGTCGACCGTTTCCTTGCCGTTTTCCTTCATGTGCGCGAATTCGTCGAGTTCGCTCACGTGCGGGATCATCGCGAAGTTGTACGACGGCGGCGGCGACGAGATCGCCCATTCCAGCGTGCGGGCACCCCACGGATCGCCGGTCAGGTCGCGGTTTTCCGGCAGGTTGCGGTCGCGGATCGACACGTACAGCTGCGCGAGCTGATGCGCGATGCCGATTGCGACGAGCACGGCGCCGAACCACGCGATGACCATCCACGGATGCCATGCCGGATTGTCGTAGTGGTTCAGACGGCGCGTCGCACCCATGAAGCCGAGCACGTACAGCGGCACGAACGCGACGTAGAAGCCGACCAGCCAGAACCAGAACGCGCGCTTGCCGAGCTTCTCGTTCAGCTTGAAGCCGAACGCCTTCGGGAACCAGTAGTTCATGCCGGCGAGGTAGCCGAACAGCACGCCGCCGATGATCACGTTGTGGAAGTGCGCGATCAGGAACAGCGAGTTGTGCAGCACGAAGTCCGCGCCCGGGATCGCCATCATCACGCCGGTCATGCCGCCGATCGTGAACGTGACCATGAAGCCGATCGTCCACAGCACCGACGCGCTCATTTCGAGGCGGCCGCGATAGATCGTGAACAGCCAGTTGAAGATCTTCACGCCCGTCGGGATCGAGATGATCATCGTCATGATGCCGAAGAACGCGTTGACGTTCGCACCCGAGCCCATCGTGAAGAAGTGGTGCAGCCACACGACGAACGCGAGCACCATGATCGCGCAGGTCGCGTAGACCATCGCCTTGTAGCCGAACAGCGGCTTCTTCGCGTAGGTCGCGACGACTTCCGAGAACACGCCGAACGCCGGCAGGATCAGGATGTACACCTCGGGGTGGCCCCATGCCCAGATGAGGTTCAGATACAGCATCTGGTTGCCGCCGCCGTCATTCGTGAAGAAGTGCATGCCGAGGTAGCGGTCGAGGCCGAGCAGCGCGAGCGTGACGGTCAGGATCGGGAACGACGCCATGATCAGCACGTTCGTGCACAGCGCGGTCCACGTGAACACCGGCATCTTCATCATCGTCATGCCAGGCGCGCGCATCTTGATGATCGTGACGAAGAAGTTCACGCCGGTCAGCAGCGTGCCGACACCGGAGAGCTGCACCGCCCACAGGTAGTAGTCGACCCCCACGCCCGGACTGAACTGCAGCTCCGACAGCGGCGGATACGCGAGCCAGCCGGTCTTCGCGAATTCGCCGACCACGAGCGAGATGTTGATCAGGATCGCGCTGATCGCCGTCATCCAGAACGACAGCGAGTTCAGGAACGGGAACGCGACGTCGCGTGCGCCGATCTGCAGCGGCACGACGATGTTCATCAGGCCCACCATGAACGCCATCGCCATGAAGAAGATCATGATGACGCCGTGCGCGGTGAAGATCTGGTCGTAGTGATGCGGCGGCAGGTAGCCCGGCGCGTTATACGCGAGCGCGAGCTGGGTGCGCATCATGATCGCGTCGGCGAAGCCGCGCAGCAGCATGATGATCGCGACGACGATGTACATCACGCCGAGCTTCTTGTGATCGACGCTAGTGAGCCATTCGGTCCACAGGTACTTCCACTTGCCGAAATACGTGATTGCGCCGAGCACGACGAGCGCGGCGAAGACCATGCCTGCGCCCGCGATCACGATAATCGGCTCGTGATATGGAATCGCGTCTAATGTGAGTTTGCCGAACATGCGTTACCCCTTCGTACCGCAGGCAGCGTCCTGGAGATCCATGACGTGGCCGTTGTTGTACTTCGCAATGATGTTGTGGAACAGCTGCGGATCGACCGTCGAGAAGTACTGCACCGGCGCCTTCTCGCTCGGCTTCGCGACCGTGCCGTATTCGTCCATGCTGAGCTGCTGCTGCGTCGCCTTGACCTTCGCGACCCACGCGTTGAACTCGTCGGGGCTCTGCGCGAGCGTGCGGAACTTCATGTCCGAGAAGCCTTCGCCGCTGAAGTTCGCCGACATGCCGGCGTAGTCGCCCGCCTCGTCGGCGATCAGGTGCAGACGCGTCTGCATGCCCGCCATCGCGTACACCTGGGTGCCGAGCTGCGGGATGAAGAACGAGTTCATCACCGAGTCGGACGTGATGCGGAAGTTGACCGGCGTACCGACCGGCACCGCCAGCTGGTTCACCGACGCAATGCCGAGGTCCGGATAGATGAAGAGCCATTTCCAGTCGAGCGCGACGACTTCGACGTTGATCGGCTTCACGTTCGACTCGATCGGCCTGTACGGATCGAGTTCATGCGTGGTCTTCCAGGTGAGCACGCCGAGGAAGATGATGATCAACGTCGGAACCGTCCAGACGACGACTTCGATAGCGGTCGAATGCGACCACTTCGGCGCGTACGTCGCGTTGCGATTCGACGCGCGGTAACGCCATGCGAACAGCAGAGTAAGGATGATTACGGGGATCACGACGATCAGCATTGCCCAGGTGGACGTTGCGATCAGCGCTTTTTCGGCGACTCCCACGCTCCCTTTGGGGTCGAGAACGTCCAGGTTGCATCCGGACAGACACGCGGCCAATCCGGCTCCGACGGGAAGCCATAACCTTTTCAAGGTCGTTGTTTTCATCACGTTTGCCTGAATTTCATTCATTGAGTAAATCCGTGCACGTTTCCTGACATCCGGCAAAGGAAGCGCGCCCGAATCATACAGCCGCTTTGATAATTGACAAGCAATGAATGTTGAAAATGATCTTTGCCCAAACGAAACTGAGACGGTTTGTCGCACCCCTCGCGCGCTATGCCGCTCCATTCCGGGCATCGATCCGCCGCGGCCCTTTCAAATACATTTATTTGAAAACTTTGAACCGCGCGCCGCCCAGTCGGCACGCGGCCTTCATTCCTTACGATCAGGTCGGCGAACGCTGCGCGTGCGCTTCCGCGCCGGTCCGCCCGGCTTCCGCCGCCTGCGCGCCCGCCGCTTCGTCCGTCGGCTGCTTCGAGCGGCCGGCCTGCGTGACGAGATTCGCCGCGGACAGCTCGATGGCGTCGGTGAAAGGCTTCGGATACAGGCCCATCAGCAGCACCAGCGCCGCGAGCGACGCGAACATCACCGACTCGCGGCGGCCGAGGTCGACCAGCTTCGCGACGTTGCCGTTCGCGACCGCGCCGAAGATCACGCGCTTGTACATCCACAGCGTGTAGGCGGCGCTCAGGATCACGGTCGTCGCGGCGATCGCGCCGATCCAGAAGTTCACGCGGATCGCGCCCATGATCACCATGAACTCGCCGACGAAACCCGACGTGCCCGGCAGGCCGACGTTCGCCATCGAGAACAGCATCACGAACGCGGCGAAGCGCGGCATCACGTTCGCGACGCCGCCGTAAGCCGAGATCGTGCGGGTCTGCGTGCGATCGAACAGCACGCCGGCCGACAGCAGCATCGCGCCGGACACGAAGCCGTACGAGATCATCTGCACGATCGCGCCTTCGGTGCCGATCTGGTTGAACAGGAACAGGCCGAGCGTGACGAGGCCCATGTGCGCGACGGTCGAGTACGCGAGCAGCTTCGTCATGTCGGTCTGCGCGAGCGCGAGCAGGCTCGCGTAGACCACCGCGATGAGCGACAGCGTGATGATCATCGGCGCGAAGAAGTGGCTCGCGTCCGGCGTGATCGGCAGCGTGAAGCGCAGGAAGCCGTAGCCGCCGAGCTTCAGCATCGCCATCAGCACGGTCGCGCCGGTCGGCGCTTCGAGGTGAACGTCCGGCAGCCACGTGTGGAACGGCCACATCGGCACCTTCACCGCGAACGCCGCGAAGAAGCCGATGAACACGAACACCTGCGGCAGGAAGCCGAGTTGCAGGTTGTGCCACGCGGCCATGTCGAACGTGTGCGACTGGCTGTACAGGTACAGCATCGACAGCAGCATCAGCAGCGAGCTGGCGAACGAGAAGAAGAAGAACTTGATCGCCGCGTACGTGCGCCGCGTGTTGCCCCACGCGCCGATCAGCAGGTAGAGCGGGATCAGCGTCGCTTCGAAGAACACGAAGAACAGCATTCCGTCGAGCGCCGCGAACGTGCCGACCATCAGCCCCGACAGGATCAGGAACGCGCCGAAGTACTGCGCGACGCGCACCGTGATCGACTCCCACGACGCGATCACGATCACGAGCGTCGTGAACGCCGTCAGCACGACCAGCCACATCGAGATCCCGTCGATGCCGAGCCGCCACGCAACGCCGAAGTCCGGCAGCCAGTCGCGGAACTCGATGAACTGCATCGCGTTCAGGTGGTTATCGAAACCGGAGATCAGCGGAAGCGTCAGCAGCAGGCCGACGATCGAACCGATCAGCGCCAGCCAGCGCGTGAGCTGCGGACGGCGATCCGATCCGACGCGCAACACCACCACGCCGAACAGGATGGGAATCCAGATCGCCAGACTCAGAAGTGGAACGGATTGCATTTCGACAAGGGCCTTAAGAATGCGTAGCGTGTTGCTCTGACGCGCCGCGAAGCGCGAAAGTAATTTGAAAGTTTTAGCGCGTGAAGGGATTCGAACCAGGCAGGCTGTAATGCGGCCGTCAGCTTTGTGGTGAAACGCAACTCACGTTCAAGGGTTAACGAGGGTAAACGGATTGCGAATCTTTTGCAGCGCAACAAGAAGCCCCGGTTTGCTCGTTGATATAAGTCAATGTTTTAATTGAGGTTTTCACGGACATAAAAAACAACAAGTTGGTCTCCGCGGCGTCTTTTTGGCCGCTAGTCACGCGCCAAAGCACGGTTCCGGCTACCTGAACGCAGCCCCCGCTGTCTCCCGCGTTGGCTCGAATACTCTTTCATTTACATTTCAATTACGTTACTTTTTCGTTTCGCTTGCCGGGCAGACCGGCCGCCGGACAGCTCGACTGCCGGCTTCGATCCCGACGAAAAAAACCCCGGTCGGGTATGCCCGGCCGGGGCCAACTCTCACGTTACGCGCCAGGGATTGTCAAAACGCGTGGCCGAACTTTAGTCGGTCGCGGTCCCCGAATTAACCGTGATTGCTGGAAGGGTCCTTTCCCGCCGGTGTCAGACTTTTCGCCGCGCGGATGATACCTGCTGTCGGCCGGTCTGTGTTCATGCCCTTATATTTTACGGGCAGCAGCGGGTGATGCGCACTGCATGAGCACATAACGAAAAACGATTTGGGTTCGTTGCGGCGGGCCGGTAGGATCACGCGTTTTCGCGTCTTTTCACCGTCCGCCTCCTCCGCGCATGTCCGTCCAGTCCGCTGTCCCCCGCCCTGCCGCGCCGGTTTCCGCCGGCACTCATCCCGTGATCCGCACGGCCGCCGACGTGTCGCGGCTCGTCAACGAAGGCGCCGCGCGCGGCAGCAACGCGCGCATCGTCGTCGCGATCGCGCTCGGCGGCGTGTTCCTCGACGCGTACGACCTCGGCGCGCTCGCGTTCGGCCTGAAGGACGTCGCGCGCGAGTACTCGCTGACGCCGGCCGGCACCGGCTTCGTCGCGTCCGCGATCACGTTCGGCGCGATCGTCGGCGCGTTTCTCGGCGGTTTCCTGACCGACCGGATCGGCCGCTACCGCGTGTTCATGGCGGACATGTTCTTCTTCGTCGTCGCCGCGATTGCGTGCGCGCTCGCGCCGAACGCCTGGGTGCTCGGCGGCGCGCGTTTCGTGATGGGGCTCGGCGTCGGCATCGACCTGCCGGTCGCGATGGCGTTCCTCGCGGAGTTCTCGCGGCTGTCCGGACGCGGCAACAAGGCCGCGCGGGTCGCGATGTGGTGCCCGGTCTGGTATGCGGCGATCAGCGTGTCGTACCTGCTCGTGCTCGCGTTCTACGCGACGCTGCCGGCCGACCATGCCGGATGGCTGTGGCGCCTGACGCTCGGTTTCGGCGCGCTGCCGGCGCTCGCGATCATCGCGATCCGCAGCCGCTACATCAGCGAATCGCCGGTGTGGGCCGCGAACCAGGGCGACCTGGCGGGTGCGGCGCGGATCCTGAAGCGCTCTTACGGCATCGACGCCAAAGTAGCCGACGACGGCGCGAACGCGGCAGTGGCGACGCGCCCCGCCCGCGTGGCGTCGTGGAAGAACTACGGCGCGCTGCTGCGCGGCGTCTACACGCGCCGCACCGTGCTCGCGACGGTCATCGGCGTCGCGTCGTCGTTCGCGTACAACGCGGTCGCGTTCGGGCTGCCGGTGATCATCTCCAGCTTCCTCGCGCAGTCGATGCTGACGACGATCCTCGCGTCGCTCGTGCTGAACCTCGGGTTCGCGTTCGTCGGCGGGCTGATCGCGGTGCGGATCGTGCCGCGCGTCGGCGCGTGGAAACTTACTGTGCTCGGTTACGCGATACAGCTCGTGGCGCTGATCGGCCTCGCGATCGTCGGCAAGCCGTCGGGCGGCGCGGAAGTCGCGAGCGCGGTCGCGCTGCTCGCGGCGTTCCTGTTCGGTCAGGGGATCGGGCCGGGGTCGCACAGCATGACGTTCGCGTCGCTCGGTTATCCGACTTCGCTGCGCGGCGTCGGCGTCGGTTTCAACCAGACGCTGATGCGCGCGAGTTCGACCGTGTCGCTGTTCCTGTTCCCGGTGCTCGCGGCCGCGCTCCACACGCGGGTGTTCTGGATCATCGCGATCGCGCCGCTGTGCGGGCTCGTCGCGCTGCTCGCGGTGCGCTGGGAGCCGTCGGGGTATGACGTCGACGCGGAAGACTTCGTCGAAGGGGCTGGCGTGGGTCGGGTTGCGGCGGTCGCAGTCGAAGCCGATACCGTGTAAATGCACTGCCCCGGGACTGATGCACTGCATTTCCACTTTGGGCTCGACCGGAAACTACGTGCAGCGGCTGCAGCAGATTGCAGGTCTGCCTAACCACGTTATCCGGCACGACGGAAACGGCCCAGCATCCCGGATTTGATGCACCGTATTGCGTGGATTCGCTTCTACAACCTGCTTGACGCACAAGCGGTCCCTCTCGTCCTGCGTGATGAATCGCGACGAATGAACGGGATGGCGGAGATTGCATGAAAGCGCGCTGCCCGGTAGCCGGATTGCCTTAACGGTTCCGGCCTCCCGCATCGCCCAGCGGCACGGCTCCCCCCCTCTCACTGCCCGCCGTTTCCGATAAGCACTTTTCGCGGCCTGTCGTTTCCAAAACGAATCGCACGCGCCGTCGGCGGCATCACTTCGGACCGCCCCGCCCCGTCAATCTGGCAAGCCGGCTCCTCACTGCCCGAGCGATCACCGGATAACGTTCTCCCGGCACCGCGAACAGCACGAGCGCGCACAGCGCGAGCAGCCCGCAGAACAGAAACGTGCCGCGATAGCCGAACGCCTGTACGAGCATCCCCGACAGCACGCCGGACAGGATCGACCCGAGCCGCGACGCGTTGAAGAACAGCGCGGTCGCGCGCCCCGGCGACGTGGGCATCAGGTCCTGCACGTAGGTCATGCCGAGACACGACGTCACCGCGACGACGAACGCATTGAGGATCTGCATCGGAATCAGCGAGTTCACGCCCGGCGCGAGCGACATCGCGACGAAGTACACCGCATGCACGGTCGCGCATGCGGCGAGCCAGTTCAGCTTGTGCAGATTCGACGCGCGCGCGCCGAGCGCGAGCATCATCGGAATTTCCATCAGCGCGCCGAGGCCGAGCATGATCGACACGTCGAGCCGCGAACCCTTCAGCCCATGCACGATGTAGAGCGGCAGCACGATCATCGTCGCGTTCGCCGCGAGGCCGATCAGTGTCAGCGCCACGACCGCGCGCATGATGTCGTTCGACGACACGTCGGGCGACGACATGCGCCGCTTCGCGGCGGCGGGTTGCGAAACGTCCGCATGGCCGGCTGCGGCGGCCTGCGGCACGCCCGGCTGCACTTCGGCCTGGGTCAGCGGCTGGCCTTCGTATTGCGCGGCCGCTTCCGCGGCCTGCGCGTCGACGTCGCCCGCCATCGGACGCGGCCGCAGATGCTGTGTCGCATGTTCATCGCCGGCCGCGCCCGGTTCGCGCATCCGCCAGACGATCGTCCCGCACGCCGCAAAACTCGCGGCCGCGAACAGGAACAACCCGTAGAAGCCGGTCGCCGCGAGCACCAGCGCGCCGACCGCCGGACCGAAGACCCATGCGGCGGAGAGGATCGTGCGCAGCGTCGCGCTCGCAAACGTGCGCTCGGCGTCGTCGGCGACCGGCAGCGCCGCGCGACTGAACGAGAACACGAGCGACAACGCGCAGCCGCCCGCGCCGATGAACGCGATGCCGACCACGAGCAACAGCCTGTAGTCGCGCACGATGCAAAGGCTCAGATAACCGAGCGTCGCCGCGCATAACGACGCGAGCAGCAGCGGCCGATGTTTGCCGGTCGCATCGCTCCAGCGGCCGGCAGCGGTGCTCGCGATCACGCCGCTCGCGGCGATCGCCGTCATGAACACACCGAGCCGGAACGGCGTCATGCCCGCGCGCTCGATGCCGAACAGCGACAGATATGGTGCGGTGAACGACATTGCGACGCCGAGCATCAGCGTCGCGCCGGCGAGCGGCAAGAAACCAGGGATACGCAGAAGACCAGGAAAGCGCGAGTTCTTGAGCACGGCGCAACGGGAAGTGGGAAGGACGACGCGACGAAGCGCGAAGCATGTTTGCGCAGCCGGATCGACGCGGCATTATCCGACCGAATGCAACGACGGTGCAAGGCGCGTGCCGCGCGTGTCAAAGACTGGGCCTGTTATGCACAGATCATGTTGACAGCCCATTGGATATCTTGAGGACAGCCGGCTTAGCCCGTTGATGCAAAAGGAATTGAACAGGCCGGCGTCGAAAGCGGCAGGGAACGGCTCTGCTGAAAAAAACGAAGCGGACTTGTCCACAGTTTTCGTGGAAAGCCTTGTGCACAAGTGCTGGAGAATTCACGCAGGCCTTTGACCCGAAACGGTTATTCGAAGAACGAGGCTGAAGAGGCGGCGCGTTCGTGCCGTTCGGCTTGTCCACAGTTTTCGTGGAAAAGCCTGTTGATAACTACTTTGCGCGATCCGTAAGGTATTGATCGCAGGCGCAATTTTCACGCTGCATCGGAGTTGCGTGTGGAGATGCCCGATGCGTACGAATCGCTTCGGATGTGAACAATTCTTGCTGATGCGAAACGCGTGATCGCGACGTGATGGCTGATGCGAAAAACAGCTGTCCCCAACGGCATCGCCAGATTGTCTAAACTTTCAGCGACCCGCCCACTCGCCAGCAAACCGTTTCCGCCTGGAAACCCGGAGCCCTCGCCATGCACGATCGGAAACCGCCCGCCGTGAACGACAGGCATGTCCCACCCGACTCCACCCGCCTGCCGCCATCCGGGTGCCGGCATTGAACGCGCGCCCGCGCCGGTCGAAAGAACAAGCCGCACCGCCCGAACGCGTAAGGGTGCGCGGCGCGCGCGAGCACAACCTGAAAAATCTGAACGTAGAGATTCCGCGCGACGCGCTGGTCGTGTTCACCGGCGTGTCGGGTTCCGGCAAGTCGTCGCTCGCGTTCGGCACGCTGTACGCGGAAGCGCAGCGACGCTACTTCGAATCGGTCGCGCCGTATGCGCGCCGGCTGATCGAGCAGGTCGGCGCACCCGACGTCGACGCGATCGACGGTCTGCCGCCCGCGGTCGCGCTTCAGCAGCAGCGCGGCACGCCCGGCGCGCGCTCGTCGCTCGGCAGCGTAACGACGCTGGCCAGCCTGATCCGGATGCTCTATTCGCGCAGCGGCGCCTATCCGCCAAAGTTGCCGATGCTATACGCGGAAGACTTTTCGCCGAATACGGTGCAGGGCGCGTGTCCGACCTGCCATGGCCTCGGCCGCATCTACGACGCAACCGAGCAGTCGATGGTCCCCGACGACGCGCTGACGATCCGCGAACGCGCGATCGCCGCATGGCCGCCCGCGTGGCACGGCCAGAACCTGCGCGACATTCTCGTCACGCTCGGCTACGACGTGGACACGCCGTGGCGCGACCTGCCGAAGAAGGACCGCGACTGGATCCTGTTCACCGATGAGCAGCCGACCGTGCCGGTTTATGCCGGCCTGACGCCGAAGGAAACGCGCGCGGCGCTGAAGCGCAACGCCGAGCCGAGCTATCAAGGCACGTTCACGAGTGCGCGCCGCTACGTGCTGCACACGTTCGCGAACACGCAGAGCGCGCTGATGAAGCGGCGCGTCGCGCAATACATGGTCAGCAGCGAATGCCCCGCGTGTCGCGGCAAACGGCTCAAGCGCGAGGCGCTGGCCGTCACGTTCGCGGGCCTCGACATCGCGGAACTGTCGCAACTGTCGCTCGATCAGTTGACCGCGCTGCTGCGTCCGGTCGCCGACGGGGCGTGGCCCGACGATGCGCGCAACACGGCCCCCGGCAACGTGCTGCCGCCCGGCGCGCGGCGCGCGGCCGTCCGCCGCCGCGTCGCGCAGGGTGGCTCCGCGCATGCGAACGCGCCCGACGTCCGGCGCACGCCGAATCTTTCCGAAGAGAAACGCGTGGCCGCGCAGCGGCTCTCGCAGGAACTGCTCGAACGGCTGACGACGCTGACCGGCCTCGGGCTCGGTTATCTGTCGCTCGACCGCAGCACGCCGACGCTGTCGTCCGGCGAACTGCAACGGCTGCGGCTCGCGACGCAGCTGTCGTCGCAGCTATTCGGCGTCGTCTACGTGCTGGACGAGCCGTCGGCCGGCCTGCATCCGGCGGACGGCGAGGCGCTGTTCGATGCGTTGCAGCGGCTGAAGGCGGCCGGCAACTCGCTGTTCGTCGTCGAACACGATCTGCGCACGATGCGCCGCGCGGACTGGCTGATCGACGTCGGGCCGGGTGCGGGCCAGCACGGCGGAGAAATCATCTATAGCGGGCCGCCGGCGGGACTCGCGAATGTTGCCGGGTCGGAGACCGCGCGCTACCTGTTCGGGAAGCCGTCGCTCGCCGCGACGTCCGCACGCGAACCGCGCCGCGCGTCGCGCCGGCTGCGCCTGACCGGCGTCGTCTGCAACAACCTGCGCGGGCTCGACGCCCTGTTTCCGATCGGGTGCCTGACAACCGTGACCGGCATCTCCGGCTCCGGCAAGTCGAGCCTCGTGAGCCGCGCGCTGCCCGATCTCGTGTCGGCCGCGCTGGGCCGCGACGTCGCCGCCGACGGCGACGACGAAGCCGACCCGTTGTTCGCGTCTGCGGACGCGCCGGCCAGCGGCGCGATCGCCGAAGGACTCGACGCGTTCCGCCGGCTGGTGCGCGTCGACCAGAAGCCGATCGGCCGCACGCCGCGCTCGAATCTCGCGACCTACACCGGCCTCTTCGATCACGTGCGCAAGCTGTTCGCGGACACGCCGCTCGCGCGCCGCCGCCGTTACAGCGCGGGACGTTTCTCGTTCAACGTGGCGGCCGGGCGCTGCCCGACCTGCGAAGGCGAAGGTTTCGTCAGCGTCGAACTGATGTTCCTGCCGAGCGTGTACGCGCCGTGCTCGACCTGCCACGGCACGCGCTACAACGCGCCGACGCTCGAAGTGAGCTGGCGCGGCCGCAACATCGCCGACGTGCTCGACCTGACCGTCGACGCCGCGTGCGAGTTCTTCGCGGACGAGCCGCAGGCAATGCGCTCGCTCGCGGTGCTGCGCGACATCGGCCTCGGTTATCTGCGGCTCGGACAGCCGGCGACCGAACTGTCCGGCGGCGAAGCGCAGCGGATCAAGCTCGCGACAGAACTCCAGCGCGCGCAGCGCGGCGACACGCTCTACGTGCTCGACGAACCGACGACCGGCCTGCATCCGGCCGACGTCGATCGCCTGATGCTTCAATTGCAGGGGCTCGCGGACGCCGGCAACACGGTCGTGCTCGTCGAGCACGACATGCGGGTCGCGGCGCAGAGCGACTGGATCATCGACATGGGGCCGGGCGCCGGCGACGCGGGCGGCACGATCGTCGCGGCGGGCACGCCGGACGCGATAGCGCGCGCGAAAGACAGCCGCACCGCCGCGTGGCTGCGCGAACACCTCGCGCCGGACGGACCGGCGTAAAGACGCGGCGTCAGCCCGGCGGCGTGTCCGGCCCGCGCGAATCCGCATGCGGAGCCGAGGGCTGCACCTGCGCGAGCGTCTGCGCGGGCCGCGCCTGCCCGCCCTGAACGCCGTGGCCGTCGAGCGGCGAACGCGGGACGATCGGCAGCACCGGGTCGTCGCCGCGCGAACGGCGCGGCACGTGGGCCGCGTCGCTCCACACCGGGTCCGGAATTTCACCGAACACCTGGCGCAGCCGCTCGCCCCACGTCGAATGGATCATCTGGAAATATTCGTTCGATTGATCGAGCGTCGCGTAGCGCGTCACGCGCAGCGAATCGCACTCGTACACGAGCAGGTCGAGCGGCAGCCCGACCGACAGGTTCGAACGCAGCGTCGAATCCATCGAAATCAGCGCGCATTTCGCGGCCTCGTCGAGCGGCGTCGCCGGCGTCAGCACACGGTCGATGATCGGCTTGCCGTACTTCGATTCTCCGATCTGAAAATACGGGTTCATGCTCGACGTTTCGATGAAATTGCCGGCCGCGTAGATCTGGAACAGCCGCATCGACTGGCCGCGCAACTGGCCGCCGAGAATGAAGCTGCAATTGAATTCGACGCCAAAGCTCGTCAGCGCCTCCGAATCGCGCCGGTGCACTTCGCGCACGGCCTCGCCGACGAGCCGCGCGGCCTCGACCATCGACGGCACGGTCCACAACGTCGGCCGCCCCGCTTCCTGCGGCTCGGTCAGCACCTGCAACGTCGCCTGCGTGATCGCCAGATTGCCCGCGACGAGCAGCACCAGCACGCGCTCGCCCGGATCCTCGAAAACCACCATCTTGCGCGACGTGCTGACGTGATCGACGCCCGCGTTCGTGCGCGTATCCGAAAGGAACACGAGTCCTTCGTCCACCAACATTCCGACACAATAAGTCATGCCCGTTCCCCGCACCTTCTTTCGTTCTGTCCTGACGCAGCCGTCGCGCGCGGCGACCTGTGCCGGTTATTGCCCGTCGCTGCGACTACTGCTGCGCGTTCACCTGAACGGAAACGTCGAGCGTTTCCGCCATCCCGCCGACGCGCGTCCCGCGCACCGGAGCCGCCGTCTCGTAGTCGCGCCCGACTGCGATCCGGCAATACTTTTCGCTTGCGAAACACGCATGCGTGACGTCCACCGTCACCCAGCCGCCGTCGATCCATACATCGACCCATGCATGACTCGCCGTTTCTGACGCGTCGCCCGGGTCCACGTAGCCGCTCACATAACGGGCCGGCACGCCGCGCGCGCGGCACAGCGCGAGCATCACATGCGCATGATCCTGACATACGCCGCTGCCGAGCGCCAGCGCATCCGCCGCCGAATGCGTGACTTCGGTGACGCCGCGCCCGTATCGTACCCGGTCCGTGACCGTCGCGGCAGCGTCGAGCACCGCGGCCGTGCGGTCGAGCGGCGCCAGTTGTTGCGCGAGGTCGTTCAGCGCGTCGTCGGCCTCGGTCAGCCGCGTCGGCAGCGTGAAGTGCCAGGCCGGGATCGGTCCTTCGCCGTCCGGCAGCCGGCCTTCCGCGAGCGGCAGCGTCTCGACCTCGCCGCGCACGCGCAGCCGGATTTCCTGGTGCGGACGCGTGAGCACGAGCGTCAGCAGCGTGTTGCCGTACGCGTCGCGGCCGGAATCGAGCTTGCCCGGCGCATCGACGTGCCACTGCGTGACGATCTGCGCCGGCGTGGTCAGCGGCGCGAGCCGCAGTTGCTGGATCGAATAGCGCACCGGCGCTTCGTAGCGATAGACGGTGTCGTGGCGGATCGCGAGTTGCATGGCGGAAATCCTTTCACTTTCTGATCGGAAACAAACGTCCGGGCTGGACGCGGCGGCGGCCAGGCACGCGTTATCCGACCGGCAGCATCAGATACGTGCTGGCGACCTGGTTGCCGAGTTCGTACACGCGCGCGAGGAACTGCGTGAGAAACGTATGCACGCCGGTCGAGAAGATCTGCCTCAGGTCCGAGTACAGCAGTTCCGCGCGCAGCTTGCCGGCCGTGCGCTCGACTTCGCGCGACGTGCTGGTCCGCAGCAGCGCGAGGTTCGTGCAGACGCCGTCCAGCGATGCGAGCAGCGAGCGCGGCATCTGCTGGTTCAGGATCAGCAGTTCGACGACGCGCGCGGGCGTCACCACGTCGCGATACACCTTACGATAGATCTCCAGCGCGGAAACGGAACTCAGGATCGACGTCCAGTAATAGAAGTCCTCAAGCTGGCGCGCGGCCGAACGCGAATCCGATTCGTCGACCTCGACGAATCGCACGTCGAGAATCCGCGCGGTGTTGTCCGCGCGTTCGAGAAACGTGCCGAGCTGCGTGAAGAACAGCGCGTCGTCCTGCAATGCAGTGCCGAGCATCACGCCGCGCGACAGGTGCGAGCGGAACTTCACCCATTCGAACAGCGTGTCCGGATGCGCGCTCAGTTCGTCGCTGCGCAGACGCTCGGCGAATTGCAGCCACGTGTCGTTGATCGTCTCCCACCATTCGGTCGTCAGCGTCCCGCGCACCGCGCGCGCGTTCTCGCGGGCCGCATGCAGGCACGCGTAGATGCTCGACGGGTTGGCCGCGTCCGCGACGAGAAAATGCAGCACGTTCGCGCGCGTCATCGCTTCGTAGCGCGCATCGAACGCCGGCTCCAGTTCCGAGATCCGCAACACCGCGCGCAGGCCGCGCGCCTCGCTGTCGCCGCTGCCGGGCAGCAGCATCTCCTTCAGGTTGATGTCCAGCATCCGCGCGGTGTTCTCCGCGCGCTCCATGTAACGGGCCATCCAGAACAGGTGGTCGGCGGTGCGGCTCAGCATGGTCGATCCTCTTTTAATGTGCGCGCCCGACGCGCGCCGTCATTCGAGCACCCACGTATCCTTGGTTCCGCCGCCCTGCGATGAATTCACGACGAGCGAACCTTCCTTCAGCGCGACGCGGGTGAGGCCGCCCGCCGCCATCCGCACAGTCTTGCCGGACAGCACGAACGGCCGCAGATCGATGTGGCGCGGGGCGATGCCCGACTCGACGAAGGTCGGGCACGCGGACAACGACAGCGTCGGCTGCGCGATGTAGTTCGACGGCCGCGCGAGCAGCCGCGCGCGGAACGCGTCGATCTCGTCCTTCGTCGCCGCCGGGCCGACCAGCATCCCGTAGCCGCCCGCGCCGTGCACCTCCTTCACGACGAGTTCGGGCAGATGCGCGAGCGTGTAGGCGAGGTCGTCCGACCTGCGGCACTGCCATGTCGGCACGTTGTTCAGGATCGGCTGCTCGCCGAGATAAAACGCGATCATGTCCTGCACGTACGGATAGATCGACTTGTCGTCGGCGACGCCGGTGCCCATCGCGTTCGCGAGCGACACGCGGCCCGCGCGATACGCGGTCAGGAGCCCCGGCACGCCGAGCGCGGATTCGGCGCGGAACGCGAGCGGATCGAGAAAGTCGTCGTCGATCCGCCGGTAGATCACATCGACGCGGCGCGGCCCCTGTGTCGTGCGCATGAACACATAGTTATCCTCGACGAACAGGTCCTTGCCCTCGACCAGTTCGACGCCCATCTGCTGCGCGAGGAACGTGTGCTCGAAGTACGCGGAGTTGTACATGCCGGGCGTCAGCACGACCACGTTCGGATCGTCGACGCCTTCCGGCGCGACCGAGCGCAGCGTATCGAGCAGCAGGTCCGGATAGTGCGCGACCGGCGCGATCTTGTGCTGCACGAACAGTTCGGGGAAGAGCCGCATCATCATCTTGCGGTTCTCCAGCATGTACGACACGCCGGACGGCACGCGCAGATTGTCTTCGAGCACGTAAAACGCGCCGTCGCGG
This sequence comes from Paraburkholderia caballeronis, assembly GCF_900104845.1. Taxonomy (NCBI): domain Bacteria; kingdom Pseudomonadati; phylum Pseudomonadota; class Betaproteobacteria; order Burkholderiales; family Burkholderiaceae; genus Paraburkholderia; species Paraburkholderia caballeronis. The sequence goes on along the minus strand of NZ_FNSR01000002.1, from coordinate 2,048,859 downwards.
CCGTCGCGCACGATGTCGATGCCGGCGATGTGTGCATAGACACCGAGCGGCAGGTCGATGTCCTGCATCTCGGGCCGGTACTGCGCGTTCGTGTAGACCTGGTCGGCCGGAATCACGCCGGCGCGCACGATGTTGCGCTCGTGATAGACATCGTGCAGGAACAGGTTCAGCGCCTTCACGCGCTGCCGGAGCCCGGCTTCGAGCCGCGTCCACTCGTCGGCGGGGATGATGCGAGGAATCAGGTCGAACGGAATCAGCCGCTCGGTGCCGGACAGGTCGCCGTTCACCGCGAACGTGATGCCGACGCGCCTGAACAGCAGGTCGGCCTCCGCGCGCTTGCGCGCCATCGTCTCGCCGCCCTGCCGCTCCAGCCACCGCTGGAACCGCTCGTAGTGCGGGCGCACCGCGCCCTCGTCGCGCATCTCGTCGTGCACTGGCATCGCTTCGTTCTCGCGCGTTGATGCAGGCGCATCCGTGTGGCGTCACGTCGTCCGGCTGCGCGCTGCGGCGTTCATCAAAAAGCAATACATATGCCATCGTCCGGCGAAAAACCGTGCGCTTCGGTGGTGCAGGCGCGCCGTTTTCGAGGCCGTCGCCGGGCCGGCTGCGCCGCGACGAATCCGTTCGCGCGGCCATCGCATCAAACTGGTGCAGCCTGCCGACAGTCTAGCGAATCCGCCCGGCGGCGCATCCGGGCATGGCCGCGACGACCCGCAGGACTGCGTTGCAACGCGTCATGCGAAGGGGCCGCCGCCGCCGTCGAGTTCCGCCAGCGACATCAAACCGACACGCGCCGCGTGTCTGCTTTCGGCCGCGTCGCCGGCGCATCGGCAACCCAAATGAAAGCCTCGCGCCGCTATCCGAACCGCGCCCGACAAAAAAGCGCAACCGTTTGCGCATGGCTTCGCGCACAGGCACAATGCGCCGGTCCTTGCGCCCGACAAGCGCACAGACCCACGCCACCACCGGAGAAAACATCTTGATACGCCCGTTGCTCGCCGCCGCCTGCATGACGCTGCTGTCGCTGTCCGCCCATGCCGCCGGCGATCCGTCCACCGCGTCCGCACCGGCTTCCGATCTCGCGCTGCATCCCGTCGCCGGCGACTACGTTGCCCGCGACTTCAAATTTTCCGACGGCACGACGCTGCCCGAGGTCCGCGTCCACTACGTGACGCTCGGCACGCTGCAACGCGACGCGCACGGCCACGCGACGAACGCGGTGCTGCTGCTGCACGGCACCACCGGCACCGGCCGCGCGTACCTCGCACCCGCGATGCAACACGAACTGTTCGCGCCAGGCGCGCCGCTCGACGCGCGCCGCTACTTCATCGTGATGCCGGACGGCCTCGGCCGCGGCGGCTCGACGAAGCCGAGCGACGGACTGCACGCGCGCTTTCCGCACTACGGCTATAACGACGTGATCGAAGCGCATCACCGGATGCTCGTCGAAAGGCTGAAGATCGACCACCTGCGCCTCGTGCTCGGCACGTCGATGGGCGGCATGCAGACGTGGATGTGGGGCGAACGTTATCCGCAGATGGCGTCCGCGCTGATGCCGATCGCGAGCCAGCCGATTCCGATGGCGGGCCGCAACTGGCTGTGGCGGCAGATGATCGTCGGCGCGATCCGCAACGACCCGAACTGGCAGGGCGGCGACTACGCGGCGAACCCGACGCAATGGACGCGCGTGATGCCGGTCTTCACGATCATGACCGAGAATCCCGCGCGGATGCAGACCACCGCGCCGGACCGCGCGAGCGCGACGCATCTGTACGACACGCTGGTCGAGCGCTTCGGCGCGAACGATGCGAACGACGTGCTGTACTGGTTCGAGTCGTCGTGGGACTACGATCCGTCGCCGGACCTGTCGAAGATTCGCGCGCCGCTGTTCGCGGTGAACTTCGCGGACGACCTGATCAACGCGGCCGACCTCGGCGTGATGCAGAAGCTCGTTTCGCAGGTGCCGAACGGGCGTTTCGTCGAAGTGCCCGAAGGCCCGCATTCGTACGGCCACCAGACGCTCGCGCATCCGGACGTGTGGAAGCCGTACCTGGTCGAACTGATGAACAGCACGGCGGGCCACGACTGAACAGCCGGCAGAGCGACAACAACCGTCTATCCGCGCGCCTCGCGGCGCGCGGCCAGCAGATAAAGCCGCACGAGTTCGCGGATCTCGCCGGTCAACACCGCCTGGATCGCCGGCGTTTCGTCGGCGGCCACCGCAATCCCCTTCAGCAGATGCAGCAGCACGACGGACATCGCGTGCGCCTTCGCGGGCGCGAGACCGTCGATCGCGCGTTGCAGGATCCGTGCAATGCCGCCGCGCGCGCTCGCGCGAAAGCGCCTGCGCCGCTCGTCGCTGCCGCCGCGCGCATCGACCAGCGCGACCGCGAAACGCCGTTGCGACTGCAACGCGAGCATGAAATCCACCAGCGCGCCCGCCAGCGCCTCCATCGACATCCGCTGCACCTGCGCCTCCAGTTCCGCGAGGCTCGCGCTCACATGCTGCGCGTAGCGTTGCAGCAGCGCGTCGGCCAGTGCCTCCTTCGACGGAAAGAACCGGTATAGCGAGCCGATCGCCGTCGAGGAGCGCGCGGCGATCTCGGTCATCGTCGCCGCGTCGTAGCCCTTCTCGCTGAATACCTCGACGGCCGCGTCCATGATCGCGGCCACGCGCTGGCGGCCGCGTTCGCGCTTCGGGGCGGGCAGGTCGGCGAGCGGCGGGTCTTCCAGTGCGGGAGCGGTCATCGTACGGGTCCGGCTATGCGAGGAAATGATAGGAATTCCTCGCATATTAGCATGCGCGATTCACCCACGCTTTAACGGAGCCAGATTCGCACCTCGGTCCTCCGCTTTTGACTTATGCGAGGACAGCCTCTATTATCGCGTTTCGCGAGGATGTCCTCGCATAACTCGTCAACGCGTCTCGCCCGCCGCACACAGGAGTCCCCGATGAGCTTCGCTCCGCCCAGCCCGCCCGCACGGCGCGCAACCCAATGACGGCCCCGCCGCTTCCTGCCCCGTCCCGATGGATCGGCGGCAACGCGCCGGCCGCGCAATGGGCGGTGCTGATCGGCTTGTCGATCGTCGTGTCCGCGCTGCTCGCGGCAACCGGCATGCCGGCCGCGCTGCTGCTCGGTCCGATGCTGTCGGCCATCGCGGTGTCGGTGAACGGCGCGCGGCTCAGCGTGCCGCGCCGAACGTCGCTGCCGGTGCAGGCGCTGCTCGGCTGCATGATCGCGAAGCTGCTGCCGGCCGCGATCGTCGGGCAGGTCGGCGCGCACTGGCCGCTGTTCGCGTTCGGCGTCGTGTCGGTGATCGTCGTCAGCGGGCTGCTCGGCTGGCTGCTGATGCGGCTGCGCGTGCTGCCCGGCACCACCGCGCTGTGGGGCTTGAGCCCCGGCGCGGCGACCGTGATGATCCTGATGGCCGAAGCGAACGGCGCGGACGCGCAGATGGTCGCGGTCCTGCAATACCTGCGCGTGCTGATCGTCGCGGCGGTCGCGTCGACGGCCGCCGCGTTCATCGGCGCGGGCGCGCATCACGCATCGCATGCGCTCGCGTGGTTCGCGCCGGTCGCGTGGGGACCGTTCGCGGCCACGCTCGCGCTCGCCGTCGCGGGCGGCATCGCGGGCCGCTTCGTGCGGTTGTCCGCCGGGCCGCTGCTCGTGCCGCTCGTCGCCGGCGTCGTGCTGACGCACGCCGGCTGGATCACGATCGAACTGCCGCGCTGGCTGCTCGCGGTCGCGTATGCGCTGGTCGGCTGGCGCATCGGCCTGCAATTCACGCCGCAACTGCTGCGTCATGCGGCACGCGCGCTGCCGCGCCTCGCCGCGTGCTCGGTGGCGCTCGTCGCCGCATGCGGCGCGCTGGCCGCGCTGCTCGTCGCGACGCTCCACATCGACCCGCTGACCGCGTGGCTCGCGACGAGCCCCGGCGGCGCGGACTCCGTCGCGATCATCGCCGCCTCGACGAACGTCGACGTGCCGTTCGTGATGGCGATGCAGATGATGCGCTTCATCGTCGTGCTGTTCGCGGCGCCGCCGCTCGCACGGCTGCTGGTGCGCTACGCGCCGGCTCCACAGCAGCCGAACGAAGCGTGTCAAGACATTCCAACCCCGAGGTAACCATGCACTACGTCACGTTGTTCTTCTGCGGCATGCTGCTGTGCAACTGCATTCCGCATCTCGTCTGCGGGCTCGAAGGCAGACCGTTTCCGACGCCGTTCGCGAAGCCGCGCGGCATCGGCTTCTCGCCGCCGCTGGTGAACTTCGTCTGGGGCTTCGTGAATCTGGCGGTTGCGCTGGTGCTGCTCGCGCGCCATCCGTTCACGCTCGAACCGGCCGCCGATCTCGTCTCGATGCTGGCCGGCGTGCTGGTGATCGGCCTGTATCTCGCGCATCACTTCGGCGCCGTGCAGGCGAAGCGCAACGCATGAGAGGATGCGGCAAGCGCCCGCGCGAACCCGGTGCACGGGCGCCTGCCGCTATGAATCGCCGGACGCCATAAATTTTTTAAGCTGGCGCTTTCGTTATTGGCCCTGTTAGATAGCTCCCAACGGAATCCCCGATGACAGAAAGCTAACCGGCCCGTCCGATCTTGCACGACACGTCCACGCCCTTCGCCCAGGCTGTCGAAGCGCGTTTCGCCGAACTGACACCGACGGCGAAACGAATCGCGAGCTACATGCTCGCGAATCTCGAACGGATCGGACTCGAAACGGCCGACCGCATCGCGCAACAGACCGGCACCAGCGGCATCTCGGTCGGGCGCTTCCTGCGCCACGTCGGCTATCGCAATCTCGACGACCTGAAGCGCGAACTGCGCGACCTCCATCCGCGGCCCTGGCGCCGCTCGAATGCCGCGCCCGGCGACGCAACGGCGCGACCGGGCATCGCGTTCGCCCATTCGCTCGACCTCGAACTCGATGCGATCCGCGACGCGTATGCGCTCGCGAACACGCCCGCCTTCACGCGAATCGCCGAACGCATCGCGCACGCGGACGCCGTCTATCTGCCCGCGCTCCCATCGACGCGCGGCCTCGTCAACGCGTTCTATCGCGACCTCGATTACGTGCGCGCGCACGTGTTCCATCCGGAAAGCGCCACCGGCTCGTTCGCGGATGCGCTGAACACAACCTTCGCGTCGCCGTACCTGATCGTCGCCGACGTGCGCGCGGACTCGCCGGTCGCGCGCCGCTACTGCGAAGCCGCCGCGCGGCGGCAGTTGCCGTTCGCGCTCGTCACCGACCTGTATAACCCGTGGGCGCGCGATTTTCCGTGCGACCTGCTTCAGGTGCGAACCGACGTCGGCCAGTTCCGCGACTCGCTCGCGCCGCTCGCGTGCGTGTTCAACCTGCTGATCACGTCCGTGGTCGAACGGCTCGGCCCCGCGCTCGATGCCCGCCTCGCGCGCCATCGCGAACTGCAACGCGAACTCGGCCCACTCGACCCGCCCTCCCGCCCTCGCGGCACCGCCCCGGCTACCCGATGACCGACACGACCCACCGACTGCTTCCGATTACCGCCTCCACGCACGACGTCGATATCGACCTCGTGTACGCCACCGACCGCAATCTCACCGGCAAGCCGATCTACCGCGCCGCCCACTGCCTGCTGCTCGACACCGCCGAAGCGGCGCTGCGCCGCGCGACCGGAATCGCGCGCGACGCGGGGCTCAAACTGCGGATCTTCGATGCGTACCGGCCGCCGCAGGCGCAACAGGCGCTGTGGAATTTCCTGCCCGATCCGACGTACATCGCGGACGTGAAGATCGGCTCGAACCACAGCCGCGGGACCGCGATCGACCTGACGCTGCTCGACGCCAACGGCGCGCCGCTCGACATGGGCACCGGCTTCGACGACATGACCGCCGCGTCCGCGCATTTTCATCCGGGCCTGCCGCATACCGTGCAACGTCACCGTCTGTTGCTGCTGGGCATCATGCACGCAGCCGGATTCGGGCATATTCCGAGCGAGTGGTGGCACTACGAACTGCCCGGCTCGCGCGCGCTGCCGCTGATCGACGACGGCGCGGCCGGCGCGCCCGCGTTGATGTAAACGCGCCGCATTGCGATGCGCCACCGGATTCAATTTACGGAGCCTCTATGCAGGAAAACACAAGATCGCGCGGTATCCGGACGATCGCGGCGCTGGCGGCCGCGGTAACGCTGTCGCTGCCGGCCGCGTTCCCGGCCGCCGCCGCGACGCCGAAGGACATGCTGGTGATGGCGACGCTGCTCGACGAATTCTCGACGCTCGACCCCGGCGAAGTCTACGAGCTGATGCCCGAGGAGTACGTCGCGAACACCTACGACCGGCTGATCCGCGTCGATCTGAAAGACCCGTCGCACTTCAACGGCGACGTCGCGCAGTCGTGGACCGTGAGCCAGGACGGCCTCACGTTCACGTTCCGGCTGCGTTCGGGCCTGAAGTTCCACTCGGGCAATCCGCTGACCGCCGACGACGTCGCGTGGTCGATCCAGCGCACGGTGCTGCTCGACAAGGGCGCGGCCGCGGTGCTGCAAGGCATCGGCCTCACGAAGGACAACGTGCTGAAGAACGTGAAGAAGATCGACGACACGACGGTCAGCGTGAGCACCGACCGCCGTTATGCGCCGACGTTCGTGCTGAACGTGCTCGGCGCATGGCCCGCGTCGGTCGTCGATCGCAAGCTCGCGCTGGAGCACCAGAAGAACGGCGACTTCGGCAACGACTGGCTGCGCACGCACGAGGCCGGCTCGGGTGCGTACAAACTGGTGAAGTGGACCGCCAACGACAGCCTGATCCTGCAACGCAACGACGACTACCGCGCGCCGCTCGCGCTGAAGCGGATCGTGTTGCGCCACGTGCCGGAGGCGTCGACCCAGCGGCTGCTGCTCGAAAACGGCGACGCGGACATCGCGCGCAACCTGAGCCCCGACGACATCGCCGCGCTCGCGAAGAACGGCAAGGCGCAGACGACCGGCGTGCCGCAGGCGACGCTGCTGTATCTCGGGCTGAACGTGAAAAACCCGGCGCTCGCGAAGCCGGACGTGCAGCAGGCGATCAAGTGGCTGATCGACTACGACGGCATCCAGTCGAACATCGTGAAGACGATCTACAAGGTTCACCAGACGTTCATCCCCGAAGGGTTCCTCGGCACGCTGAACGAAAACCCGTACCATCAGGACGTCGCGAAAGCGAAGGCGCTGCTCGCGAAGGCCGGTTACCCGAACGGCTTCAGCGTGACGATGGACGTGCGCAGCGGTTATCCGTACACCGAGATCGCCCAGGCGATCCAGGCGAATCTCGCGCAGGGCGGCATCAAGCTCGCGATCCTGCCGGGCGACAACAAGCAGACGCTCGCGAAGTATCGCGCGCGGCAGCACGACATCTACATCGGCGAATGGTCGGCCGACTACATCGACCCGCACAGCAACGCGCAGGGTTTCGCATGGAACCCGGACAACTCGGATGCGTCCAGCTACAAGATGCTCGCGTGGCGCAATAGCTGGAACATTCCGCCACTGACGAAGGAAACCGACGCGGCGCTCGCGGAGCCGTCCACGCAGAAACGCGCGCAGATGTACCAGGCAATGCAGCGCGAGATGCTCGCGAACTCGCCGTTCGTGATCCTGTTCCAGCGCGTGTCGCAGGTTGCGATGCGGCCGGGCGTCGGCGGCATCGAGGTCGGACCGATCAACGATCTCGTGTCGTATCAGCATCTGAAGAAGCAATGACCTTGTCCCGCAAGCGAGGAGCCTCGCGTGACGCCTGACACGACGCCCCCCACGCGCGGACCGGATGCGGGACACGCCGCCGCGCGCCGCGCGTTCGTCGCGCTGCGCTGGCTGCTCACGCTCGCGCTGACGCTCGCCGGCCTGCTCGTCGTCACGTTCGTGATCGGCCGCAAGGTGCCGATCGATCCGGTGCTCGCGGTGGTCGGCGACCGCGCGTCCGCGAGCGCGTATGCGGCCGCGCGCGCGCAACTGGGCCTCGACCGGCCGCTCGCGGTGCAGTTCATCCTGTACGCGCGCGACGTGCTGCACGGCGACCTCGGCATGTCGCTGCTGACGTCGAACCCGGTGCTCGACGACATTCGCCGCGTGTTTCCGGCGACGCTCGAACTCGCGACACTGTCCACGCTGATCGGCGTGCTCGTCGGCGTGCCGCTCGGCGTGATCGCGGCCGCGCGGCACAACCGCTGGATCGATCACGTCGCGCGTTTCGTCGGGCTGATCGGCAGTTCGGTGCCGGTGTTCTGGCTCGGGCTGATGGGGCTGCTGCTGTTCTATGCGAAGCTGCACTGGGTGTCCGGCCCCGGCCGCATCGATCCGGAGTTCGACGGCATGGTCGACGCGCGCACCGGCAGCCTGCTGATCGACGCGCTGCTCGCCGGCGAATGGGACGTGTTCTTCAACGCGCTGTCGCATATCGCGCTGCCGGCCGCGATTCTCGGCTATTACTCGGTCGCGTACCTGAGCCGGATGACGCGCTCGTTCATGCTCGACCAGTTGAACCACGAGTACGTGACGACCGCGCGCGCGAAGGGCGTCCCCGAGCGCCGCGTGATCTGGGTGCATGCGTTCGGCAACATCGCGGTGCCGCTGCTGACGGTGATCGCGCTGTCGTACAGCTATCTGCTCGAAGGCTCGGTGCTGACCGAGATCGTGTTCGCGTGGCCCGGCATCGGCTCGTATCTGACCGGCGCGCTGCTGAACGCGGACATGAACGCGGTGCTCGGCAGCACGCTCGTGATCGGCGCGACGTTCATCGCGTTGAACCTGCTGACCGACGCGCTGTACCGCGTGCTCGATCCGCGCGTTCGCTGAGTGACCGGAGACCCGTTCTTGCGCCGCCCCGCTGCTTCCACTTCGCCGGCTAACGACAAAGACAACGGCCCGGTTCACGCGACGAACGCCGCGCGCCGTCGCCGCGACTGGCTGCTGACCGATGCGCCCGCGTCGCGCGCGCAGGCCGTGCTCGGCCATGCGTATCGGCGCTGGACGCGCTTCGCGTCAAACCCGCTGTCGATGTTCGGCCTCGCGATCCTGCTGTTGCTGATCGCGGCCGCCGCGTTCGGCCCGTGGCTCGCGCCGCACGATCCGCTGCAACAGGTGCTGCCCGACCGGCTGCTGCCGCCCGGCCGTCCGTCGCACTGGCTCGGCACCGACCAGCTCGGCCGCGACATCCTCTCGCGGCTCGTCTACGGCTCGCGGCTCACGCTGTCGATCGCGATCCTCGTCGTCGTGGTCGTCGTGCCGATCGGGCTGCTGATCGGCACGATCGCCGGTTTCTTCGGCGGCTGGGCCGACGTCGTGCTGATGCGCATCACCGACGTCGCGCTCGCGTTTCCGAAGATCGTGCTCGCGCTCGCATTCGCCGCCGCGCTCGGACCCGGCGTGCTCAACGCGGTGATCGCGATCTCGATCACCGCATGGCCCGCGTATGCGCGGCTCGCGCGCGCGGAGACGCTGCGCTACGTGCACGCGGACTTCATCCACGCGGCGCGGCTGCAAGGCGCATCTCGAACGCGGCTGCTATTGCGCTACATCGTGCCGTTGTGCGCGTCGTCGGTGATCGTGCGCGCGACGCTCGACATGGCAGGCATCATCCTGACCGTCGCGGGCCTCGGCTTCCTCGGCCTCGGCGCGCAGCCGCCGAGCCCCGAATGGGGCTTCATGGTCGCGTCGGGCCGCAACGTGCTGCTCGACGCGTGGTGGGTCGCGACGATTCCGGGCATCGCGATCCTGCTCGTGAGCCTCGCGTTCAACCTGCTCGGCGACGGACTGCGCGACGTGTTCGACCCGCGCCACGGAGACTGACATGACGACACCGGACACGCCCGGCGCCGCGCCGCCGCTGTGCGAGATCGACGGCCTGCGGATCGCGTTTCGCGGCGACGACGGCCGCGACACGCACGCGGTGCGCGGCCTGTCGCTGACGTTGCGGCACGGCGAGCGGCTCGGCATCGTCGGCGAATCGGGGTCCGGCAAGTCGCTGACCGGCCGCGCGCTGCTCGGCCTGTTGCCGCCGTCCGCGCGGATGAGCGCCGACGGACTGCGCTTCGAGGGCCGCGACCTGCTGACGATGAGCGCGCGCGAACGGCGCGGCCTGTGCGGCCGGCAGATGGGGATGATCCTGCAGGACCCGAAATATTCGCTGAATCCGGTGATGACGGTCGGGCGGCAGATGCGCGAGGCGTTCCGGCTTCAGGACCCGAAGGCCGGCCGCCGCGAACTGCGCGAGCGGATCGTCGACGCGCTCGCGGCGGTGCAGATTCGCGACCCGTTGCGCGTGACCGGCCTGTACCCGCACGAACTGTCCGGCGGCATGGGCCAGCGCGTGATGATCGCGATGATGGTGTCGAACGGCCCGCGCGTGCTCGTCGCGGACGAGCCGACCAGCGCGCTCGACGTGCTCGTGTCGATGCAGGTGCTCGGCGTGCTGGACCGGATGATCGCGCAGCACGACACGGGGCTGGTGTTCATCAGCCACGACCTGCCGCTCGTGATGTCGTTCTGCGACCGCGTGGTCGTGATGTACGCGGGACGCGCGGTCGAAACCTGCGCGGCGCGCGACCTCGCGCACGCGACGCATCCGTACACGCGCGCGCTGCTCGCCGCGAATCCGCCGCTTGCGAATCCGCCGGAGTGGCTGCCGGTGATGACGCGCGATCCGTCATGGCTCGATGGCCCCGTGGAGGCCGCGCGATGATCGACGTGCAATCGCTGGGCGTGCGCTTCGGCTCGCGGCGCGGTCATGTGGACGCGGTGCGCGGCGTGAGTTTCCAGGTGGAAACCGGCGAAGCGTTCGGGCTTGTCGGCGAATCGGGATCGGGCAAGACGACGGTGCTGCGCGCGCTGTGCGGCCTCGCGCCGGTCAGCGCGGGACACGCGACGGTCGGCGGCCACGTGCTCGGCAGCGCGCTGCCGCGCGCGTTCCGGCGCGACGTGCAGATGGTGTTTCAGGACCCGTATGGCTCGCTGCATCCGCGCTTCACGGTGGACCGCACGCTGCGCGAGCCGCTCGCGATCGCCGGCAGCGACCGGCACGACGCGCGCATCGTCGATGCGCTGCACGAAGTCGGCCTCGGCCCGGCGTTTCGTTTCCGCTACCCGCATCAACTTTCGGGCGGACAACGGCAGCGCGTTGCGATTGCGCGCGCGCTGATCGTCGAGCCGCGCGTGCTGCTGCTGGACGAACCGACGTCCGCGCTCGACGTATCGGTGCAGGCGGAGATATTGAACCTGCTGCGCCGGCTGCATCGCGAGCGCAGCCTGACGATCGTGCTGGTCAGCCACAATCTCGCGGTGGTCGGTTTCCTGTGCTCGCGCGTGGCGGTGATGCGCAACGGCGAGATCGTCGAGCAGGCCGGCATCGACGCCGTGCGCGCGCGCCGGGTCGAACACGAATACACGCGCCGGATGCTCGAAGCGACCGATGGCTACCGGCGCGAGACCGCGCCGGGCTAACGCGGATCAGAACAGCGCGGCGAGGCGGCCGGTTTCCTGTGCGAAACGTTCGAGTTCCGCCGTTCGTATCGGCTCCTCGCGCGGCAGATCGACCGACAGCGGATCCTGCGGCACGCCGTTCACGCGCACCTCGTAGTGCAGATGCGGCGCGGTGGACCAACCGGTCGAGCCGACGTAGCCGATCACGTCGCCCTGCTTCACGCTGCCGCCCGCGCGCAGCCCGTCCGCGAAGCGCGACAGATGCGCGAACGTCGTCGAATACGGCGGCCGGTGGCGCAGCTTCACGACGTTGCCGTAGCCGGTCTGCGAGCCGACGAACGCCACCGAGCCGTCGGCGGTCGCGTATACCGGCGTGCCGGCCGGCGCGGCGAAATCGACGCCGTCGTGCGGCAGCCAGCGGCGCGTGACCGGGTTCAGCCGCCGCGGCGCGAAGTGCGACGAGATGCGCCGGAACGCGACCGGATAACGCGACATCGCCGGCTCCGGTTCGAGCCCGTGTTTCGGATAGTACGAAGCGTTGCCATCGTCGTCGCGGAACAGAAACACGTCGTGAAAACGCGGGCCGATCTCGATGCGCACCGCGAGCGGCATCAGCAGGTCGCCGTCGCCCGTTTCGGTTTCGCCGTCCTGCGGATTCTCGAAGATGAACTTCACCGCGTTGCCGCGCTTCAGGTCGCGCCGGAAATCGATCTCGTCCGCGAACGCGCGCGCGAGCATCGCGGCGACCGCGGCGCTGAGGCCCGCGCGCTGCACGGCGGACGCGAAACTGCGCTCGACGGTCACGCTCGCGACCTGATAGTCGGATCCGGACGGCACCGTATCCAGCTCGGGTTGCGGGGCGGTAGGCGGCGACGCGTCGCGATTCCGAACGGAAACCACCGACGCATCGACGCTGGCGGGAGAAGAAGCGCGCTGCTGGGTAAGCACGAGCGCGGCGCAGATCGAACCGAGTGCGCAGACCAGCACAAAACGGCCTGCACGCCCACGCTGCGCGGAGATGACTGAAAGCGGCATCGGATGAACGACTGAACGGCGGATGAGGCTGCGGACGCGATCGCGAGGGAGCGTCGCATCCGCAATCGTTTCGGGCAGCGCGGCTGCCCGGGCGAAACAAACGGATCGACGTTATGGGCGGTTTCTTAAACTTCTCTTAACAGGGAACGAGCGTGCGGCTCGTGGGATGCAAGTCCGCAACGACCCGACGGCCTGTCCCGCATCGTGGCCGCGCCGTTTGTGCGAATAACGTCGCGTACCGCGATCCGCTGCGGCTGGCGGCTTTAACGGAAAACCGCGAATACCGAACGACGGGCGCGTCCGGCACGCGCTGCCGGCGAAAAAACCGTTTCGCGTCAAACCGACGCGCGACCACATCCATCGGCAAGCCATTCGCATCGGAAACGAACGATCGCTCGCGTCTCGCAAACGAAAAATCCGGCATCTGTGAACGAACAATAGAGTTCGACACAGGACAAAAACGCTTGACACAAAACAATAAAGTTTGACACGAGAAGCACGTCCCCGAAGCGATGAGTATCGGCAGATAGCAGTCAGGCAGTCATCTGTTCCAGATCATGGAGTTGCACTGCTGTCTTCGTTCATTGTTTCGGGCTCTGGCACCGACCGGAACCCCGTTCAATCAACCGAAGGACAAAATCAGCATGCCGATTCCCGCGTATATGTGGCCTAAAGATGATGGCGGCGCAGATATCAAAGGCTCGTCAACCGTGCAAGGCCGCGAAGGCAGCATAGAAATTATCAGTTTTGGACACGGCGTAAACCTGCCGGTTGATGCTGCGAACGGCAAGATAACTGGCGCGCGAACTCACTCGGTCGCCGCGTTCGAAAAAGAGTTTGATGCTGCGACGCCTTATCTTTACAAGGCCGTAGCAAAGGGCCAAACGTTGCAATCCGCCGAAATCAAGTGGTATCGCATCAACGACGCGGGCAAGGAGGAAGTGTATTTCGTGATGCTGCTGGAAGGCGTGAAAGTCTGCGGCGTCAACCCCGGCATGTCCAACACGAAACTGTCGCAGGCGTCCACGCTCAATCACGTTGAGGCTGTATCCATGATGTACGACCGCATCACATGGCACTATCTCGACGGCAATATTAAATTCACGGACTCGTGGAACGAGCGCGGGTAAGGGGGAGTGATGGCTTATCAGGGTAAATTTCTGGTCAATAACGAGCCGTTGTCGCCCTTGACGATTTTTGGCGTCGGTACGTTCAACGCATTTTCAGGTGACCAACAATACCGAAATCGAGGCGGCTGCACGACGATCCCTAACAAAGGGCCGATCCCTGCCGGTAGGTATTGGGTCGTAGACCGGCCCACGGGCGGACTCGGCTCACAGGCCCTTGCTATGGCGAAGGATACGTGGAATACCGCATGGGGCAGTGCAACCAATCACAGTGACTGGTTCGCGCTGTATCGGGATGACGGAGCGATTGATGACAGGACTTGGGTAAACGGCGTCCAGCGCGGGCATTTCCGGCTACATCCGGCAGGTGGGCAGGGTATTTCGCTAGGCTGTATCACCCTGTCGAGCCGCGTTGATTTTATGAGAATCCGCAACGCATTCCTGCACACTACGACTATCCCGGCCCGCAATTCGGGGCTTAACGCTTACGGAATAATTGAGGTCATCACGTATGGCGACACTTGCCCGTAGGGCGTTCAAGGTCGCCCTGTTTGTGTGTCTGTTCGTCCTTTCGGTTCGTTATATTCGCCCGTATCCCTTCCCAATGACGGAGAGGCATCTAGCCGCCTGGTGGCGTGCGTCGGACTGGCTCGGCATTGGGGACCCGGAAGATTTGATTTTCGTGGCGTGGGTGACTATCGAATTGCTCGTAGCAGTGCTCGCCTATGTGGCGATCATGAAGTTATGGCGGTACTGTCGGAGCTAACTAGAGCATATGAAAGGAGACCAGGCCGGCGTGATGCGTGTGAAGTGCCATCGGTCTTTAGCCCGCATCGTGCCGTACTTGTGTCAACCTATTTTGTCGCAAAATGCCCGCATCCATAGAGCAAGTCGGGAATTGTGTCGAACTCTATTTCAATGGATCGCGATCACGCCTATCGCCAAGCCTTTGATTCCTCAAGGCTCGCCGTGTCAAGCTCTATTATTCGTTCACAGCATCCCGAAATTCCGGAAAACGTTCGTACCGTGCGCCCGACCTCGCCTGCGTAACCAGGTCCGCTCTTTGCCCCGTTCCGAAAAACCCGACACGGAGCGCAACGCAACGATGCACCCGCCAGATCCGGGATCACGAACGACACTGCCGCCACGCCGCTGCTGCGCGCCGCGACCGGCTGCCATGCGGTCGAAGGCCCGACGCCCGACACCGCCGCGCGCCGTTACGGCAACGCGGTGCTCACGCGCTGGCCGGCGCGCGCGTCTCGCGCGCGATCGATCTGTCGTTCGGCCGCCGCGAACCGCGCGGCGCGCTCGACGTGGACCTCGGCCACGCGGGCGAAACGCTGCCGCGCGTCGCGCAGATCCGGCGCGGCCCGGATTAAACCCGGACTAAAGTTTCGCCGGGCGTGTCCGTAAAATGACAACAACGAAACCCGCTTCTTGCCGGACACCCGCGCGTCGCGCAGCCGAGGAACCCCTGAATGAAGTCCCCCGCCACCCCGCCGAACGAAGCGGAACGACTCGCAGCATTGCGGGCGCTGGAGATTCTCGACACGCCCCGCGAAGAACGCTTCGACCGGCTGACACGGCTCGCGCGCCGCCTGTTCGACGTGCCGGTCGCGCTGGTGAGTCTCGTCGATGCGGACCGCCAGTGGTTCAAGTCGGCCGACGGCTTCTGTTTTGCAGAGACGCCGCGCGACTCGTCGTTCTGCGCGCACGCGATCCTCGAAGACGACCTGCTGGTCGTGTCCGACGCGTTGCAGGACCAACGCTTCAGCGACAACCCGTTCGTCGTCGACGGTCCGCGCGTCCGCTTCTATGCGGGCTGTCCGCTGACCTTGTCCGGCGGCGTCACGCTCGGCACCGTGTGCCTGATGGACAACCGGCCGCGCGACTTCGACGCCGAGGATCGCCGCAGCCTGCGCGACATCGGGCAACTCGTTGTGCGCGAACTGATCGCGTATGAACTCGCGACGACCGACGAGCTGACCGGCATCCCGAACCGGCGCGCGTTCATGGGCATCGCCCAGCACGCGCTGAACGTGTGCCGGCGCGCGCGCAAGCCGGCGCTGCTCGCGTACTTCGACCTAGACAACTTCAAGACGATCAACGACCGCTTCGGCCATGCGGAAGGCGACCGCGCGCTAGTCGAGTTCTCGGCGGCGCTGCGCGGCGTCGGGCGCGAAACAGACGTGGTGGCGCGGCTCGGCGGCGACGAGTTCGTCGCGCTGTTCGTCGATACCGACACGGCGCAGGCGGCGGCGCTCGCGCAGCGGCTGCGCGACGAACTCGATCGCGCCCGCGCGGCGGCCAGTTGCCGGTATCCGATCGAATTCAGCGTGGGCGAAGTCGAGTACGACGCCGCGCGTCACGCATCGGTGCGGCACATGCTCGAAGAGGCCGACTCCGCGATGTACGTCGCGAAGCGTTCTGCCTGAGCTTCGTTTTTACGTTCGCCGGCGGATAAAACGCGGCGCGGCGCCGACACGCAAGCCCGCGTGCCGGCGCCGCCGCCGGATGCCTCAGCTAGCCAGCCTGAACGCGCGCACTGCCTGTTCCAGCGCGCCGGTCTGCTGCTGCATGCTCGCGGACGCGGCCGCCGCCTGCTCGACGAGCGCCGCGTTCTGTTGTGTCATCTCGTCCATGTGCGACACCGCGCGGTTCACTTCCTCGATGCCCGCGCTCTGCTCGTTGCTCGCGCGGCTGATCTGCGCCATCAACTGCGTGACGCCCTGCACCGACGACACGATCTGCGCCATCGTGCGGCCCGCGTCGTCGATCAGTTGACCGCCCGTATCCACGCGCGACACCGAATCCGCGATCAGGCTCCTGATCTCCTTCGCGGCCGACGCGCTGCGCTGCGCGAGGCTGCGCACCTCTTGCGCGACGACCGCGAAACCGCGCCCTTCCTCGCCCGCGCGCGCGGCCTCGACCGCCGCGTTCAGCGCGAGGATGTTGGTCTGGAACGCGATCCCTTCGATCGTGCCGACGATCTCCGCCACCTGCGCCGACGTCGCGCGTATCTCGCCCATCGTCGCGACCGCCTGGGTCATCAGCGTCGAGCCGGCGTCCGCGAGGTCGGACGTCGAACCCGCATGTTCGTGCGCCTGTTTCGCGTTCTCCGCGTTGTTGCGCACCGTCGAGGTCAACTGATCCATTGCGGCGGCCGTCTGTTCGAGCGAACCCGCCTGCGCCTCGGTGCGCGACGACAGGTCCGTGTTGCCGGCCGCGATCTCGCGCGACGCGATCGCGAGACTGTCCGTCGAGCGCCGCACGTTGCCGATCAGGCCGGACAACCCGACGTTGATCCCGTTCAGCGCGTCGAGGATCAGGCCGATTTCGTCGCCGCGCCGCACCGGCGCCTGCGCGGACAGATCGCCGCTGGCGAGCCGGCGCGCGGCCGCCTGCGCCTCCGCGAGGGGGCGGCTCACGCTGCGCGAGATCGTCGCGTACACGCACAGCCCGATCAGCAGCGCGACGACGACGTCGGGCAGCACCTGCGCGACGCCCTGCACGATCGCGTGCGATTCGACCGCGTTCAGCAGCATGTCGCGGCCGACGAGCAGCAGCGCCGACAACGCGGCCGACGCGAGCGACACCTTCCCGGAAACGCTCAGCATTCTTATGCCGCCGATGTCGAGGCCGACCGCGAAGATGCCGATCACGGCGCCGTGCGCGTCGACGATCGGCCGGTAGTCGACGATGAACTTGCGGCCCGCGAGCAGCGTATAGCCGAAGTACGACTGCCCCGAGCGGTTCAGCGCATAGGCCGGATGCGAGCGGTCGAGCAGCACGCCGAGCACGCGGTTGCCCTGCTTGTCCTTCACGTTCGTCGCGATGCGCACGAAGTCGTCGCCGGCCAGCACGAAGATCGACGCGATGCCGCCCGTCTCCTGCTCGAAGCGGTCGAGGATCGCGGATTCGAGGTTGATCTGCTGCGAGCCGCTCGCCATCACCGGCGTCGGCCGGCCGGCGACTTCGACCTGGCGCGAGCGGTCGATCGCAAAGCCGGCTGGATAGCGGTCTGCGAGTTTTTTATACAGGCGGTGAACCTGGGTTTCCAGTGAACCGAATCTGATCATCGTCGATGGTGTCCGCGGCAGGAATCGATATGGGCGTCGCATCGGACGCGCGAGGGTCGCCGATGCGTCTGCGGTTGCGTTTGCATTTGCGTTGCCGGCATGCCGCGGCAGTCTCCTTTTATTTTGCGTGCACCGGACCGGGGCCGCGCGCACTGCGAACGGCCTCCTGACATTGATATCGGCACGCGCGTGCGCTTATTTAGCGGCGGGGCGGCGGCGGGGTTTATCCGGGGATGCAGTGAATAGGCGTGCGATGCCGCCGCCAGCGGCATTGCGCCGGTTCAACCAGGGACATCCCTTGCCTGGAACGAATCTTCGTGTTCGTTTTGTGCAAAGCGCATGTGCACCGATTTGTCGACGCACGGGGCGCTTGCTGATGGCGAATGACGAGAAGCCCCCTACGCATTCGCCATCGTGATCCGGACGGATGTGAAAAGCGAAGAGCGGCGCGAGATAACAGCAGTACAACAACCCGCCGGCGACCCAAAACCGAAAGCCGCCGGCGACATCGATCCATCAAGACACGTACCGCACGCGCTCCATCACGCCCACAGCGTGCGCGCCCAGAACGTCAGCGTGCGGTCCCACGCATGTTCGGCCCACACCGGGTCGTACTGCGTGAGCGCGATGCGGGTCGGCCCGACGGCCGTTTCGTTCGCGAACGCATGATGCGCGAGATAACGATGGAACGTGAAATCGACGTTCGCTTCGCGCAGCTTCGCTTCGAGCGCGTCGACGGTCGCGATCGGGAACGCCGCGTCCTGGGTCGCCCAGTGGCCGAGCAGCGGCACGCGGAGGTTCTTCGCGTCGAGATAGTCGAGCGGCGGGCAGCCGTACCAGACGACGCCGGCCGACGCTTCCGGTGTCTGCTGCAACGCGAGCAGCGTCAGCGCGCCGCCCATGCAGTAGCCGGTCACGCCCACGCGCGGCGCACGCTGCTTCAGGAACTGCACCGCGCCGCGCACGTCCTGGCTCGCGGCGTCGCCGAAGTCGAGCCCGTCCATCAGATGGTGTGCCTCTTCTTCCTCGACGGTCGCCTTGCCGCGATACAGGTCCGGGACGAGCGCCTGATAACCGGCGCGCGCAAGCCGGTCCGCGACGCCGCGAATCTGGTCGTTCAACCCCCACCACTCCTGGATCACGACGATCGCCGGCGCGCCGTCGGCCTGCGCCGGCGTCGCGAGATACCCCTGAAGCTCCTTGCCGTCGGGGCGGCTGAACGTCACCATCGAACCTGCAGTCTGTTTCATCGTTTAGTCCTCGATCAACGGAAGCCGTAGCATAGCGTTTCTCGCTCCCGTCCGTATGACTGGGCGGGCGCGCAGCGGCTACTGACGCCCCAGGCTGTGATAGAACGCCGCGAGATTCGCGATGTCCGCATCGGACAGCGGCTTCGCGACCATCGACATCATCTCGTTCGTGCGCGCGCCGGACCGGAAGTCGTTCAGCGCCTTCACCAGATAATCCTCGTTCTGCCCCGCGAGATTCGGCGCTTCGGGAATCTTCGCGATGCCGTCGAGGCCGTGGCACGCCTGGCACTGCACCGCCTTCGCGCGCCCGGCCGCGAGGTCGGCCGCGCTCGCGACCTCCGCCGCGCCGCCGCCGTACCACGCGGCCGCGAGCAAGGCGGCCGCGAAGCGCGCACGCGTCATTTCGACGACCCGTACGAGATGCGATAGATCGCGCCCGCGTAGTCGTCCGACACGAGCAGCGAGCCGTCCTGCAACTGCTGCACGTCCACCGGCCGGCCCATGTATTCGCCGTCCGGCGCGAGCCAGCCTTCCGCGAACACCTCGGTCTGCCCGACCGAGCCGTCGTCGTTGACCGGCGTGAACACGATGCGCGCGCCGATCGGCTTCGTGCGGTTCCATGAACCGTGTTCGGCCGCGAAGATGCCGCCCTGGTACCTGTCGGGGAACATCTTGCCGGTATAGAACGACATGCCGAGGTCGGCCGCGTGCGCCGCGTATTCGACCTGCGGGAACACGACGCCGGCGGGCGGCGTGCTGTCCTTGTATTCGGCCGTGCGGACGTGGCCGCCGCCGTACCACGGGAAACCGAAGTTCTGGCCGGCCTGCGGCGCGTGGTTCAGCTCGCCGGGCGGAATGTCGTCGCCCATGCCGTCCACCTGGTTGTCGGTGAACCACAGCGTCTTGTCCTTCGGGTTGAAGTCGAGGCCGACCGAATTGCGCACGCCGTGCGCGTAGGTCTCGCGGTTCTTGCCGTCCTGGTCCATCCGGATGATGCCGGCGAGACCGTTGCGGTCGAGTTCGGCCAACTGGTCTTTCGGCGGCACGTTCCACGGCTGGCCGAGCGCGATGTACAGCTTCTTGTCCGGCCCGATCCGGCACGCGCGCGCGCCATGGTTGAAGCTCTCGAACTTCGTCGGGATCAGCTTGCCCTGCGGCACGACGACCGCCGCCGCGACGTCCGGGCCGCCCTCCCCGAAGAACTGCGCGGCCGGGAACGCGAGCACGCGGTTCTGCTCGACGATGTACAGCACGCCGTCCGGCGAGAAGCACACGCCGTTCGGCACCTTGAACGTGACCGAACTCGCGAACGCGACGACATCGTCGGCGACGCGGCGTTTCGTGCGGTCCGTCACCTGCCACACGCGCGCCTTGCGGGTGCCGACGAACACGACGCCGGTCGATGGCTCGATCGCCATGTGGCGCGCGTCGGGGACCACCGCGTACAGGTCGATCCGGAACCCCGGCGGCAGCTTGATCGCCTTCAGGTTCTGGCGCAGCGCATCGGCGCGCGCGCCGGTCTGCGGCACCTGTTCGGCCGGCGCGGTGTTGCCGGTCTGCTGGAAGTTCGACAGCGCGGTCACGTTGTCCTGCGCGGCATGCGCGGCCGGCGCGGCGGCGAGCCACGCGGCGGTCACGGCGAGCGGCAGAAGCTTGAGCGTTGCGTTCATCAAAGCGTCTCCTTTTTATAAGGGTTGTACGGCTCGTGAAAACTGCAACTGCTGGCTGGGCATGGCGACGCGCGGGCCGCGTCCGGATAAGGCAGCCGCCCGCTTACGGCTGTCTCCTCCGGGTCCTGGGCGGACCGCGGCCGTCGGGCGCTACCGAAACCGGTTCGTTCGCTGCACGCGCAAAACACTAGAGTTATAGACGATGTTCGTTCGAACGGAATGCGAGTGAAAGCATCGGCGTCCGCGAACATTCGCGGTGCATCGCGCAACGCAAGCTGGCCGCGCGAATGCGGCGACGAAGGATTTCAGCGGGCTTTCGGCAGCGGATCGTGCCGGCGCGGCATCGCGACAAGAGGAGCGTTCACCTGTCGTGAAGGGAAAGCGCCGGGCCGAACGGCCCGGCTCGATAACGAAAAAAGAGAAACGCGGGCTGCGGTCGCGGCCCGCGACCGCCTCACAGCCGGAACGTGTTGACCGCCGCGTGCAGTTTCTTCGCCTGGTCTTCGAGCGACTGCGCGGCGGCGGCCGCCTGCTCGACCAGCGCGGCATTCTGCTGTGTGACCTCGTCCATCTGCGACACCGCCTGGCCGACCTGGTCGATGCCGCGGCTCTGCTCGTCGGACGCGGCCGCGATCTCGCCCATGATGTCGGTCACGCGCGACACCGCGCCGATGATCTCCTGCATCGTCGTGCCCGCGCGGCCGACCTGCTCGCTGCCCGCGTTCACCTGGCCGACCGACGTGTCGATCAGTTCCTTGATCTCCTTCGCGGCCGTCGACGAACGCTGCGCGAGCGAACGCACCTCGCCCGCGACCACCGCGAAACCGCGCCCCTGTTCGCCGGCGCGCGCGGCCTCGACCGCCGCGTTCAGCGCAAGGATGTTGGTCTGAAACGCGATCCCCTCGATCATCCCGATGATGTCCGCGATCTTCGACGAACTCGCGTGGATCTCGTCCATCGTGCCGACGACGTTCGACACCACGTCGTTGCCGCGCCCGGCGATCTCCGATGCGTTCGATGCGAGGCCGGTCGCCTGCCGCGCGTTGTCCGCGTTCTGGCGCACGGTGCTGGTCAGTTCCTCCATGCTCGCGGCGGTCTGTTCGAGCGACGCGGCCTGCTCCTCGGTGCGCGCCGACAGATCGACGTTGCCCGCTGCGATCTGCTTCGACGCGGTGCTGACCGACTCGGCCGAATCGCGGACCGAAACCATCACTTCCGCGATGCGGCCCATCAACTGGTTGAACGCAAGCGCGGTGCGGCTGATCTCGTCGTTGCCGAACACCGGCGCGCGCTTCGTCAGATCGAGCGCCGCGCTCGCCGCTTCGAGCGTGCGCTCGATGCCGGCCACCGAACGCTGGATCGAACGCGACAGCACGAAGATCCAGCCGACCACGACGACCAGCACCACGCCGAGCACGATGACGACGGTGAGCACCGCGTTGCGGCTCGTGCGCTCCGCCGTGTCGGCCGCGACCTGGCCGCGCCGGCTCGCTTCGCCGATGATCGACTCGATCGACGCGCGCATCGGCTCGAAGTCCGAGTGGTACAGATCGACGACCTTCTCCTCGGCCGTTTTCGGATCGTTCGCGGCGAGCGTCATCAGCTGGCGCGACTTGTCGTCATAGCCCGCCCATTGCGCGCGCAGCGTGCGAAGACGCTCCTGCTGCTCCGGCGACGCGAACAGCGGCGCGATAACGTCAGACCATTTGGCGATGTTTTGCTCGGCGTCCGAGAAAATGTGCTTCGTGTCGTCGGACGCCGCGTCCAGTTCAACGGTGGACAACGCGCTCGCCTTGATCTCCGTGAGCCCCCGCACCTGCGTTTCGCGGCGATGCGCAGCCGCCTGCGCTTCGTCGACCGAGCGAAAGCCGAGCGCCGTCACGACGATGCCTCCCGCTATCGCGACCAGCGTGACGAACATGAGGATCTGGAGTTTGAGCTTGATTGTCATGAGGGATACTTCGCAAGGCAGTTGAAGGCAGGATGGGAAAACGTCGTGACACCTTCGGGTTTACGGCAATCGCCGCGTCAACTTGAGACGGAAACGCCGCGCGCCGCTTGTATGGACAACGTTATGAATCTCGACCGGTAGGGTCGCATCACGGCAATTGCTTAGGATCTCCATCTATTTTTCAATATCCTGTCCGGATGGTCGGCACCAACGTTCGGTATCGAATGTTTGCACAAACTGCAGTCGGCGCGTGAAATCGATTTAACACGCGCATCCATGCTCCGTTATCTCCGGCGTTGTCCTACCATGAAGCGATAACGCCACGAAAGGAGACCTGCGATGCCGACCGCCACGTTGAATTCTGCCCGGGTTTATCTGCTCGACTTGCAGCTTCCCCCGGTGGATCACGCGCATGCGCCGCTGCTGCTCGACGCGTCCGGCCCGTCGTTCGACGCCGGCAAGGACCAGGCGGTCGTGGTCGGCTCGGGAGTCGTGACGTTCGCGCAAGGGGTGCCGCCCGAGCGCCGGCAGTCGGTGACGAATTCGCTGCTCCTCGCGCAACTCGTCGCGCGGCGCAACGTGCCGGACGCGAGCGACCTCGACGCGTGGTACAGGCAATACACGTCGGTGCTCGCGAACATCGGCTGGCTCGTCGAGACGACGAGCACCACGCAGGCCGTCGACAGCGGCACCGAGTTCGAGACGCACGACGCGGTGCTGTCGATCGCGACGTCGCTGCTCGGCGGCGGCGCGCTGACCGCGCTGAAGCTGATCGGCACGACGCTCGACGCGCTGTCCGGCCTGGACACCGGCAAGCCGTGGATCACGATCTTCGATCGCGAGACGCGCACGGTGAACGCGTCGAACTTCCAGGTCGCGCTCGCGGAACAGTCGCCGGACGGCCGCTTCGTCGTGTCGATCATGGCATTCGTATTAAAAGGCACCGCCGCGAGCACGCAGGTGCTGTTCTTCCGCGCGAAAAAACAGGACGTGCAGTTCTCGCATTACGCGTCGAGCGCGGACATCGACGTGACGATACTCGACTCGCTCGAACCGGACCTGAGCAACCGCGTCGCGCAACACAGCAAGGCGTACATCAGCCAGTTGCCGGACCTGTGAGCGTGCGCGGGCCGGTCGTCAACGCGCCGCTCGAACGGTCACGCGCCGCCGACCGGCACCGGCGCCGCCCACGCTTCGAGGTTCGCGAGCAGCGAGCGCGCGGCGTCCGCCTCGGGCGGCTCCGCGCGCCGCGCGTATTCGGACAGCACGAAGTCGCAGTGGTCGTACACGGACATCCAGTACGCGGCCGCGGGCAGCCGCCGTTGCAGTTGCATCAGATCCAGCGCGATCAGCGCGCTGTTCAGCGCAAGGGTGCGCTCCGCGACGCACTGGAAGATCCACACTTCGCTGCGCGCCGCGCGGCTCCAGAAATCCGGCTCCGCGCTCACGCGCTCCGGCAGCGCATCGACGATCCGCGTCCAGTCCGCCGCGTAGTCGCCCGCCTGCGCCGCCGCGAGGTGCGAAACCAGCTCCGCCGCGCAGCGGTTGATCCGCACGTAATACACGTCGCCGTTGTCGCTCGCGACGCCGGCCGCCTCGGCGGCCTGATAGTGGCCCATCGCCTGCGCGATCGCGGCGACCTCCGCGTCGCGGCAGCCGGCATGGCGCTCGATCATCGCGAGCCGCTTGCTGACCGCGCCGCATAACGACAGCCGGTCCATCGTCGGAAACATCGCGACCAGTTGCGCGAGGCTCGCCAACGCCGCGCACAGCAGCTTGCGCGCGGCATCGACGGCCGGTTGCAGCAGCGCGGCCGACCCGCTCGCGGACGCCGTCCGCACGCGCTGCAACGCGAGCCGCACCTGGCTGCGGATCAGTTGCTCGGCCGCGTACATCGTCGCGGTGCAGTCGTTCGCGGCGAGCGCCTGCCGATAGAACTCGACCGCCTGTTCGAGCGAGCCGGCCTCCTTCCACGCGGTCGCGAACGCCTCGGCGACCGCGCCCATGCGCCCCCAGTACGGCGGCGTCGTCGCATAGTTGCGATGCAGGAACCGCAGGCGCCGCACCGACGCGGCGACGTCCGCGCTGTTCACGCGCAGTTCGGTCTGGATCTGTTCGAGCGCGATCAGCAGCCCGTGCGACGAGGCAATGCACGCGTAGTCGGCGGCGAGCGCCGCGTCGTCGTCGCGCTGCGCGTGCTCGTCGGCCTGCGACTCGTCGGGTCCGGTCCGCTCGTGCAGGCACCAGTCCGGGTCGCCGTAACACTGGTACGCGGCCCACGTGTTGTTCGCCGGCGTCCACGCGGCCTCGCGCGCGACCGCGACCGCATCGACGAAACGCCGCCCGTCGAGCAGCGCACGATAGAAACTCGTCGCGAACTTCGACGCCGCGTCGTCGTCCACGGCCCAGCCCGCCGCAACGACGCAGCGCACGCCGATCCGGATCAGCGCGTCGGCGACGCTCGCCGCGAAATACGGCCGATGGATCGACGGCGGCGGCTCCGCGTTCAGCAGGCTCCCCGGATCGCTGCGCGCGAGATAACAGCAGTTGATGAACACGAGTTCCGGCACGCGCTGCATCTTCGCGAATTCGTCCGCGCCGAGGAACGTGCCGTTCGACAGCACGACGCCGCCCGCGCGCGACGCGGTCTCCGGCGTGGCTTGCAGGCCGTAGCCGCCGTAAGGACTGTAGGGTCCATACGGTCCGTAGGATCCGTATGGACCCGCTCCCTGGCCGCCGCCGTTCGCGCCGTTGAGCGCCGCGCCGGCCGCCGCATTCGCACCGCCGTTGAACGCCGCGCCGTTCATCGCGCCCGCGCCGCCGACGAACGCGCCGCCGCCACGCGCGGCCGCGGCCGCCGCCACCGCGCGGTTCGCGGCGACGGCCGCGGCCGCCGCGCGATCCATCGCCGGCTGTCCATGCCCGGCGATGTGCACCACGCTCCAGTCGTTGTCGAGCAGCCTCACGACGATCTGCCGCGCGTCCGGCCCGCGTTCGGTGTCGGTCGCGCCGACCAGCGCGGTCACGCCGCGCGTGTTGCCCAGGCTGCCCTGCAACAGCGCCGCGACCTCGCGCACTTCGCGCCGCGCGCCGGGCAGCAGCGGATAACGCGGATCGTCCGACGACGGGTCGCCGATCAGCAGGATCGGCGCGCGGCGGCCGGTCTCGTCCACCTGGCGGCGGAACTCCTGGGTGCGCAGCTTGCGCAGCAGCTTCGCGCGGATCGCCCATGGCTTGTGATCGCCGCCGGCGCTGTCCGCGTCGCGGCGGCTGTCGAGCAGTTCCCACGGAATGCCGGCCGTGCCCGCGTCGAGTTCGAGCTGCATCTCGCTCGCGCCGTCGAGGAACGGCCGCATCTCGACCGGCACCAGCAGCTTGAACAGCGTGCGGCCGATGCTGTCGTCGTTGCCGGTGTTCGACGACGCGACGCTGACCAGTTCCTGCAACAGCCGCCCCTGCGCGGCGACCGCGCGCACTTCGGTGCGCGCGCGGCGCGTGTCGAGCGTATAGACGATCGACGCGCCGCCGTCCTCGTCGATCTGCGTCGACGCGGTGAAGAGGTCGAAGTCCGCGCCGCGATAACTCGAATCGAGCGGCCGCAGCAGCGCGCCCGGCCCGCCGCGCACGTAGCCGCGCACCTCGTAGCAGCCCGGCGACGTCTTGCTCAACAGTTGCAGCGAGCGCCACGCCTCGGTCGCGCGGTCGAGAAACAGTTCGACCAGACTCAGTTGCTCCACCTGCGGCCAGCCGGCCGCCTTCAGCAGCCGGTTGGCCTCGTACACGCCTTCCGCGACCGAACGCGCGGCGAGGCCCGGCGTCATGCCGGTGCCGCCGCTGCCGATCAGCGTCGCCGCGAGTTCGAACGGCGGCGGCGGCGGCGTGCCGTCGAGCGTGCGCGCGGCCTCCGCGAGATGCTGCGCCCACGCGATCACGCCAAGCCGCACGGCGGTCGCGAGCCCGCTCACGCGCAGATGCCCTTCGTCGCCGAGGCCGGCGACCACGACGCCTTTCGGGCGCGGCACGTCGCGCAGCGGATTGGTGCGATCGACCGGCGCGTTCACGAAGATCTGCTGCGCCTTCAGTTCCTGCGGATAACGGCCGAGCCGGATCGACGTGCTCATCGCGCTGCCTAGCAGCCAGTCGAGCACCGCTTCCGCGCCGGCGAGCACGCTGCCGCGATAGTGGCCGACGAGCACCGGCTCCTCGACGAAACGCAGGTTCGCGTTGACGACCTCGACCTTCAGCGGCGCGCCGCGGTCGGCGGACGCGCCGGCGGGTCTGGTCTGGCCAAGCGACAGCCCGCGAGTCGGGGCGGGGAGCGTGGTGGCCGAAGCGGCGGCGGTCGCGGTTTCAATCTCGATGGATTCGGCGGACGACGGCGGCGCTTCGGCCCGCATCGAAGGCGCGACGCCGACGTCGGTCACGCCTTTCGCGTCTGACGATTCGGCCGCGAGGTCGGCCGCGCCCGCGACGTCCGCGTCGCTTTCCGCGCCCGTGCCGCCCGCCCCGGCGGACTGCGCCGCGTCTTGCTGGACGTCCACGCTCAGCCTCCCGCCACGCCGGCGACACCCGTTGCGCCGGCCGCCGTGGCCACGCCCGCCGCGCCCGCCGCGCCCGTCGTAGCCGTCGTAGCCGCCGGCACCGCGACACCCGGCAGCGCGGGCCGGATCGCCGTGTCCGCATCGCAATGCACCGCGTACAGCAGGCCGAGCGGATTGCGATGCCGTTCGAGGAACTCGCGCCGCAGCGCGAGCACCGTTTCGCCGAGCGTTTCGCCGCCGAGGAAACGATCGAAGAACCGCAGCGCCCATTCCTTTGCGAACAGCGCGGGCGTCTTGCATTCGGTTCCGATCACGCCGCGCGCGCCTTTGTCCATGAAATAAGGCGCGAAACCGTCGTAGAACGTCGGCGACATTTCCGCCGATTCGCACGCGTTGATGAACACGAGCGGCTTGCCCGCGAGCCGCGCGGACGACGGCGCGCCGAGCTTCAGGTCGTTCAGGCTGATCAGTTGATCGGTCAGTTCGAGCTTCGATCCGCCGGGGCCGACCGGATCGGTCAGATTCGTCGACACGGCATGGCAGTACAGGTACAGGATCTGGTCCGGCGTTTCGGCCTGCCGCAGCGCGTTGATGAAGTCCGCGCGCTTCGTGCGGTCCGTGATCGTCGTGCCGCTGCGCCCCTTCCAGAACGCGCGCTGCGCGGCGACGACGTCCACCCCCATCGCCGCGTCGATCCCCTCGTGGAAATTGAGGCTCACGTTCAGGCTCGGCGCGCTCGCGATCTGCGGCTCCATCACCGTCATCGGATTCTGCAACGGGATCTGCTCGATCACGTGGCGCATGCCGAGGAAGTTGTCCCAGCTGAGCGGCACCGCGCCGCTCGCGTCGCCGAGATACAGCAGCGGCCACGGCACCGGCAGCGTCTCCGCAACGATCTGGATCTTCAGGCGGACGTCCGGCTGCGTGCCGAGCTGGCGCAGCGCGTTGCCGACCGCGCGCACGTCGTCGCCCGCGCCGGGGCCGTCGAACAGCGTAATCATCAGCAGCGCGCCCGCCTGCGCCATCACCGGCAACGCCGCGTCGAGCGCGGACTGCGGAATGTCGATGCCGCTCTGGAACACGTAGCCGCTCGCCGGGTCCTGGTACATCACGACCTGCATCAGGTTGCTGCGCGCGTCGCGGATGTACGCGTCGATCAGGCCGGCGTTCACCGGCAGCCGCACGTGCGTCGCGACCGCGCCGCACAACACGCATTCGTAGCCGTTGCCGGCTGGATAGATCTGCAGGCTCAGGTCGCGCGGCTGCAACACCGCGACGCCGCCGAGCGCGCGGCCGCGCGTCTCGACGTCCGTTTGCGCGCCCGCGCCGGCTGCGCCGGCGACGAACGTCAGCGCCAGTTGCTGGATGAACTGGCCGTCCTTCAGGACCGTCGCGGTCAACGCGCACGGACCGTCGTGGCGCGGCGACAGGTCGAAGCGCGCCTTCGTGTAGCCCTTGCCCGCGCGCGGCACGCGCATCGGCGCGGTGTGGCCGGACGTGTCGAAGTCGTCGGTGTCGAGCTGCACGGTCAGCACGACGTCGTGCGCGTCCGGCGCGAACACGCCCTGTTCGACGAACGGCGACGACGCGCCCGCCGACGCCGGCAACTGCTTCACGTCGACGCCGAAGCCGAGCGTGTACCAGTTGCCCTTCACGAGCGGATCGCCGGGCGCGAGGTCGTCGAAGCTCGCGTTGATCCAGCGCGGCGGGCCTTCCACGCCGGCCTGCTGGAATGCGCTGCTGGGAGCGGCCGGCGTGGCCGGTGTTGCCGCCGGCGGCGGTGGCGGAGCAGCGGCGGCGGGCGGCGCTTCGAATGCGAAACCGCCGCCTGCCGCTGGAGCCGCTGTCGCGTCAGACCCGTCGTCGATGCCGAGCAGGCCGCCGCGCTTCGGGCCGCTGCCCACGCCAGCGAATGTGCCGCCTGCGCCAACGCCGGCAGCCGCCCCTGCGCCGACCCCAACCGGCACCGCAACCGTTGCCGGCACATCGAACCCGAACGCTCCATCGACCGACGCCGCAAGCGTCCGCCCCTGCCCGGCGTCGCCCGCGAGCGCGGCCGACCAGAACGCGTGCGCGACTTCCGGATGCGCGATGTCGCTATGCGCGCCGGCCGCTCCGTCGCCGTTGCGGATCACGTCGCTCGCTTCGAGATTGACCACGCGGGCCGCGCCGAACTCGTACGGCGCGCCGCTGGCCGCGATGGCCTGGTCCACCGCATGGGCGACGCCCTGCAGCCCGAACGCGCCGACGCCGCCGTACTTCGGAAAACTGCCTTCGCCGAGCAGGTACTGGTCCTTCACCGCCGCGCCGAGCGGATAAAAGCGGCCGACCGCCGTGTCGTACTTCGAGCGCGTCGTGACGATCGGCCCGCGCACCAGCCCGTTCATCACGATGCGCTGGAAATAACCGGGCTTGCCGGGCGCGAACGGCACGTCGTCCGCATACGACCACAGCGACAACGCGCCCTGCACGAGCATCAGCGAATCGACCGGACGGCGCAGCGCGACGGCCCCGCCGCCCGCGACCATTCCCGACGCGACGATGCAGCCGAAGCTATGCCCCATCAGATGAAAACGCGCGGCCGGCGCGGCGTCCTGCATCGCGACCAGCAGCGCGTGCGCGCCGCTTTCGCCGAAGCGGCGCGCGCGATCCTTCATGGTCCAGAACGACAGTTGACGCAGCGGCGCGAGCACCGCGTCCCGGATCTTGTCGCCGATGCCGAGCAGCCCGGTCGTTGCCGCGGCCGCGGTGCCGGCCGTGCCGGGCGTGCCGGTCGCCACGGCCGCCGCCGTCGCCGCGACGGCCACCGCCGCGCCGGCCGCGCTCGCGGCGGCGGCCTCGTCCTTCGCGACGCGGTTCACGATCTGCTGCGGGTCGAAGCCGTCCTGGTCCGCGCCGGGCCGTCCGCCCGCGCTGCCGGTGCGCAGCCCGGACGCGTTGAACAACGCGGCGAAATCGTCGAGAACCGAGGCGGGCAGCGCCGTCGCGGTCGCCGTCTGCGCATAGCCGAAGATCCGGCCCAAGGCTTCGCGGGTCGTGTCGGCATCGGTATCGCCGAACTGCTCCGCTAGCGCGTCGATGTCCGCGTCCGGCGACGCGCCGCCGCCGATTCCGAGCAGACCGCCCGCGCCGGCCGGCACCGTCTCCATGCCCCACGGCAGGCTCGGCCAGTGCAGCCCGATCACCATCGGATTGAAACCCGCGCGCTGCGCCTGCATTGCGGCGACGTCGCCGCCGCAGCCGGCCATCGCCGCGATCCAGCGGTTGTACTGATCGATCGCGGCCGGCACGTCGCCCTGCCAGCCGTGGCTGCAAACGAACACGTCGGTGACCGGATTCGCGCGATCATTAAGCCGCGCGGCGATCGCGCCGCTCGTCAGGGAACCGTCCGCCTCCGCGCGCTCGTTGCCGTCCTTGTCGAACAGGATCAGGAAATACGCGATGTCGCTGCCGGGAACGTCGAGTATCGGCATGTCGTGTCTCCTCGTTTTTGTTCGTTCGCGCGGCGGCCTGCGCGCCGCGTCCGTGCGCGGCTACGCGAGCCCCTGCTCGAACAGCACCGCCTCCAGTTCGCGCCGGCGCACGAGGCCCGCGAGGCTCGGATCGTTCGCCCACAGGCGCTTCATCGAACGGATCTGCGCGGGAATGTCCTTCAGGTTCTGCTGCTGGAGGTCGTCGTGGATCGCGCGCATCTCGCGATAACGGTCGCCGGCCGCGTTGAACGACGCGCCGCGGTTGTACACGAGCGACACGAGCGCGCCGAGGCAATCCGGCGACAGGTCCCCGGCGGCTGGCGGCAGCGCGGCGAGCGTGCGCGCGGTGTAGCGCGGAATGTCGGTCTGCCCGAACACCGAGTTCGCAACCGAAAACGGCACGGACACCGCCTGCAATTGCGGCAGGATCTGGTTCGCCGCCGCGCCGGTCTTGCCGCACGCGGGGGCCAGCATTGCGACCGCGCTCGCGCCGATGCCGGGCGTCCAGTCCTTCGCGAGACTGTCCGCGTTCACGTAGCCGATGTCGTAGCCGATGCCGATCGTCACGCCCGACTGCCCCTTCGGCCAGACCGGATGCACGTACAGCTTGTCGTACGCGGCCTCGCTGCTCACCTCGAACGCGACGATCATGTCGATCGCGCGCGACGAGATCGGCGCGACCGCGAGCAGCAGCACGGGCGGCGGCACATGTTCGCTCTCGAACAGCTTGCGCTCTTCGTCGGGCGACGTGCTCGCGGCCAGCAGGCCCGGCGTGCGGATCGTTTCGGAAAGGAGTTCGTCGAAGGAAGCCATGCGGATTACCTTTTTCGGGCGTATACGTCGTACGCCTTCCGGTCGGCGCGCCGCGCATCGGGCGACGCCTCTACGGGAAGGGCCGGGCCTGCCGGGGATGGAGGCGGACGACCGCGATGCGACGTGCCGCGCCTCGCGCGCACGACGCCGATAGGCCGACGCCGCGGGTCTCCTCCGTGGGTGATGAATGAATCGGCTACCGCAAATCCTGTGTAAGCATAGGCGAAAATCAACTCGCCGCAATGGTCATTTTTATCGGATTTATTGGCGATGCTGGATAACGGTTCATTCGGATTTACCCGAATCGTTCATTCGGTTCGAGGTTTGCAAATCAAGCGTGGGCGGGCCTTTTCGGCCAACGTTTCATGCCCGGATCAGGTTAACCGCATTCGATTGATAACCATCGAATTACCGGTTTTCTCCAATCGCCGATTAAAGGCTTTATCGTCTGATTAAAATGCCGGCGTTTCGCGAACGACACCGGCCGTCCCGAATCCGCCACACGATGGCCGGATTGCTCCGCACCGCCGCGATGCGCTCGCCGGCCGTTACCCGTAAACTGGCGTCCTGGCAGGCCGCCGGTGTTTCCAATCGGAACCTCGCGGGCCGGCCCTCATGTCTCGAAACCGGACCCTCTCATGTTGCTCGTGCTGTTTTATGTGCTGATCGCGCTCGCTTTCGGCGGCTATACCACCTGGCTGCTCGCGACCGTGCTGCCGCAGTCGCTGCTCGACCGCGCGTCGCGCCACGGCCGCTTCGCTGACCTGAGCGACGAGCCGACGGCGGTATCCGATACGAAAACGGCCGCGCCGCCGATCGCGGACAAGAACGCGAGCCGTTGCTGATCCGGCAAGCCGCGCACCCGCCCTGCCGCCTGCCGGCCGGGGCATCCCGTCGTCCCGACAAGAACTTCCGTTCGCGCCGATGACCACCATCGCCATCCTGATCTTCCCGGGCGTGCAGGCGCTCGACGTCACCGGGCCGCTCGACGTGTTCGCGGAAGCGAACCGGTTTCTTCTTCCGCACGAACGTTTCGAACTGGAAATTCTCGGCACCGAGGACGGCCAGATCCGCTGTTCGAACGGGCTCGACATCCGCGCGCATCGCCTGTACGCCACCGCACCCGCGCAATACGACCTGCTGCTGGTCGCCGGCGGCCCGGTGCTGCCCGGCGCGAAGTTCGACGAGTCGCTGTACGCATGGCTGCGCGACGCCGCCGAGCGCTGCGCGGGCATCGGCTCGATCTGCAACGGCGCGTTCGTGCTCGCGCGCGCTGGGCTGCTGGACGGCCGGCGCGTGACGACGCACTGGAACGACGCGGCGGCCCTCGCGCTCGAATGCCCGTCCGCGATCCTGTGCGCCGACCATCTATACGTGCAGGACGGCAAGCTCGTGACGTCCGCCGGCGTGACGGCCGGCATCGACATGAGCCTGTATCTGCTCGCGCGCGAACGCGGCCGCGAACTGGCGTTGAACGTCGCGAAACGGCTGCTGCTGTTCAGCCATCGCGCGGGCGGCCAGTCGCAGTTCAGCCCGTATCTGACGCCGTACGTCGAGCCGACGTCAGCCGTCGCGCAGGTCCAGCAATACGTGCTTGCGCATCTGCGCGAGGATCTGTCGCTCGCGGTGCTCGCGAGCGTCGCGAACATGAGCGTGCGCAATCTGACGCGCGTGTTCGCGCGCGACGCGCAGACGAATCCGTCCGACTTCGTCGAAAGCGCGCGGCTCGACGCCGCGCGCGTGCTGCTGGAAACGACCGGGCAACCGGTCAAGACGATCGCGTATGAATGCGGCTTCGGCGACGCGCACCGGATGCGCGCGGTGTTCCGGCGACGCCTCGGGCTGTCGCCGCAGGAATATCGCGCGCATTTTCTCGAACCGGCCGCGCGCTCCGCTCAATCGTAGTAGTCGTCGCTGAGCAGCATGTCCTCGTAGAACGCGCCGAAGCGGTGCTGCGGATCGCGCAGATGGATTTCGAGGATCCAGCGCAGTTCGGACGGCGCGGCCTCCAGGTCCGCGAGCGAGCCGGTGTAGATCGCCGCATGCGGGAAATCGGACACCCGATGCCCCGGCAGGTCGAAGTTCAGCTCCCAGCCCATCGACTTCGCGGTGCGGTCCGCGAATGCGTACAGGTCGTGTCCGGTCAACCGCTCGCGCAGCCACACGTCGCGCACGTCGTGAAAAAGCCGTTCCGCGTCGTCCGCGCAGCGCCGGTATTCCGGCTGATGCCCGACGACGAACGACTGGCCCGCGTCGCCTTCCCACGCCTCGACGCGCGGTGCGATGTCCAGAAAGAAGAGGTCGTTCTCCTGCAGCACGACGCCTGGCGCCGACGCGAGTTTCATCGGCTTGATCGTGTTCGGACCGAAGCGCACGCGCGTCGGGTGCCAGCTCAACTGCATGCCCGAATCGACGAGCACCTGCTTCGCCATCTCGACCGCCTGTTCCTCGACCATGCCGGGCCGCACCTTCGCCGCGATGTCGCGGATCGCCTGACGCGTCTTTTGCCGGGCGACCAGCATTCCATCGACCGAGAAGGCCGGGCCGACCCGCTCCGCTCCATCGTTCACTGCCGTGCTCATGTTGCGCGCTCTCCATCGTTTGCCGGGACCGGAACGGCCCCGTCGCTGCGAAACGATTATGGGTCGGCGGCGCGCATGAACCCAGTGCTAGCGGCGGACGATTCGGGACAAATGGCGGACGAAAGACGCCGTGCGTCGAGGTGGGGCGGATCGGAAAATTTTGGGTGCGATGCGCAGGAAGCGAAACGTCGTGCGGCTGCGGGGGTATAGAAACGCACACGGCGGCCGCGCTTCATCCGGCCGCCGCGCCCGTTCACACTCGATTACTTCCGCGCCGGACTCCCCGCGCCCTTGCCATTCTTCTTCGAACGCGGCGGCGCTTCGCCCGCGATATCGTCGGACGCAATCTCGTCCGCGATCGCATCCCGATCCGGCGGCGGAGACTTCGGCGGCTTCGCAGGCTTCGATGCCGCCCTGGGTTCCTTCACATCCGGCTGCGTCGCGATCTTGCTGATCGTCACCTGCCCGCTATCGCTGTCGTACGCGATGGCCGCGGTGTCGCCGGTCGCCAGCGTATCGCGGAGGATCTCTTTGGCGAGCCTCGTCTCCACGTCGAGCCGCACCTGGCGCTTCAGTTCGCGCGCGCCGAACTCCGGCTGATAACCGGCATCGACCAGATGCTCGACCAGCGACGCGTCGATCTTCAGCGTGATGCCCTGCGCGGCCGCCGTGCGCACCACGCGATCGAGCTGGATCTGCACGATCGCGCGGATGTTCTCGCGCGACAGCGCATGGAACACGATGATCTCGTCGATGCGGTTCAGGAACTCCGGCCGGAAGTGGCCCTTCAGCACCTTCATCAGTTCGTCGCGCAGCGCCTTGTCGGTCGTCCGCGCCGCTTCGGGACGCGTCAGGTTCTCCATGATGATCGCCGAGCCGAGGTTGCTCGTCGCGATCAGGATCGTGTTCGAGAAATCGACCACGCGCCCCTTGCCGTCGGTGAGCCGCCCATCGTCGAATACCTGCAGCAGCACGTTGTTCACGTCCGGATGCGCCTTCTCGATCTCGTCGAGCAGGATCACGCTGTACGGACGCCGCCGCACGCGCTCGGTCAACTGGCCGCCCTCGTCGTAACCGACGTAACCCGGCGGCGCGCCGATCAGCCGCGCCACCGCATGGCGCTCCATGTACTCGCTCATGTCGATCCGGATGATCGCCTGTTCGTCGCCGAACACGACTTCCGCGAGCGCCTTCGCGAGTTCGGTCTTGCCGACGCCGGTCGGCCCGAGGAACAGGAACGTCGCGATCGGCCGGTGCGTCTGGCCGAGCCCGGCGCGCGACAGCCGCACCGCGTCGCTGACCGCCACCACCGCGTCGTCCTGGCCGACCACGCGCTCGCGCAGCGTCTCCTCCATGTTCAGCAGCTTCTGGCGCTCCGCCTGCGTGAGTTCCGTGACCGGAATGCCGGTGAGCCGCGACACGACTTCCGCGACCGCCTCGACCGTCACCTCCAGCGTCTCGGAGCCGGTCTTGCGCTGCCATGCCTCGGTCGCTTCGTCCAGCGCGCTCTGCTTGTCGCCGATGCGCTCCTCGAATCGCTTCGCCTCGTCGAACCGCTTGCGCGACGACGCATAGTCCTGCTCGCGGCGCAACTGCGCGATCTCCGCTTCGAGTTCCTGAATGGCGGCGGGCCGCGACGTCGAGCCGATCCGCACCCGCGCCGCCGCCTGGTCGATCAGGTCGATCGCCTTGTCCGGCAAGAAGCGCGTGGTGATGTAGCGGTCCGCGAGTTCGGCCGCCGCGACGAACGCATCGTCCGCGAACGTCACCTGATGATGCGCTTCGAGCTTGTCGCGCAGCCCGCGCAAAATCACGATGGTCTGCTCGACGGTCGGCTCCGGCACCAGCACCGGCTGGAACCGGCGTTCGAGCGCCGCGTCCTTCTCGATGTACTTCTGGTATTCGTTCAGCGTGGTCGCGCCGATCAGGCTCAGTTCGCCGCGCGCGAGCGCCGGTTTCAGCACGTTCGCGATGTCGAGGCCGCCCTCGCCGCCGCCCTGCCCCGCGCCGACGATCGTATGCAGTTCGTCGACGAACAGGATCAGTTCGTCATGCTTCGCGGTCACCTCGTCGATCAGCTGTTTCGCGCGCTCCTCGAATTCGCCGCGATACTTCGCGCCCGCGACCATCGAGTTGATGTTCACTTCGACCAGCCGCTTGCCGCGCAGCACTTCCGGCACGTCGCCGTTCACGATGCGCTGCGCCAGCCCCTCGACGATCGCCGTCTTGCCGACGCCCGGCTCGCCGATCAGCACCGGGTTGTTTTTCTTGCGCCGCGCGAGCACCTCGATCGTGCTTTCGATCTCCTGCGCGCGGCCGAGCACCGGATCGAGCTTGCCCTGGCGCGCGAGCACCGTCAAATCGCGGCCGAACTTGTCGAGCGTCGGCGTGCCGGTCGGCGTATCGACGCGGCCGTCCTCCGCGCCCTTGCCGACCACTTTCACGACCTTCTGGCGCAGCGCCTCGGGCGTCACGCCGTACTTCTTCAGCAGCGTGCCGGCGATGCTCTCCGGCACCGACGCGAGGCCGATCAGCAGATGCTCGGGGCCGACGTACGAATGGCCGAGATCGCGCGATGCCTGGAACGCGAACTGAAACGCCTTCTTCAGCCGCGGCGAGATCGTCATTTTCTCGATCGACGCGTCCGGCGACGCGGTGCCGGTCTGCGCGTGCGCGTCGATGTAGCCCTGGATGTCCTGCGGCGACAGCTTCAGTTCCTTCAGCAGCGCGACGACGACGTCGGTGTCCGCGAGCACGTACAGCAGATGCTCGCTGTCGAGTTCGTTGCGGCGCAACTCGTGGGCCTTTTCGGCCGCGCGTTGCAGCAGTTCCATCGTCTGCTCGCTGAACGCGTCGGTCGGATCGACCGATTCGCGCGGCACCTCGGCCGACCATGCGTCGTCGGGCTCGTCGTCGTGCGGCTGGCCGTCCCCGCCGTCGCCGAAGAAACGCGACAGCCCGCCGCCGCCGAGCAGCGAATCGAACGGATTCAGCATGCTTTGATGGCGCATCAACTGGCGATAGTCGTAGTTGCAGATCGACATCGTCCGGCGTTCGCCGTTTTGCACGACGGTGACCCGCGCGACCGCGGGACGGACATGGCAGATTTCGCAAAGAGAGGAAGGCATGGCGCGGTGGGCTCCTGGCTGCGTAATGCAGGGAGACGGCCTGCCCGCACGACGAAGACCCGGCACCGGGAACCGCACGATACATGCCGGCCTCGCACGGGGCGAACCGCCGCTTCGCTTCGGGCACCTGTCGGCCTGCATCGCGTCGTGCCGCCAACCGCACGATGCCGGCCGGGTCGTCGTCGCCTGCTGCAACGCGCATGAACGGCGGCGCGCGCCAGGTGCTACGCCAAAAGATAGTGCACCGCGCGCAACGGGGGCAAGGGGGCTTACAAATGCACGGGCAGCGGCATAGGCGCGCAGCGCGTCGCCGCGTGACAATTCGGACTGCGCTGCAACACGAACGACATCGAACCGCAACGCGAGCGGCGTAAGGACTTTGCAACCCGGGACTTTGCAACCCGCGGGCGTCACGCGGAGTCGAAGGCGCGCTGAATCAGCCCGCGCAGCACTTTTTCGAACGGTAACGTGCCTTTAATCGTGTGCGCGGGGTTTTCGAATTCGACCGTATCCGCGACACATCCTCGCGGCCAGCCATCCCCACTCATCCGTTCGATCCGCACCGCGCGGCCGAGCAGATGCGCAAACGCTGCCGCGATTTCGTTCGACGTGATCCGCGTCGGGCCTTCGAGTTCGAGCACACGCACGCCGGCCCACGTCTGCCTGAGCAACGCCGCTGCAACGCGCCCGACATCGGCAGTCGCGACCATCGGTATCGGTTGGTCGAGCGGATACGCGAAACCGGGAATCGTGCCGGTCGTCACGGCGGCCTCGATGAAGGGCGCGACGTTCTCCGAAAACGATGCCGCCCGCACGAACGCAACCGGCATCGGCAGCGCGCGGAACGCGTGCTCCATCTGCGCGAACGCGAGCGATGCCGGCGAACCGCGATGTCCAACGTGCGCGCCTGACGCCGACAGACAAACGACGCGCGCCGGAGCGGCCGCCACGAGCGCGTCCTTCAATGCCGCAATCGCCGCCAGCGATGACGAATCGTGCAATGCCGCCAGGCCGGCAAAAGGCAGCCGCACGAACACGCCTTCCGCGCATTCGAACGCACGCGTCAACGCGCGCGCGTCGTCGCTCCGCACGACCGCGACTGCACAACCCTGCATGGCCCACGCGTCGCCGTCGGCACGCTCGCGCACGACCGCGGTCACATCCTCGCCCGCCGCGAGCAGCAGCCGCGCCACGACGCCGCCGACGCGCCCGCCGGCGCCGGTAATCGCAAACATCTTCCCCCGCACCCGATGACTTTCGTTGCGCCGATTCTGCGCAGCGCCGCGTGCTTTCGCGATAACATCGACGTCATTTGATTCATGCCGGGAGTGCATCAATGGCGGGATTCGACGAACGCATCCTGAACGGGATGGGCGTGTTGTCCGCGATCGTGGACAGCGGCAGTTTCGCGGCCGCCGGCGAGCGGCTCGACATGTCGCAGTCGGGCGTCAGCCGCTCGATCGCGCGGCTCGAAGCGCGGCTCGGCGTGCGCCTGCTCGACCGCACGACGCGTTCGGTGAAGCTCACCGACGAAGGCCGCCGCTTCTACGAACAGGTGATGCCGCTGCTCGCGGCGCTCGAAGAAGCCGCGACGTCCACCGCGCAGGGCGCGACGGCCGTGCGCGGCAAGCTGCGCGTGAACGTCGATCCGTTCTTCTCGCGGCTCGTGCTCGCGCCGCGGCTCGGCGCGTTCGTCGAGCAGTATCCGGAACTGCGGATCGAGCTGGTCACGCGCGACCAGTTGGGCGACATGATCGCGGACGGCTTCGACCTCGCGGTGCGTTTCGGCTTTCCGCGCCCGTCGAGCCTCGTCGCGCGCAAGCTGCTCGACACGCGGATCCTGACCGTCGCCGCGCCGTCGTACCTGAAGCGCCACGGCCGGCCGTTGCAGCCCGCCGACCTCGCGAGCGACGCGCACGCGTGCATCCATTTCCGCGACCCGGACACCGGCCATCCGTTCGCATGGGAGTTCCATCGCGGACGCAAGAAGATCACCGTCGACGCGGCCGGCCGGCTCACGGTCAACGACGTGGGCACGATGCACAGCGTCTGCCTGGCCGGCCACGGGATCGCGCAGGTAATGGAACTAGGCGTCGAGCCGTTCGTCGCGGACGGCCGGCTCATCGAACTGTTCCCGGACTGGCCGGACGAACGTTTCCCGCTGTACGCGCTGTATCCGTCGCGCCATCACGTTCCGGCGAAGGTGCGCACGTTCCTCGATTTCATCGTGTCGCTCGCGGAGCCGTCCGCGAAAACCGCCGACCGCAAACGGCGCGCATGAAACCGTCACCGTCTTGATGACATAAGAGCATGCATGCGATGCTCTTGATGCTATTTCAGTTTTCCGCCGGTTCGACCACTATTCATCCCGAACGATCCGTTCGCCCATTCATCGAACCGAAGGAGAACTGCCATGAACATCCGTCATCTGATCGCGTCCGCCGCCGTTGCCCTCACCGCCGCCGTCGCTGCCGCGCTGCCGGTCGCCGGCCATGCCGGCGAATCCGCGTCGCCGCTCACCCGCGCGCAGGTCCGCGCGGAACTCGTGCAGATCGAGCAGGCCGGCTACCGGCCGAACCGCGCGAACGACCCGCACTATCCGGCCGACATTCAGGCTGCCGAAGCGAAGATTCACGCGCGCAGCAACGACGCCGCGCTGACCCGCGACGCGCTCGGCGGCGCGCGCGACGGCAGCGGCGCATCCGGCGAGCGCATCGCGGCGCATGACGTGTCCGGCTCCTTGTACGCGCATCATTGATGCGGCCCGCGGCGGATCGGCGTCCATGCGCCGGCCCGCCCGCCGCGGTCCTGCCCGACACCGGTAACCCGCGGCCAGCCTCGCTGTAACGCCGTCGCGACACGCGGTATATTGGCTGCGCTTCGCGCCGTCCGGCGTGCGCCGTCCCCGGCGCACGCGGCCCGACGGCGGCGCCATCGAACCGGCAGGAACCATGTCAACCGCCCCTTACGCGCACAAGCCGCTCACGCCGTTTCGCCGCTGGATCGCGCGCTTCTCGCTGTCCGAAATGGCGCAGTACACGAAGCTGACGATCGGCCTGTGGATCGGCTTCGCGATTCCGTACTACGCCGGTTTTCCGGACGCGGCCGTCGCGCTCGCCGGCTCGACGATGCTGACGCTCGCGCTCGGCACGTCGATCTCGTCCGCGCGCGGCTATTTCTACAAGCGCGTGATGTCGAACCTCGTCGCGATGCCGCTCGGCACGCTCGTGATCTGGCTCACCGCGCCGGACCTGCTGCTCGGCACGCTGCTGCTGCCGCTGCTGATCTTCTCGATTGTGAAGCTCCGGCCGTCGCTGTTCCAGATGACGAGCATCACCGTGCCGATGACGCTCGTGCTGTACACCGGCGAGCACATCCCGCTGCTGGAGCAGCGTCTCCTCGGCGTGGTGCTCGGCATGCTGCTCGGCTTCCTGATCCAGCAGATCGTGTTTCCGCCCGATCACGGCTACTGGGCGAACACGCTCGTGAACGACGGCAACGCGCAATCCATCGACGTGCTCGACCAGTTGAGCACCGGCACGCTGGACCGCGATCAGCTAAGGTCGCTGACCGGCCGGCTGCGCACGTCGAGCACGAACCTGAAGCAGGCGCATGCGCTGCTGAAGCTCGATCTGCAACAGGCGTGGATCTCGTCGCATCTGAAGCGCAACCGCGACCGGCTGCCGTTGTTCTGGTGTTATCACGAGGTATTCGATTCGGTCGTGAACTTCCTCGAAACGATGGACACGTTCTACGACGAGTTCGCGGCGCTCGATCCGCAGTGGAAGGCGGCGTGGCTCGGCGGCTGGGCAAAGCTCGTCCATGCGCACCGGCGTCTCGCGGACGTCGCGGACCTGCGCGTCGAGCGGCCGGCGCTCGACAGCAAGCCGCTGCGCAAGGCCGACCTGCGCGCGCTCGTCGAGGCGCTGCCGGCCGCGTCGGTGTTCACGAGCGTCTATCTCGGGCATCTGACCGGCTACGGCATCCTGCTGTGCCGGTTGAGCGACCTGCATACCGAGCATCTGCCGCCGGACGCCCAGGACACACGGGACGCGCGCGAGGCAAAGGACGATAGCGCCGCCGCGCCACGCGACGCGCCGGCCGCTACCTGACAACGACCTGTCGTTCGGGCGATTTCGACGCTACGTCCAGCGAAAAAACGGCGGCGCGACTAGACTACCGGCTTCTTGTCCGTCCACCCCGCTACAGGTCATTCGATGCCCGAAACTTCCGCCGTGAACATCGCCGTCCTCGACGACTATCAGCACGTCGCGCCGACGCTCGCCGACTGGTCGAGCCTGCAGCCGCGCGCGAACACCGTGTTCTTCCACGATCACGAAGCCGATCCCGACGCGCTGGCCGCGCGGCTCGCGCCGTTCGACGCGGTGGTGCTGATGCGCGAGCGCACGCGTTTCGACGCCGCGCTGATCGAGCGGCTGCCGCGCCTGAAGCTGATCGTCACGGTCGGCATGTGGAACGCCGCGATCGACCTTCAGGCGGCAAAGGCGCGCGGCATCGTCGTGTCCGGCACGATGGGCGGCGACCCGGCCGCGACGCCCGCGCTGACGTGGGCGCTGATCCTCGCGGCCACGCGCCATCTGCCGTTCGAGACCGCGTCGCTGCGCGCGGGCGGCTGGCAGACGCGCGTCGGCGTCGATATCCACGGCAAGACGCTCGGCGTGCTCGGCGTCGGCAACATCGGCCAGGCGGTCGCGAAGATCGGCGTCGCGTTCGGCATGCGCGTGATCGGCTGGAGCCAGAACCTGACCGAAGAGCGCGCGGCCGAGGCCGGCGTGCAGCGCGTGGAGAAGGAGGCGTTGTTCCGCGAAGCCGACGTGCTGACGATCCACCTGAAGCTCGGCGACCGCACGCGCAATCTGGTCGACGCGCATGAACTGGCGTGGATGAAGCCGACCGCGTTTCTGGTCAACACGTCGCGCGGGCCGATCGTGTCGGAGCCCGCGCTGATCGAGACGCTGTCGGCGCGCAGGATCGCGGGCGCGGCGCTCGACGTGTTCGACGACGAACCGTTGCCGGCCGACCATCCATACCGGCAACTGACGAACGTCGTCGCGACGCCGCACATCGGCTACGTCACGGAGAAAACCTACCGCGCCGCGTATCCGCAGGCGGTCGAGGACATTCGCGCATGGCTCGACGGCAAGCCGGTGCGCGAACTGCCGGTGTGAACGGCGCGATAGATGCAGAATCGAACGGCACGAAGGCCGCGCGCGGCTCAGGCGAGCACCGCGTCCTTCGTGACGATGCGGCGCGGGATCAGCTTCAGTTCGTAGAACGTGTCCGCGATCCGCTGCTGCTCGGCGAGCACGTCGGCGTCGACCGGCTTGTAGATGTGCTCGTAGTG
Source organism: Paraburkholderia caballeronis (assembly GCF_900104845.1). Taxonomy (NCBI): domain Bacteria; kingdom Pseudomonadati; phylum Pseudomonadota; class Betaproteobacteria; order Burkholderiales; family Burkholderiaceae; genus Paraburkholderia; species Paraburkholderia caballeronis. Next base: position 2,006,411 of record NZ_FNSR01000002.1, on the reverse strand, counting down.
CTTGAGGCCCGCTTCGATGATGCCCGCGTCGAGCCCCTGGATCGGCGCGAGCTGCGCGGCGGCCGCGGACGGATTCTGCCGGACCCACTGGCCTTCCTTGCCGAGTTCCTCCATCGCGATCGCGATCACGTCCTTGCGCTTCTGCGCGAACTCGCGCTGGCTCAGGAAGAACTGATGATGGCTCGCGACGTTCTGCGCGTCCGCGAGCAGGCGCGCGTTGCTCTGCGCGAGCACCGCCGCGAGGAACGGATCCCAGATCGCCCATGCGTCGATCGAGCCGCGTTCCAGCGCGGCGCGCGCGTCGGCCGGCGCGAGGTAGACCGGCTGGATGTCGCCGAAGTCGAGCCCGTTCTTGCGCAGCAGCGCGACGATGAACCAGTGCACGTCGGAGCCGCGATTGAACGCGACCTTCTTGCCCTTCAGGTCCGCGACGCGCTGGATCGGCGAATTGCGCGCGACCACGACGCCTTCCGCATGCGGCGTCGGAATCTCGTATGCGGTGTAGACGAAGTCCGCGCCGGCCGCCTGCGCGAACACCGGCGGCGCTTCGCCGACGTAGCCGAAGTCGATCGCGCCGACGTTCAACCCTTCGAGCAACTGCGGGCCGGCCGGGAATTCGGTCCACGAGAGCTTGAGGCCGAGCGGCGCGAGCCGCTTTTCGAGCGAACCGTGCGCCTTCAGCAGCACCAGCGTGCTCGCGGCCTTCTGATAGCCGATCCGGAACTGGTCGGGCTGATACTTCGCCCACGCGGGCAGCGCCGCGCCCGCGAGCGTGGCGCCGAGCGCCGCGATGAAGGTCCGGCGGCCTTGTTGTGTCGTGCGATTCATCGTCGAACGTCCGTAGCAGGTTGCAGTGGTGTTGTCGTGTCGTCCGCTGCGGCGGACGAGGCGAGCCATGCTAACCGGTTCGCGCCGTTCGAATAAGTGATCTTTCGCGTAAAGCTAATCGCGGTTCGTGGATAACCGCGCGCGCGGTCGCGGCGAACGATGCGGGCTACGCCGCCGCCGCGCGCTCGCGCTGCCGCCGCAGCGACGGCGCGGATTCGATCAGCAGCCGCGTATAGGCGGCGGACGGCGACGCGAACACGCTTTCGGCGTCGCCGGTCTCGACGACGCGGCCGTCCTTCAGCACCAGCACGCGGTCGCTCACGTGCCGCACCACGTCGAGATCGTGCGAGATGAACAGCAGCGCCATGTCGAGCCGCGCCTGCAGCGTCGCGAGCAGGTCGAGCACCTGCGCCTGCACGTACACGTCGAGCGCGGACACCGGCTCGTCGCAGACGATCAGCGCCGGCTCCGATGCGACCGCGCGCGCGATCGCGATCCGCTGCCGCTGGCCGCCGGACAGCGACAACGGCCGCCGCTCCAGAAAGTCGCCGTCGAGCCCGACCTGTTCGAGCAGTTCGACGCTGCGGTCGAGCACGTCGCGTTTCGGCAGCCGCTTCGAGAACAACCCTTCTTCGAGCAACTGGCGCACCGTATGGCGCGGATCGAACGAACTGAGCGGGTCCTGCGGAATGTAGCGCAGGCGCGAACGCAGCGCGCGGCGCGCGCGTTCGTCCACGTCCGGGCCGTTCCAGCGCGTGCCGAGGAACTCGACGTTGCCGGCCGACGGCGCGAGCAGCCCGAGCACGATGTTCGCGGACGTGCTCTTGCCCGACCCCGACTCGCCGACGATGCCGAGCACTTCGCCGCTGCGCACCTCGAACGACACGTCGTCGAGCGCGACGAACGCCTCCGCATCGCGCGCGCCCGACTTCGCGCCCGACTTCGCACCCGACTTCGGATAGCGCTTGCCGATGCCGCTCGCACGCAGCACGATCTCGCCGGACGACCGCGCACGCGCGGGCAGCGGCTCGCGCACGATCGACAACGCGCGGCCGTCGCGCGCGGCCGGATCCGCCGCGTCGGCAACGAGGCGCGCGGACCCGAGCCGATGCCCGCGCGACTGCTCGCCCGGCTGCGCGGCCAGCAGTTGCCGCGTGTACGGATGGGTCGGCCGCTCCAGCACATCGCGCGTCGGCCCGCTGTCGACCACCTCGCCGCGATGCATCACCAGCACGCGGTCCGCGATGTCCGCGACGACCGCCAGATCGTGGCTGATCAGCAGCACGCCGACGCCCGCGCGCAGCCGCCCGGCCAGCACCGCGAGGACCTGGGCCTGCACGGTCACGTCGAGCGCGGTCGTCGGCTCGTCCGCGATCACCAGCGCCGGCGACGCGACGATCGCGGACGCGATCAGCGCGCGTTGCCGCAAGCCGCCGGACAGTTCGTGCGCGTACTGGGCCGCGCGCCGCTCCGGCTCGCGAATGCCGACGTCGCTCATGGTCCGGTGCACGCGCGTTATCCGCTCGCGCCGCGAGCGCGGGCCGTCGCCGTGCAGCGCGAGCGCCTCGCCGATCTCCGCGCCGATCGTGCGCAGCGGATCGAGCGACACCAGCGCGTCCTGCATCACGAGGCCCGCGAACGCGCCGCGCACCGCGCGCCATTGACGCTCGCGGTAATGCAGCGCCGCGTGGCCGTCGAGGTCGAACCGCGCCGCCTCCAGCTGCGCGCCCGGCCCCGCAAGGCCGATCAGGCTGCGCGCGGTGAGGCTCTTGCCCGAGCCGGATTCGCCGACCAGCGCGACGCATTCGCCGACGCGCACCGTCAGGTCCACGCCGCTCACCAGCGGCCGGCCGCCGTTCGCGTGCGCGAAGCGGATCGACAACCCGCGCACGTCGATCAGCGTGCGCGCAGACGTGAAATCGCCACTCATCGCGTCCGCACTCCGTATTGCCGCGACAGATGCTTGCCGATCACGGTGAACGCGACGACGGTCAGCGTGATCGCAAGGCCGGGAAACACGCTCGGCCACCACGCGACGCGCAGCACGTCGCGTCCCTCGGCCAGCATCACGCCCCACTCCGGCGTCGGCGGCTGCGGGCCAAGCCCGAGAAAGCTGAGTCCCGACACCGCGATGATCGCGCTGCCGACGTCGATCGTCGCGATCACCGGCACTGCCGCGAGCACGTTCGGCAGCACGTGCCGGACGAACACCTGCGACCGCGACAGCCCATAGCTCACCGCGTGCGTCACGTAGTCCGCGCGGCGCACGACGAGCGTCTGCGAGCGCAGCACGCGGCCGAACTTCGGGATGCCCGCGATGCCGACCGCGACCGCGATGTTCACGATCCCCTGGCCGAGGAACGACACGACGAACAGCGACAGCAGGATCGGCGGAAACGCGGACAGCACGTCGAACACGCGCGACGCGCCTTCGTCCACGAAACGCCGGCCGAGCCCCGCGGTCATGCCGATCGCGAGGCCGATCAGCAGGCTCACGATCATGCTCGCGAGGCCTATCACGAGCGAATAACGCGCGCCGTAGATCACGCGCGCGAACACGTCGCGGCCGATCCGGTCGGTGCCGAACCAGTGCGCGGCGTCGGGCGGCTGCATGACGTGCGCGACGTCGCTCACCAGCGGGTCGTATGGCGTGACCGCGTGCGGCAGCGCGATCGAAAACGCCAGCGCGAGCAGGAACGCGGCGGACAGCAAAACCGCCGCCGGCGCATGCAGCACGCTCCGCACGAACGCCGCGCGCGGCGTGGCGAACGAGCGGCGCGAAGGTGAAGAACGGGAAGAACCGGAAGAAGCGGAAAGGTCGCTCATTGGCTGCGCAGCCTCGGATCGATGAACAGGTACGCGACGTCGAGCAGCGTCGAGATCACGACGTGCACGAACGCGGCGAGCAATACGACGGCGAGCACGACCGGCACGTCCTGCGACGTGACCGCTTCGAGCGTCACGCTGCCGAGGCCGGGCCGGCCGAACATCTTCTCGGTGATCACCGCGCCGCCGAGCAGCCCGCCGATCAGCCAGCCGCCGAGCGTGACGACCGGCAGCAGCGCGTGCCGCAGCAGATGGCGCACGCGCAGGCCCCAGCCGGACACGCCGCGGGCGCGCACCGTCGTCACGAACGGCCGGTCGAGCGCGGCTTCGAGCGCCTCGCGCATCACCTGCGACAGCACGCCGGCGGTCGGCAATGCAAGCGTGATCGCCGGCAGCACCAGCGAGCGCCAGCCGGACGCGCCGGACACCGGGAACAGCCGCCAGTGGAACGAAAACACGATCAGCAGCAGCATGCCGAGCCAGAACACCGGCGTGGACGTGAAACCGAGTTCGAGCATCGACGCGAGCCGGCCGGCCCAGGCGGCGCGGCCGTGGCTCGCGCCGGCCGTCGCCGTCGCGACGATCAGCGCGAGGGCCAGCGCGAGCACGCCGGCCGAGCCCGCCAGTTGCACCGTCGGCCACAACTGGCTGCCGAGCACCGCGCGGACCGGCTGCTGCATCACGAACGACGTGCCGAGGTCGCCGTGCGCGAGCCGCGCGAGAAACTGCCCGTATTGCCACAGCAGGCTATGGTCGAGACCCCACTGCGCGGCGATCGCGTCGCGCAGTCCCGGATACGACAGGTCGCCCGCGAGGATGTCCTCGATGCGGCCCGGCAGCGCGTGGATCGCGACGAACGCGGCGCTCGCCGCGAGCCACAGCACGAACAGCCCGGTGACGACGCGCGTGGCGACCTGGCGCAGCATGTCAGGCCCCCTGCTTCTCGACCCAGATCTCGTACGCGCTCGCCGGCCCGTCGAGTTCCGGCTCGAAGCCGATGCCGTGCACCGTGGACTTCGCCGCGAGGTGATACGCGGGCGCGAACAGCGGCACGATGTACCCTTCGTCCACCGCGCGCCGCTGCACGTCGCCGAGCAGCTTGCGGCGCTCGTCGCCGACCGGCAGCAGGCGCGCGCGGTTGATCTGTCCGACGATCACCGGGTCCGGGTTATGGATCGAGTCGTACAGGAAACCGTGGTCGCCGAGCATGTCCCACAACTCCATCGCGACGTCGGACGGGTTGTCGGTGTTCGGATAGATCGTCCAGTTGCCGGTCGCCTTCTGGTTCGCGAAGTCGCCGGCCGTCGTGATCCGCAGCTTCAGGTCGAGGCCGACGTTCTGGCGCAGCGCCGACTGGATCGCGCGGATCAGCACGTCGCGGCTGTCGCGCACGTACGGCTGCGGATAACCGACCTCGATCGACAGCCGCTTGCCGTCCTTCGCGCGGAACCCGTCGCTGTCGCGCGTCGTCCAGCCCGCTTCGTCGAGCAGCCGGTTCGCCTGCGCGACGTTGTTGCCCCACGAGCCGTTCAGCGCCGCCGCGTAGTCCGGATTGTCCGGGCCGATGTTCGACCACGCGCGCCGCACCGTGCCGAGATACACGCTCTTCACGATCGCGTCGAGATCAAAGCCGTCGCGCAGCGCGCGCCGCACGCGCACGTCGTCGGCCGGGGCCGCCGTGTAGTTCACGTTCAGCGTGAACGAGGTGGTCGCGGACGGGCCGCTCAGATACTGGAAACCGTCCACCTTGTCGAACACGCTTGCGTCGGTCGGCTGCACGCCTTCGATCAGATCGACCTGGCCGGAACTCAGCGCGCCGGTGCGCACCGCCGCTTCGGGCAGGAACCGGTAGACGACGCGCTCCAGATACGCGGCCCCCTGGTGATGCGCGCCGCCGGCCGGCCAGCGATAGTCGGGATTGCGCACGAACGTCGCCGACTGGCCGCGCTGGTACGCGCTGAACACGAACGGCCCGGTGCCGACGAGGCCGGGGCCGCCGCTGCACAGATCGGCGTTCGACGCGAGCGCCTTCGGCGAGATGAAGCCGAGCTTCACGCTCGACAGCGATTCGAGCGTCGTGGAGTCGGGCTGCTTCATCACGAGCCGCACCACGTACGGCGACACGATCTCGGTGTGATCGTAGTGAACCAGCAGCGACGCGGACGCGGACGTCGTGCTTGCGTTCGCGAGGATGTAGTCGAAGTTCGCCTTCACCGCCTGCGCGTCGAACGGCGTGCCGTCGGTGAAGTGCACGTCGTCGCGCAGGTTGAACGTGTAGGCCTTGCCGTCGTCGGACACCGTCCACGACTTCGCGAGCCACGGCGCGTAGCTGCCGTCGCGCTGCTTGTCGATCAGCGAGTCGATGAAGTTGCGGATCACCCAGAACGAGTTCTGCTGCGACGACCGGTGCGGGTCGAAGCAGACCGGCTCGGTCGTCACGCCCCACGTGAGCGTGCCGCCGGACACCGGCGTCAAGGCGGTTTTCTGCTGCGCGACGGGATTCGAACCGGCGTTGTCCTTGTCGTCGTTGCAGCCGCTCAACGCGAGCGCGGCCACGGTCGCGGCGAGCGCCGCGCAGGCGAACGGAGCGGCCTTCATCGGGCCGCCGTCCGCGCGAAGGGGATCGGATGAAACTGGCTGGACGGCGGCATGGGCCGCAGTCCGAAACATGAAACGCGCTGCGCGGGAATCGATACGTGACGGGTCATTCGGGGTTATCTCCGGAACAGACCGTCAAGGTTAATTTCGCCGCGGCACGCGGCGCAACGAAGCAAAGTTGCTATCGATATTTGATGCCGCGCATATTCTTCGCACGAAGCGATGGACTTCGTCGCGCTACTGCATTTACCCGCCGCGCGGACCGCGCGAGACACGACGACATCGCGCCGAAACTCACACTACATCGACGGTGATCGACGCAACATCGACATTCGGCACCGCCGATAGCAGACGCGGCCGCAGCAGCAGCTTCATGGTCCGCACGCCGGCGCCCATCACGACCTGGTCGCGCGCCATCACCGCCGCATCGACCAGCACGACCCAGTCGTCCGGCACGCCGAACGCGGTGATGCCGCCGAACTCCATGCCGGTCAGTTCGGTCGCGACCTCGCGCTTCGCGAACGACAGCCGCTGCGCGCCGAGGCGCTCCTTCACCGCGCCGTTCACGTCGAGCCGCCGCGAGCCGAGCGTGACGATCGCCGCATGATGGTCCTCGCCGCCCTTCCGGTAGCGCAGCACGATCGTGTTCGCGCAGTCTTCGAGGCCGAAGCCGTAACGCTCGCTGAACTGCGCGGTGTCCGACGCGTCGTCGTCGACGCGGAACACCGTCATGCCGTCGCGCGGCAGCGCGGCCAGCACGGTCGCGGGCAGATGCTCGCTCCAGGTCGAGGCGGGAATGACGTCGAGGCGTTGTACGAGATCGTCCATCGGTGGCGGGTCCACGGTTAATCGAGGTGCGCATTCTAGCGCGGCAAAAACGGCGGCGCTTGCGGGCTTGTCCGGCTGAACGCCTGCCTGCGTAGCCCGTTCGCAAGCCGTGACGTCATGCGTCGCGCGCGGCGCGTTTTCGATTTCGAAATCTGCGCTGCGCCTGCGTTCGCTTGCGCGTGCGCGAACCTGCTCCCGCTACGCGCCGTCCTTCGCATACAGCGTCGAATCCGCGAACCCGTCCGCATCGAGCACGCGGCCGACCAGAATCAACGCGGTCCGCGACTGGTCGGTCGGCTGCACCTTGCCGACGATATCGGCGAGCGTGCCGCGAATCGATTCCTCGTCGGGCCAGCTCGCGCGATAAACGACCGCCACCGGACAATCGGCCCCGTAGTGCGCGACGAGTTCGTCGACGATCCGCGCGAGATGGCGCACGCCGAGGTGAATCGCGAGCGTCGCGCGATGCCGCGCGAGATCGGCCAGCGCCTCGCCTTCGGGCATCGACGTTTTTGTCGCGTAGCGCGTGAGGATCACCGTCTGCGACACGTCCGGCAGCGTCAGTTCGCAGCCGAGCGTCGCCGCGCACGCGGCGGCGGCCGTGACGCCCGGCACGATCTCGTACGGGATGCCGAGCGCGCGCAGCCGCCGGATCTGCTCGCCGATCGCGCCGTACAGCGACGGGTCGCCCGAATGCACGCGCGCGACGTCGAGCCCGCGTCGGTGCGCGTCGTCGAGCAGCGCGACGATCGCGTCCAGATCGAGGTCGGCGGTGTTCACCACCTGCTCCGCGCGATGCCCGTCGAGCACCGCGGCCGGCACGAGCGACCCCGCATACAGGATCACCGGGCAACGGCGCACCAGCCGCTGCCCCTTGACCGTGATGAGTTCGGGGTCGCCCGGCCCCGCGCCGATGAAATAAACCGTCATCCGATGATGCTCCGAAATACGATGCCGTCCGCGCGCGATAACCGGCAACCCGAACCACGCGGCTAGCGGACGATGGGAAAAGGCTGCGCGCGCAACGCGTCGATCACGCCGGCCACGTCGCCGAACTCGCGATCGGCGGCGGGCAATGCCGGGCGGCGCAGCATCACGACCGGCAAGCGCCGCTCGCGCGCGACCTGGAGTTTCGCCTCGGTCGCCGCGCCGCCGCTGTTCTTGCTGACCACCACGTCGTAACCGCCCGCGTCGAACAACGCGCGTTCGCCGTCCAGCGTGAACGGGCCGCGCGCATCGATGATCCGCGCGCGCTCGTTGCCCGGATGCGCGTCGAGACAGCGGACGGTCCAGTGTTGATGCGCGGGAATCGCGTCGAGATGGGCAAGCGGCTCGCGGCCCAGCGTGAACAGCGGCCGCCGGAACGGCGCGAGCGCGGCGACGACGTGCGGCCAGGCGTCGACGAACCGCCAGTCGTCGTCCGCCTGCGGCTCCCATGCGGGACGGCGCAGCGCCCAGTACGGCACGCGCGCGTCGCTGCTCGCGGCGCGCGCGTTCGCGCTGATCCGCGCCGCGTACGGATGCGTCGCATCGACCAGCAGCGCGATGGCTTCGTCCGCGAGATAACGGACCAGCCCCTGCGCGCCGCCGAAGCCGCCGACGCGCACGCCGCATGCGAGATCGACCGGCGTGCGGCCGAGCCCCGCGAGGCTGTACACGTGCTCCGCGCGCAGCGAACGCGCGATCCGCAGCGCGTCGCCGGTGCCGCCGAGCAGCAGCACGCGGCTCATGTCGCGACTCCGACGAACTGGCCGGCGCGGTCGATCGCGAACATCTCGACCGCGACGCCGGCCGGCACGATCTCGCGCGCGACGTCGAGCGCGCGACGGCACACGATGTCGCCGAGCGGCACGCCGGCCGCGCGCGCAAGCGCCAACGCCTGCTGGCTCGTGTTCGCGCCGACGATCGCGGCCTGCAACGCATCGTCCGCGCCGGATGCGGCAGCCCATGACGCAAGCTGCGGCAGATCGATCGACGAATTCCGGCTGTGCAGATCGAGATGCCCGGCCGCGAGCTTGCTCAGCTTGCCGAACCCGCCGCACAGACTCAGCCGCTCGACCGGCGCGCGCCGCAGATGCTTCAGCACCGCGCCCGCGAAGTCGCCCATCTCGATCAGCGCGATGTCGGGCAGCCCGTAATGCGCGCGCATCGCGTCCTCGCTCGCGTTGCCGGTGCACGCGGCAATGTGCGTATGCCCGTTCGCGCGCGCCACGTCGATCCCCTGATGGATCGACGCGATATACGCGGAGCACGAGAACGGCCGCACGATGCCGGTCGTGCCGAGAATCGACAGCCCGCCGACGATGCCGAGCCGCGGGTTCATCGTCTTGAGCGCGAGCGTTTCGCCGCCCTCGATGCCGATCGTCACGTCGAAGCCGCCGCGATAACCGTGTTCTTGCGCGAGCGCGACGAGATGGTCGGTCATCATCCGGCGCGGCACCGGGTTGATCGCCGGTTCGCCGACCGGCAGCGTGAGCCCCGCGCGCGTGACGGTGCCGACGCCCGGCCCCGCGAAAAAGCGCACGCCGGGTTCCGCGTTCAGCGCCACGCGCGCGAACACGACCGCGCCGTGCGTGACGTCCGGGTCGTCGCCCGCGTCCTTCACCGTGCCCGCTTCCGCGCCGTGTTCATACGGACGGCAGAACGCGAGCCGCAGCGTCGCGCGCTGTCCCTTCGGCAACACGATCTCGGCCGCGTCGGCCGTCGCGCCGGTCAGCAGCAGCCGCGCCGCCGCGAGCGACGTCGCGGTCGCGCAGCTGCCGGTCGTATAACCGGTGCGCAGCGGCGCGGCCCGTTCGGGCGTCTCGTCGCGCATCAGACCCGCCCTGGCTTGCGCGTGTCGAGGATCGTCACCGGCAAGGCGGGACGCCACGTATCGAAGCGGCCGAGCGGGCTTGCCTCGGACAACGCGATCCGCGTCAGCGAACCGCCGTGTCGCTCGCGCCAGCCGGCAAGCACGGCTTCGCCCTGCACGGTCACCGCGTTCGCGACGAGCCGACCGCCATCGCGCAGATTCGCCCAGCATGCGTCGAGCACGTCCGGCACCGTGAGCCCGCCGCCGATGAAGATCGCATCCGGTGCTTCGAGCCCATGCAGCGCATCCGGCGCGCGGCCGCGAACGAGCCGCAGCGACGGCACGCCCAGCGCGTCGCGATTGTGCTCGATGAAACGCTGCCGTTCCGCGTGGCTTTCGATTGCGATCGCGCGGCAGGCCGGATGCGAGCGCATCCACTCGATGCCGATCGACCCGCAGCCCGCGCCGACGTCCCACAGCAGTTCACCGGGCGCGGGCGCGAGACGCGCGAGCGTCAACGCGCGCACGTCGCGCTTCGTCAGTTGGCCGTCGTTCAGATATGCGTCGTCGGGCAGACCCGGCGTCAGCGGCAGACGCATCGCGTCGCCGTTGGCGCGGCATTCGACGGCGACGAGGTTCAACGCGGCGACCGGCTGCGCGGACCATTCGTCCGCGCGCGCGTCGATGCGCCGCTCGTTCGGGCCGCCGAGATGCTCGAACACCGACAGCCGGCTCGCGCGATACCCGCGTGCGGCGAGCAGCGCGGCCAGCGCGGCGGGCGTCGCGCCGTCGCCGCTCAACACGATCACGCGCGCGCCGTCGTGCAGCGCCGCGTTCAGCGTCGCGAGCGGACGCCCGACCAGCGACACCGTCGCGACGTCCTGCAACGCCCAGCCGAGACGCGCGGCCGCGAGCGACACCGACGACGGCGCGGGCAGCACGTTCAGTTCGGCGGCCGGCAGCGCGCGCGCAAGCGTCGCGCCGACACCGTAGAACATCGGGTCGCCGCTCGCGAGCACGCACACCGGCGCGCCGCGCTGCGCAAGAATGGGCGCGACGTCGAACGGGCTCGGCCACGCTTCGCGGCGCGCGCCGATGCACGCCGGCAGCATCGCGAGATGACGCGCGCCGCCGTACACGACGCGCGCGTCGAGCAGCGCGCGGCGCGCGGACCGGCCGAGGCCGGCATAACCGTCGTCGCCGATGCCGACGACGGTCAGCCATGCGGACATCGGCGCACAGGGAGGGCCGGACTGCGGTTCGAACTTCTTGTCGGGCTTCAATGGGATCGGCTTGCTGATGCGCCGCAGACGCGCGGCCACGGCTTCGGGGTACGGAAAGAAGGCATAATACAGCCCTGGCGCGCGGCCCAGGTTCATGCCGCCGCCGTCGCGTTCCACTTCGCTTCCCGTTCCGCCTGTTCCGCCGATCCTGATCCACCGCCCTATGCACACGTCGAACTGTCCGGGACTGCTGCACATCGTGCCCGCGCTCGACGGCGGCATCTGCCGGATCAGGCTCGCGGGCGGCGTGCTCGACGCCGCGCATGCGCTTGCGCTCGCCGCGGCCGCCGACCGCCATGCGGCCGGTCCGATCGAACTGACCAACCGCGCGAACCTTCAGGTGCGCGGCGTGCGCGCGGGCCGCGAAGCGGACTTCAGCGCGGAACTGATCGCGGCGGGCCTCGGGCCGGGCGGCCGCTGCGACCTCGATGCGCAGGCCGCGGCCGCGCTCGACGGCGTGCGCAACGTGATGACCAGCCCGGTCGCCGGACGCGATCCGCACGCGTCGATCGACACGCGCGCACTGGCCGAACAGATCCTCGACCTGCTGCAGAACGAGCCGCGTTTTCCGCGGCTGTCGCCGAAGTTCGCGTTGCTGCTCGACGGCGGCGAACGGCTCGCGATGCTCGCGCATCCGCACGATATCTGGCTCGCCGCGATCGCGGACGACGCCGCGCGCGACGTGCGGTTCGCGTTCGGTCTCGCCGGTTGTCCGCCCTCGAACGACGACGCGCACGGCAACGCAAACACGACGCCGCTCGGCACGGTGCGGCCCTCGCAGGTCCCCGCGCTCGTTCGCGCATTGCTGCATACGTTTCTCGACTTCGCGTCGTCGTTCGATGGCGCACAGCGGATGCGCGACCTGCTCGCGGCCGGGCATCCGGCCGAGGCGGTATGGCAACGCGCGTCCGCGTCTCTCGACTTCGCGCCCGAGCCCGCTCCCGCCGGATGGCGACGCGCCGCAGCCGATCCTTCGCTGCGCTTCGGCGCGCACCGGCAACGCGACGCCGAACGCTGGTGGATCGGCGCGCAGCCGCCGCTCGGCCGCATCGACACCGCGACGCTGCGCGCACTGGCCGATCTCGCCCGCCGCGCGACCGGCAGCCGCTCACTGCACGTCACGCCGTGGCAAGGCGTGCTGCTGCCGGACGTCGCAAGCCGGGACGTGGCGGACACGCTCGCATCGCTCGCGCGGCTCGGCTTCGCGTGCGAAGCGAACGCGCCGTTCGCGCGGCTGATCGCGTGTTCCGGCTCGGCCGGCTGCGCGCGCGGCCTCGCGGATACACGCGCCGATGCGCTCGCGCTCGCGGCCCGTCTGCCGGCAAAAGCCGAAGTCCATCTGAGCGGCTGCCGCCGCTCGTGCGCGGCCGCGCATCGCGCGCCCTACACCCTGCTCGCCGTCGCCCCCGGCCGTTACGACCTGTACCGGCGCAACGGCGGCACAACCGGTTTCGGCGATCGGGTCGCCCACGACGCGTCGATCGCGCTGGCCGCCGAAACCCTCGACAAGCTGGTCCGGAGTACCCCCGATGTCTGACTACCTTCGCGACGGGCAAGCCATCTATCGCCAGTCGTTCGCGACGATCCGCGCGGAAGCGGACCTGTCGCGCATCCCCGCCGACCTCGAAAAACTCGCGGTGCGCGTGATCCACGCGTGCGGGATGGTCGATATCGTCGACGCGCTGCGCTTCTCGCCCGGCGCGGGCGACGCGGGCCGCCGCGCGCTGCGCGCGGGCGCGCCGATCCTGTGCGACGCGCGGATGGTCGCCGAAGGGATCACGCGCGCGCGGCTGCCCGCGAACAACGACGTGATCTGCACGCTCGGCGACCCGGCCGTCGCGGCGCTCGCGCAGGAACTCGGCAACACGCGCTCGGCGGCCGCGCTCGAACTGTGGCGGCCGCGCATGGAGCAAAGCGTCGTCGTGATCGGCAACGCGCCGACCGCGCTGTTTCACCTGCTCGACATGCTCGACGCGGGCGCGCCGAAACCCGCGCTGATCGTCGGTTTTCCGGTCGGTTTCGTCGGCGCGGCCGAGTCGAAGGCGGCGCTCGCCGCGCACAGCCGCGGCGTGCCTTATGTGTGCGTCGAAGGCCGGCGCGGCGGCAGCGCGATGGCGGCCGCCGCGGTCAACGCACTCGCTACCGAGGTCGAATAAATGAATCGAACCGGACGTCTGTACGGCCTCGGCGTCGGCCCCGGCGATCCCGAACTGCTGACGCTGAAGGCGCTGCGCCTGCTGAAGAGCGCGGCGGTCGTCGCGTATTTCGTCGCGAAGGGAAAAAAAGGCAACGCGTTCGGCATCATCGAGGCGCATCTCGACGCAGGACAGGAGCGGCTGCCGCTCGTCTATCCGGTCACGACCGAGGCGCTCGAACCGCCGCTGTCGTACGAGGCGATCATCGCGGCGTTCTACGACGAAGCCGCGCAGTCGGTCGCCCGGCATCTGGACGCCGGCCGCGACGTCGCGGTGATCTGCGAGGGCGACCCGTTTTTCTACGGCTCGTACATGTACCTGCACGACCGGCTCGCGGCGCGCTTCGACACCGAGGTCGTGCCCGGCGTCTGCTCGATGCTCGGCGGCGCGGCGGTGCTCGGCGCGCCGCTCGTGTACCGGAACCAGAGCCTGTCGGTGCTGTCCGGCGTGCTGCCGGAAGACGAACTGCGCGAGCGGCTCGCCACCGCCGACGCGGCCGTCGTGATGAAGCTCGGCCGCAACTTCGACAAGGTGCGCCGCGTGCTCGAACAACTCGGCCTCGCGGAGCGCGCGCTGTACGTCGAGCGCGCGACGATGGCGAACCAGCGCATCGTGCCGCTCGCGGACGTCGATCCGATGGCGTCGCCGTATTTCTCGCTGCTCGTCGTGCCGGGGCAAAAATGGCAACGCTGAACGCCGCGCCCGCGATCGTCGTGCTCGGGCCATCCGCGCTCGCGACCGCGCGGCGCATTCAGGCCTGTTATCCCGGCGCGCGCGTGCATGGGCTGCATCCGCGCATCGGCAGCGATGACGCCGACGAACGTTACGACGCGCTCGGCCCGCATCTGCGCGAGTTGTATGCGCGCGGCACGCCGCTCGTCGTGCTGTGCGCGGCCGGCATCGTGATCCGCTCGCTTGCGCCGGCGCTCGCGGACAAGGGCGTCGAACCGCCGGTGCTGGCGGTCGCGGAGGACGGCAGCGCGGTCGTGCCGCTGCTCGGCGGACTCGCGGGCGTGAACGTCATGGCGCGCGAGATCGCGGACGCGTTGCAGACCGCCGCCGCGATCACGACGAGCGGCGAATTGCGGTTCGGCACCTGCCTGCTGAATCCGCCCGACGGTTACGCGCTCGCGAGCATCGAACAGGGCAAGCACTTCGTATCGAGCCTGCTCGCCGGTGAAGCCGCGCGGCTCGAAGGCGACGCGCCGTGGCTCGACGGCACCGGCGTGCCGCTCGCGGACGATGCGCGGCTCGCGATCCGCGTCAGCGAATTGACGTCCGAGGGAAGCGCCGACGAACTGCTGATTCATCCGCGCTGCGTGGTGGTCGCCCTCAATACGCGCGGCGAGCGGATGGCCGACGACGTGCGCCGGATGCTCGACGCCCACCATATCGCCATGCGTTCGCTCGCAACGCTGCTCGTGCCGCGCCGGCTCATCGGCGATGCTGACGCGGTGGAAGCCGCGGCCTCGCTCGGCGTGCCGTTGCGCTACGTGGCGACGCACGATCATGGCAACGACGATCCGCATGCGATGCTCGCCGCCGCCGCGATACCCGTCCGTTATCGCGCGCTCGACGCGGGCGACAGCGCCGCGATCGCCGTCTGCGAGCAGCCGATCGACCCGCTGCGGATCGGCCGCGCGCGCGGCAGGCTGAGCGTCGTCGGCCTCGGCCCCGGCGACGCCGCGCTGAGGGTGCCGGCCGCGCGCCGCGCGCTCGACGACGCAACCGACATCATCGGCTACGCCACCTACGTGAAGATGGCCGGCCCGTTCCGCGACGGCCAGCAACTGCACGGCACCGACAACCGCGAAGAACTGCAACGCGCGCGCCATGCGTTCGAACTCGCGAGCGAAGGCCGCCGCGTCGCGGTCGTGTCGTCCGGCGACCCCGGCGTGTTCGCGATGGCGGCCGCCGTGCTCGAAGCGCTCGACGGCGCGGCCGACCCCGCATGGGCCGACGTCGAACTGGAGATCGTGCCGGGCGTCTCGGCCGCGATGGCGACGGCCGCGCTCGCGGGCGCGCCGCTCGGCCACGACTTCTGCATCGTGTCGCTGTCGGACAACCTGAAGCCGTGGCGCACCATCGAAACGCGGCTGCGCCACGCGGCCGAAGCGGACTTCGTGATCGCGCTGTACAACCCGATCTCCCGCGCGCGGCCGTGGCAACTCGACCGCGCGCTGGACGTGCTGCGCGCCGTGCGGTCGGCCGACACGCCGGTCGTGCTCGGCCGCGATGTCGGCCGCCCCGGCGCGATGCTGACGACGACCCCGCTCGGCGCGCTGCGCGCCGACCAGGTCGATATGCGGACGATGGTGATCGTCGGGTCGTCGCAGACGCGCAAGGTCGTTTATCCGGGGCAGCGCGAGTGGATCTACACGCCGCGCTGGTATCCTGGCGATCCAGACGACGGCAACGGCAACGCTAACCCAGCAGATCGTCCGGCGTGAGATAGAGGCCGTCCCAGGCGTCGGCGAGCGCCGCGCAACGGCCGAGCCGGACCGCGCCGCGCTCGAAATCGACCAGCACCGTGCGGTCCGCTTCGAGCGGACGCGCCGGACGGTCCGCGCTGCGTCCGTCCGTCAGCAGCCATAACCAGCGTTGCTGCGCGGGCCGCCGTCTCGCCGCGCGCGCGAGCACCGTGCGCGCCGCGCGGATGCCGTGCGCGAGCGGCGTGCCGCCCCCGCCGCCGATCGGCTCCAGCCAGCGTTCGTTCCACCAGCGCGGAATCGCCGGACCGAAACGCACATCCGCGCGCGCGCCGCCGAAGCAGATCAAAACCGCGTCGTCGCGCGATGCGCCCACCTGGTCGAACAATGCAACGAGCAGTCCTTTCGCATGCGCGAGTTGCCGGCCGCTCATCATCGACCCCGAACAGTCGAGCACGAAACAATGCAGCGCGCCGCCGCGCGGGATTTCGGGCCTGAAACGCAGATGCGAAACGTCGAACGGCTGCGCGCGCTTCGCCGCGAGCGTCGGCGGCCATGCGATGCGGCGCGCGCCGCTGCGTGCGCCTCGTCGTGCATCGCCGCGCGTCGGCAAACCCGCGCCCTGTCGCTGCGGCCATCGGAAACCGCCGGTCGAACCGGCGGCGGCGCCGTCCCGATGGCTCAGCGTTTTTTTGCGGCGAGCGGGACGACGCCTTTCACCGGGTCGATGCCGGCCGGTTCCGGCGGCAGATAACCCCAGTCGCTTTCGTCGGCCGTCTGTGGTGCGGTCTTGCCGTCGTGCGGCGGCTGCGGGGATGTCGTGTCACGCGATTCGTCGCGCGAAGCCCCCTCGCCGTCGTCCGGCTGCGGCTTGCCTTCCGCGCGCCGTCGATGCTTCAGCACCGCATCGGCCACGCGGTCCACATGCGCGGGCGTGATCGACGACGCCTGCTCGTAAGCGGCCAACGCGCGCGCCGCACGCAGCATCACGAGGTCCGCGCGCAAGCCATCGACGGCGGCCTCGATGCACCACTGCCCGACCCGCCGATGCACCGCATCGTCGAACCGAAGCGCCGGCAACACGGCGCGCGCCGCCTCGATGCGCCGCACGTAGTCGTCGCGTTGCGGCGCATGGCGGTCGCTGAACCGCTGCGGGTCCGCGTCGAATTCGAGCCGCGCGTTCACGATGTCGCGACGCACCTGCGGATCGAAACAGTTCTCCAGTTCGACCATCAGCCCGAAGCGGTCGAGCAGTTGCGGCCGCAGTTCGCCCTCTTCCGGATTCATCGTGCCGATCAGCACGAAACGCGCATCGTGACTGTGCGAGATGCCGTCGCGCTCGATCGTGTTCACGCCGCTCGCGGCGGCGTCGAGCAGCACGTCGACCAGTGCGTCCGGCAGCAGATTGATTTCGTCGACGTACAGCACGCCGCGATGCGCCTGCGCGAGCAGCCCCGGCGAGAAGCGCACCGAACCCTCGCGCAGCGCGCTTTCGATGTCGAGCGTGCCGATCAGCCGGTCCTCGCTCGCGCCGAGCGGCAGCGTGACGAAACGCCCTTCCGGCAGCAGTTCGGCGAGCGCGCGCGCCGCCGTCGATTTCGCGGTGCCGCGCGGCCCGCTGACGAGCACGCCGCCGATCCCCGGATCGATCGCCGCGAGCAGCAGCGCCTGCTGCAACGCGGGCTGACCGATCAGCGCCGCGAACGGAAACACCGGCCGGTTGCCGCCGGACGATACGGTCATGAAGGTGCTCCCTCGATACGCTGTTCGGCTGCGATCAGATGCTGTTCGATCTGCGCGCGATAGTCGCCCGGCGACTGCCACAACCCGCGCTGCATCGCTTCGAGCAGCCGTTCGCAGATGCCGTGCAGCGCATGCGGATTGTGCCGTTCGAGAAACGCGCGCGTGTCGGCGTCGTTCAGATACGCGTTTGCGACCAGCGCATATTGATGATCGGCGACGACGCGCGCGGTCGCATCGTAGCCGTACAGATAATCGACGGTCGCGGCGATTTCCGCCGCGCCCTTGTAGCCGTGCCGCTTCACGCCGTCGAGCCACTTCGGGTTCACGACGCGCGAGCGGATCACGCGCGCGATCTCCTCGGTCAGCGGACGGATCGCCGGCGCGGCCGGGTTGCTGTGGTCCGCGTGATAGAGCGTCGGCTGCGCGCCCGCGAAGTGCCGCACCGCGACGGCCATCCCGCCGTGGAACTGGTAGTAGTCGTTCGAATCGAGCACGTCGTGCTCGCGGTTGTCCTGGTTGTGCAGCACCACGTCGATCGCCGCGAGCCGCACGCCGAACGCGTCGCGCGCGTCTTCGCCGGACTGCTGCTGCGTGTACGCATAACCGCCCCATGCGTGATACGCGGAGGCGAGGTCCGCGTCGGTCTGCCAGCGGCCGCCGTCGACGATCTCCTGCAAGCCTGCGCCATACGCGCCGGGCCGCGCGCTGAACACGCGCCAGCCCGCGCGGCGGCGCGCGTCGTCGGCGGACAGCCCCTTCGCGATCCAGTCGTCGCGCTCGCGCCGCACGCGCGCGCGGATCGGGTTCACGTCGTCGGGCTCGTCGAGTTCGGCCACCGCCTGCACGGCCGCGTCGAACAGATGGATCACGTTCGGAAACGCGTCGCGGAAAAAGCCGGACACGCGCAGCGTCACGTCGATCCGCGGCCGGTCGAACGCGGCGATCGGCAGGATCTCGAAGTCGGTCACGCGATGGCTGCCGGGCGCCCACTTCGGCCGCACGCCGATCAGCGCGAGCGCCTGCGCGACGTCGTCGCCGCCGGTGCGCATCGTCGCGGTGCCCCACACCGACAGGCCGACCGCGCGCGGATAGTCGCCGTGTTCTTGCAGATGACGTTCGATCAGTTGCTGTGCGGACTTCAGGCCGAGCGCCCACGCGGCCTGGGTCGGGATCGCGCGCGTATCGACCGAATAGAAGTTGCGGCCGGTCGGCAGCACGTCCGGCCGGCCGCGCGACGGCGAACCGCTCGGCCCCGGCGGCACGAAACGGCCTTCGAGGCCGCGGCGCAACTGGGTCATTTCCTGCTCGCCGCAGGCGTCGAGGCGCGGCAGCACGTCGGTGCGCAGGCGGCCGAGGACTGGCGCGGTGCGGTCGAGCTTTGTTCGTTCGAGCGTCGTTCGTTCGAGCGCCGTTCGTTCGAGCGCCGTTCGTTCGAGCGCCGTTCGTTCGAGCGCCGTTCGTTCGAGCGCCGTTCGTTCGAGCGCCGTTCGTTCGAGCGCCGTTCGTTCGAGCGCCGTTCGTTCGAGCGCCGTTCGTTCGAGCGCGGCCGCAAGCGGCCGCGCGGCATCGGTCGAACTCGCGTCATCCGCATCGCACAACGCATCCAGCAGTTCCGCCGCGAGCAGTTCAAGCCGCTCGCGCGTATCGCCGTTGTGCCGCCACGGCGCGTCGCTGACGCGCAGCAGCGCGTCGGGCCTCGGCCCGGTCCACTCGGCCGACCAGTCCGGCGACAGCGGATCGAACCGCTGCCCGACGCCGAGATCGAGCGCGAGCGCATCGATCAGGCTCGCGTTGCGCCCGCGCCCGTCGCCGACCGGAAAACGCGCGAGCGCGAGCAACGTGTCGCGCCGCTGCACGCCTTGCGGCGATTGCCCGAACGTATGCAGCCCGTCGCGGATCTGCGCTTCCTTCAGCTCGCACAGCCACGCATCGACGCGCGTCAGCAGTTCGTCCTCCGCGTCCTGTCCATTCGGTTCCGCGACGCTCAGTTCGTCGTGCAGCCGGTGTTCGACGATCGTCGCGAGGATCGTGCGCCTCAGCAGCTTCGCGCGGCGCGGATCGACCATCAGCGCGTCGTAGTATTCGTCCACCTGACGTTCGAGGTCCTGCAACGGACCGTAGTTTTCGGCGCGCGTCAGCGGCGGCATCAGGTGATCGATGATGACCGCCTGCGCGCGCCGCTTCGCCTGGCTGCCCTCGCCGGGATCGTTCACGATGAACGGGTACAGATGCGGCAGCGGCCCGAGAATCAGGTCGGGCCAGCACTCGCTGCTCAACGCGACGCTCTTGCCCGGCAGCCATTCGAGGTTGCCGTGCTTGCCGACGTGCACCACCGCGTCGATGCCGAACCGGTGCCGCAGCCAGAAGTAAAACGCAAGATAGGCGTGCGGCGGCACGAGTTCCGCGTCGTGGTAACTCGCGTAGTCGTTCAGTTCGCGGGAGCGCGGCGGCTGGATGCCGACGAACAGATGCCCGCAGCGCCAGCCCGCAATCATGAAGCGGCCGCGCCGCACGGTCGGGTCCGCGTGCGGCGGTCCCCAGCGGCGCGTCACCGCGTCGAGCACGCCGGCCGGCAGACGCGACGCATAGTCCGCGTAATCGTCGAGCGACAGGCTCTGCAACGCGGGCCGCAGATCGCGCACGGCCGGATCGTTCGTCACGCCTTCGGTCAGCGTGCGCAGCAGCGCGTCGCCGTCGGCGGGCAGCGCGTCGGTGCGATAACCGGCGTCGCGCAGCATCGCGAGAATCGCGAGCGCCGACGCCGGCGTATCGAGCCCGACGCCGTTGCCGATCCGCCCTTCGCTGACCGGATAGTTCGCAAGAATCAGCGCGAGTTTCTTGTCCGCATTCGCGGCCTGGCGCAACCGGCACCAGCGCCGCGCCAGTTCCGCGACGAAACGCACGCGCTCCGCGTCCGGCTGGTAACGGACGACGTCCACCTCGGTATGCGGGCAGCGGTACGCGAGCCCCTTGAAGCTGATCGCGCGCGTGACGATGCGGCCGTCCACCTCCGGCAGCGCGACGTGCATCGCGATGTCGCGCGAACTCAGCCCGTGGTTGTCCTTCAGCCACGCGTCGCGATTGCCGCCGCTCAGGATCACCTGCAACACCGGCGCGTCGCCGGCGAGTTCGAACGTTTCCGGATCGTCCGGCGACGACACCGCGAACGCGGTCGTGTTCAGCACCAGCCCCACATCGTGCGCGGCGCACAATTCCTGCACGACCGCGCGGCTCAACGCATCCTTCAGCGACGTGATCGCGACCGGCAGCGGGTTGATGCCTTCCGCGTCGAGCGCATCGATCAGCGCGTCGAACGCCGCAGTGTTCGCGGCCTGCAAATGCGCCTTGTAGAACAGGATCGCGGCGACCGGCGCGCCGGCGCGCCAGCGCGCCTGCCAGTCCGCGATCGTCGGCGTGTCGTGCGCCGGGTGATACAGCGTCGCGGCCGGCAACGCGCGCGGCGGCGGCGGCTCCGCGCCGAAGCCGAACACGCGGTGCGCGATGCAGCGCAGGAACGCTTCCGCGTTCTGCGGGCCGCCTTCGCGCAGATAACGCCACAACTGCCGGCACAGGTCCGCGTCGGCGGTGCTGCGCGCGAGCAGGTGCGGGTCCTCCTGAAGATCGCCGGAGAACATCGCGAGCGTCTGCTGCCGGCGCTGCGCGAGCGCGACCACCTGCTCGATCCCATAAGGCCAGTAGCTCTCGCCGCCGAGATGGTCGACGATCACCGCGCGCGCGTGCTGCAACACGTCGTCCACGTAAAAATCGACGGACGCCGGCTGGCGCAGGAACGTGACGTTCGCGAGCCGGATCGACGGAAAACCCGCACCGAGGCGCGGCGCAACGCTCGCGAGCAGCGACAGCGTCGTGTCCGCCGAACTCAGCACGACGATGTCGGCCGGGCGCTGGTCGATCCGCACGACGCCTTCGGTGTCGTCGACGAACCCGCCCGGCACCGTGCGCAACAGATGCATCGCGGCTTAAACCGGTTGTGTTTCGACGCCGAGCGCGGCGTCGAGCGCGCGTTGCAGCGTCGCGCGGTCGAGGTCCTCGCCGATCAGCACGAAGCGGCTGTTGCGGGTTTCGCCGTCCTGCCAGCGGCGGTCGAAATAACTGTCGAACCGCTGGCCGACGCCCTGCACGACGAGCCGCATCGGCGCGTCGGGCAGCGCCGCGAAACCCTTCACGCGATAGATCGTGTGCTGCGCGACGACCGCCTGCAACGCGGCGACGATCGCGTCGCGCGAGCGCACGTCCGCTTCGACGACGACCGAGTCGAAGTCGTCGTGATGATGATCGTGGTCGGGATCGTCGGCGGAACCGTGATGATCGACGCGCAGATGGATCGTCTCCTCGGACGCCGCGCCAAGGCCGAGCAGCGTGTGCAGGTCGAGTTGCCCGCGCTGCGCGCGCACGATCTTCACCTGCGGCGGCACTTCGGCCGCGATCAGTTGTTCGACTGCCTGCTGCTGCGTTTCGTCGAGCTGATCGGTCTTGTTCAGGATCACCAGGTCCGCCGCGCCCAACTGGTCTTCGAACAGTTCGTGCAGCGGCGATTCGTGGTCGAGGTTCGGGTCGGCGCGGCGCTGCGCATCGACCGCGTGCGGATCGTCCGCGAACTGGCCGCTCGCGGCGGCCGGGCCGTCCACGACGGTAATGACCGAATCGACGGTGAAGCTGTTGCGGATCGACGGCCAGTTGAACGCCTGCACCAGCGGCTTCGGCAGCGCGAGGCCGGACGTCTCGATCAGCACGTGGTCGATCGCATCGCGCCGCTCGACCAGTTGCTCCATCACCGGGAAAAACTCCTCCTGCACCGTGCAGCACAGACAGCCGTTCGCGAGTTCGTACAGTTGCCCTTCGACCTCGCGGCCGTCGTCGTCGCAGCCGATCCCGCAGCCGCGCAGGATCTCGCCGTCGATGCCGAGTTCGCCGAACTCGTTGACGATCACCGCTATCCGCAGGTCGCCTGCGTTCTGAAGAATGTGCCGCAGCAGCGTGGTCTTGCCACTGCCGAGAAAACCCGTCACGACCGTGACGGGGATCTTGCGCATCGGGGCTCGCATGGTCGCTCCGTTGATGAAGGAAACCCGCGCGCGACGTCGGCTGCCCGCGCCGGCCGGTCGAAAACGGCAGGCAGCGGGCGCGCATCCGCGCGAACGGGAAAACGGCTACGGGGACGGAAAGGCTGCGTTTGCGGCGTGCATCGTGCGGCCGAAAACGCAATGAAGCCATGAAGTCGTGGACGAGGCGCCGCATCCCCGCAGCGCCTGCTCCTCCTGTCTGGCCGGTATCCGGGCTGGCGAAAACGCCGCTTCGCCTTCCCGCGCGCACTTCGTCGCGCAGTGGCCGAACGTCCCGCGCGAGGCGCGCGGACGGGAAGCGGGTTGTGCATCGCGCAGGGCGACGCGTTCGCTGAACCGTTGCGGGGGCAGCACAGGTTGGCCCGAATGGCCGTGAGGCGGATCGGAGCGTCCTGTTTCCCGTTTAACCGCGCGCGCGGAACGCCGCGCGCGCAGGCACCAGAGTGGATGCGAGTGTAGGCCGGGCCGGCGACGATCGTCAAGGAAGCCGCGCTGGCGGGCCGCTGCGAACGCGTGTATCGTATGCGCGCCGCGCGGCGGCTCCGTGCGTCGGCGTCGGGTTTCCACGGCCGCCGGCGCGCGACGAACGCAACACGACGAAGCACCATGAACGGATTGACGATCGGCATCGGCTGCCGGCGCGACAGCACCGCCGCGCAGATCGGCGACGCGGTGCGCGCGGCGCTGGGCGCACGCGGCCTCGATACAGTCGCGGCGCTCGCGACCGTCGCGGACAAGGCGCGCGAGCCTGGCCTCGTCGAATTCTGCGCGTCGCATGCGCTGCCGCTGCGCACGTTCAGCCGCGAGGCCATTGCCGCGTTCTGCGCGTCGCATCCGCTCGCCGCGCCGTCCGCCGCGACCCGCGCGCGCTTCGGAATCGACGGCGTCTGCGAGCCGTGCGCGCTGCTCGCGGCCGGCCGCGACGGACGACTGATCGTCGCGAAGACCGTCCGCGACGGCGTCGCGGTCGCGGTCGCCATCGCCTGCGCCGCCGACGCGAACGAAACGCCGTCGCCCTCTCCCCGTCAACAGGACCCCGCTTCATGAAGACCGATCCCGAATCGCATCAACGAATGACCCAGCGCCGCCGCGAAGGCCACGAAAAAAAGCAGTCGGAGGCGACCGTCGAAAAGGGGCTGCTGATCGTCAACACCGGCACCGGCAAGGGCAAGAGCACCGCCGCGTTCGGGATGGCCGTGCGCGTGCTCGGACACGGCATGCGGCTCGGCGTCGTGCAGTTCATCAAGGGCGCGCTGCATACGGCCGAACGCGATTTTCTCGGCAGCGTCGCGACCTGCGATTTCGTGACGATGGGCGACGGTTATACGTGGAACACGCAGAACCGCGACGCCGACATCGCGACCGCGCGCAAGGGCTGGGACGAGGCGCGCCGGATGATCGAAAGCGGCGACTATCAGATGGTGATCCTCGACGAGCTGAACACCGTGCTGAAGTACGACTACCTGCCGCTCGACGAAGTGCTCGCGGTGCTGACCGCGCGGCCCGCGATGCTGCACGTCGTCGTGACCGGCCGGCACGCGCCCGACGCGCTGATCGAAGCCGCCGACCTCGTGACCGAGATGCGCGCGATCAAGCACCCGTACCGCGAGCAGCACGTGAAGGCGCAGCGCGGCGTGGAGTTCTGAGCGATGGCGTCGTGTCCGGCGCTGTTCGTCAGCGCGCCCGCTTCCGGCCAGGGCAAGACCACGATCACCGCGGGGCTCGCGCGGCTGCATCGGCGGCTTGGGCGGCGCGTGCGCGTGTTCAAGACCGGCCCCGACTTCATCGACCCGACGATCCTCGCGCGCGCGAGCGGCGCGCCGGTGTATTCGCTCGATCTGTGGATGGTCGGCGAGGCGGGCTGCCGGACGCTGCTCGCGGAAGCGGCCGGGGACGCGGACCTGATCCTCGTCGAAGGCGTGATGGGCCTTTACGACGGCACGCCGTCGAGCGCGGACCTCGCGGCCGCGTTCGGCATTCCGGTGCTCGCGGTGATCACCGCGAAGTCGATGGCGCAGACGTTCGGCGCGGTCGCGTTCGGGCTCGCGCAGTTCAGACCCGGCGTGCCGTTCTACGGCGTGCTCGCGAACCGCGTCGGCAGCGCGTATCACGCGCAGTTGCTGCGCGATGCGCTGCCGCCCGCGCTGCGCTGGTGCGGGCATATCGCGGGCGCGGACGACATCGAACTGCCGGATCGCCATCTGGGCCTGCATCAGGCCGCCGAGATCGGCGACCTCGATGCGAGGCTCGATCGCGTCGCCGATGCGCTGGCCGGCACGGGACTCGCGGCGCTGCCGCCCGCGCTCGACTTCGACGCGCCGCCGCGCGCGGCGCTGCCGAGACTGCTGGACGGCAAGCGGATCGCGGTGGCGCGCGATGCGGCGTTTTCGTTCATCTATCCGGCGAATCTTGCGCTGCTCGAAACGCTAGGCGCGCGGGTCGAATGTTTTTCGCCGCTGGCGGACGAGCCGTTGCCCGGCGATGCCGATGCGCTTTATCTGCCGGGCGGATATCCGGAGCTTCATGCGGCTGCGCTCGCGCGCAATGCGCGCAGCGCCGAGGCGATTCGCGCGCATGTCGCGGCTCATAAGCCGGTGGTCGCGGAATGCGGCGGGATGCTGTATCTGCTCGATGCGCTCGTCGATCAGGATGGCGAACGCACGCCGATGCTCGGGCTGCTGCCCGGCGTCGGCGCGATGCAGAAGCGGCTCGCGGCGCTCGGGATGCAACAGGTCGAAGGACGTCATGGCGTGCTGACCGGGCATACGTTCCACTACTCGAAGATCACGACGCCGCTTGAGCCGGTCGCGACGGCCACGCGGCCGCAGCGCGGCGCGGACGGGGAAGCGGTGTATGTGCATGGGTCGATTGTCGCGACTTATATGCACGGGTACTGGCCGTCGAATCCGGCGTTTGCGGCGGGGATGTTTGGGGGGCACGCGTTTTGAGGGGGGGCCTGGTTTGGCAAAACCACGCCGTTCTATCTCGCGCAATCACAGCGGTTCAGGCCGTCGAACGACGCGAACCCGACTCGACCGGTCAAGCCTTCGCTACCCCACGCCCAATCGCGTCATAAATCCGCGGCACATCGAGACTCTCCGCCAGCGTATCCGCCAGCCGCTCCAGCGACGCCTCGCGCAGCGCCGGATAATCGACCGTCTGCGCGCCGCTCAACCCCGCCCATTCGAGCAGCGCCGCGCAGGCGTCCGGACTGTCGAACAGCCCATGCACATAGGTCGCGAGAATCTGTCCGTCGTCGGACAGCGCGCCATCGGGCCGAGCCGCGTCGCCCGCGTCGGAACCAGCCAGCGACAAAACCGGCTTCGCCAACGCCGGCCCCTCCGTCTCGCCCATATGAATCTCGTACCCCGCCACGGCCGGCGCATCCGCGAACGTCAACGCGCCGCGCACGTTCCGCAACGCCTTGCGCTGCGTAAGCACGGTCCGGTAGTCGAGCCATCCGAAGCCGTCGCTCGCGCCCGGCTCGCCTTCGACGCCGTGCGGGTCCGCGACCTCGCGCCCGAGCATCTGCAAACCGCCGCAGATGCCGATCACGCGGCCGCCATAACGCAGATGCCGCCGCAGCGCATCGTCCCAGCCGTTCGCGCGCAGCCAGTCGAGATCGCCGCGCACGTTCTTCGAGCCGGGCAGGATCACGAGATCCGCTGGCGGCGGCGCGACGCCGGTCCGCACGTAGCTGAAATCGACCTGCGGATGCACGCGCAGCGGATCGAAGTCCGTATGGTTGCTGATGTGCGGCAACGCCGGCACGATCACCTTCAGCACCGGCCCATCCGCCTGCGCGCCGCTGCGCGCGACGCCCGGCAGCATGTCCTCCGCGTCGAGCGTCAGCCCGTGCAGATACGGCACGACGCCGAGCACCGGCTTGCCGGTGCGCGCTTCGAGCCAGTCGAGACCCGGCTTCAGCAGCGCGGGATCGCCGCGAAAGCGGTTGATGACGAACCCGGCGATCCGCTCGCGCTCGCTCGCGGACAGGCATTCGAGCGTGCCGACCAGGTGCGCGAACACGCCGCCGCGGTCGATGTCCGCGACCAGCAGCACCGGGCAATCGACGGCTTCCGCGAAACCCATGTTCGCGATGTCGTTCGCGCGCAGGTTCACTTCGGCCGGGCTGCCCGCGCCTTCGACGAAGATCGTGTCGTACTGCTGTCGCAGCCGCGCATACGATTCGAGCACCGCATCGAACACGACCGGCTTGTAGTCGTGATACGCGCGCGCCTGCAGGTTCATCCGCGCGCGGCCGTGCACGATCACCTGTGCGCCGCGGTCGCTCGTCGGCTTCAGCAGCACCGGGTTCAGGTCGGTGTGCGCGTCGATGCCGGCCGCGAGCGCCTGCAACGCCTGCGCACGGCCGATCTCGCCGCCGTCCGCGGTCACCGCGCTGTTGAGCGCCATGTTCTGCGGCTTGAACGGCGCGACGCGCGCGCCCGCGCGGCGCGCGAGCCGGCACAGGCCCGCCACCAGCGTGCTCTTGCCCGCGTCGGACGTGGTGCCCTGGATCATCAGCGTGCCGCGCGGCACCGCGCTCGAAACGGAATCGGTCATCGGAAGGCGAAGCGGGAAAAACAGGAGACGCGCGCGGAACGGCAGCGAAGCCGTTCCGCGCGGACGAACGTCACGCTCAGGCGTGACGCGCGGCGGCGACGGGCCGCGCGCCGGGCAGGCGCACGCGCTCGGCCAGCGCGCCGAACAGCAGGCCGATCGTGGTCCACATGATCGCCTGCATGCCGATCGCGACGGTGCGGAACTTCCACAGCAGCGTCGCCGGGAACGCGGCCGGCACTTCGTCGATCACCGGCAGCGCAAGCTGCACCGCCACGATGATCGCGATGAACACGAGGCCGGCGACGATCGAACCGTTCCATGCGCCGAAGCGCGCGACCGCATGGCGGCGCAGCTTCAGCGAGAACACCGTCGCCGCGATCGACACCGCGACCATCAGGAAGAACAATCCGGTCCGGTAGCCGATCGTGTCGGGGTCGCCGACCGATGGCGGGTTCGGCGGATACTTGAGCGCCGGCACGATCGCAATCGACACGAACGCGGCAAGCGCCAGCCACGCGGCAAGCGAGCGCGCGCCGAGCCGGCTCGCGCGGCCGTGCACGTACGCGAACACGAGCGAGAACAGCCCGCCGATCGCCGCGCCGTACACGAGCACGCCGGTCGCGAGGCCGATGCCGGCCTGGGTGGGGCGGCTCACCAGTTCGGGCTCGGGCGCTTCGCCTTTCGCGGCGTCGAGTTTCTCTTCGAACGCGATCGCGCGATCGACCTGCGGCTCGCCGGCCAGCTTCGCGAAGCCGAACGTGAGCAGCCCCGCGGCGATGCCCGCAAGCATCCCGCGTATCAACAGTTTTCCGACCATGAACGCCTCCGCGTCAGTGACAGGGGAAGCCGAGCAGATGGCGGCCGTCGTGCACGAACTCGTGCACGTACATGCCCGGAAAAATCGACGTCGCGCCCTGTTCGGCGCCGACGAAGTAGATGGCGAGCAGCAGCATCAGGCCGCCGAACACAGCCCAGGGCAGCAGCTCGCGCAGCGGGATCGGCGCCGGTTCGGCGACCGGCTGGAAAACGGTGTCATTCATCGTGGATATCTCCCTGGGGTTTCCGCGCCCCGATAGTCGATCGAAAGGGTGGACGAAGGTGGGTCTGACTTCCGGCTGTTGTTGCCAGCCGGTCACAGTGGCGCGACCGCGCCGGTTTCGCACCGGCTTCCGCACTCCGTACCGGCAGGATTCTACGCGCGAAACGCGGATTGCAGAATCGGGCAGAATCGGGCGGCTGCACCCCGCCTTTCTCCTTCGATGCCTTGACGACGACGATGCGCCTCTGCCTGCTCGCCCACCCTGCCACCGCCGCGATGCGGTCGGGCCGCTTTCCCGACGACGATCCGCTCGACCCGCGCGGCCTCGAAGAGGCCGCCGGTTTCGCGCGCGGGTTTCGGCTGCGCGCCCGCACGACCGTGCTGCGCAGCCCGGCCGCGTGCGCGCGGCAGACGGCCGACGCGTGCGGCGTCGATGCGGCAACCGAAGCGGCGCTCGCGGACGTCGATTACGGAACGTGGCGTGGCCGCGCGATCAAGGACGTCGCGGCCACCGAGATTGACGCATGGCTGTGCGATCCGCGGTTCGCGGCGCATGGCGGCGAGTCGCTGGCGGACGTTGCGGTGCGCGTCGGCGCGTGGCTCGATGGGCTGAACGCATCCGGCGACGACATGCTCGCGATCACGCATGCGGCCGTGATTCGCGCGGCGGTCGCGCATGCGCTCGGCGCGCCGGATCACGCGATGTTTCGAATCGAAGTCGCGCCGCTCGCGCGCGTGGTGCTGACGCGGTCAGCGCGTGGATGGGTTTGGTCGGCGGCAGAAAGCGGCATTTAACGAGAAATCGCGGCGGCTGCACGGCGCGCATGATCGAACCTGATCGACCACCCTGCGCAACCGTCACTGTGCCGCGCGCCGCATTGCGACGGCCTTTTGCATCCGCCACTCGCCCGTGCTGATGCCGCGCGCGCCAATCGGACCTTCACACCGCCGCGTGACACACCGCCTCGACGCGATTGCCGGCCGGATCGACGAGAAACGCCGCGTAGTAATCGCGATGGTAGTGCGGCCGCAGCCCCGGCTCGCCGTCCGACCGTCCGCCGGCCGCGAGGCCCGCCGCGAAAAACGCATCGACGTGCGCGCGCGAGGCCGCCTTGAAGCACCAGTGCCGCCGGTTCGCCGCGACCGGCGCGGGATCGGGATAGATCGCGACGCACGTCGACGCCGTATCGGCCGCGTTGCAGCGTTCGCCGTAGCCGATCGCGTCCGCGCGGTCGTAGACCTTGGTCGCGCCGAGCGGCTGCATGATCGCGTCGTAAAACACGCGCGCGGCGTCGATGTCGGGGACGGCGATCGAAACGTGGTCGAGAAGCTGCATCGTGTGGGTTCCGTTAATGGTCAATGCGCGTCGATGCGCGCTGATGCGGTCGCAAGGTCGCGCATTGTGGCACGCGAACGCATCGCCGGCAGCGCAGCACCCCGGTCACAACACCTCGAACACGCTGTACACCGGGCCGCCCGCGAACCGGTGTCCGGCGCCGACCGCGACGATCCGGTTCAGCCACGCATAAGGCCCGGCCGGCGCCTCGAACTGCGGCGCGATGCGGAAGTAGTAACTCGCCGGATCGACGGCCTCGCCGCGTTCGAGCCGGCCGATCACGTCAGGGTCGCCGTGCCGCACGCCGCGATACGACATCGCGACATGCACGCCGTCGCCGGTGCGCAGCACGAGCCGCACGTCGAGCGTCGTGCTGCCGTCGTCGCGCACCGTCTGCCAGTCGCTGCCGCCGTCGAGCACCGTGCCCGCGAGCCGTTCGCCCGCGAACGTGCCCGACGGCACGATGCCGACGCGCCGGAACGGCCCCGGCGTATCGCCGACCACGACGATCGGCTTCACGTCGAGCCGCATCACGAACAGCGGCCGCGTGTCGATGCGCGTGAGCGGCGCGGGAAGGTCGTCGAACGCGGGCGTGCCCATCGCCATCCCCCTGGGAATGCGCGGTTCAGTGCGCGGGCGCGTCGTCGTCGCGCTCGTCGATCGCATCGACGCGATCCGGATAGAACGCGAGATACGAGCGAATCGGCGACACCGCCTCGTACGCGTGCTCGTACGTCCACACCGCGTTGACCGAGCGCGCGCCGCCGGCCGGAATCGAGTAATACGTGCAGTCGCCCTTGTACGGGCAGTAGGTCGCGTGATCGGTGCGTTCGAACAGCGTCATGTCCGCGTCCTCGCGCGGGATGTACAGCACGGCCGGATAACTGGCCTCGCGCAGCGCGAGCGCGTTGCGCGTGTCGGCGACGACCTTGCCGGCGACAGTGACGACGACCCGTTTCGGATGACGCGCGATCGTGATCGGATGATCGGGGCCGGGAATCTTCACGGGGCGGCTGGTGTTCGTGGCTTGACTGGGCATCGACGTTCTCCTGGATGAGCGGGCCGGGCCGTCCGCGCGCTGCACGGGGACGCCGGCCATTTCCGCGTGCGTTTGCGCATGCGTTATCGCGACGGGCAGCGCGGTAACGCGGCACATCCGGGCGATGCAGGACATGCTACAGCACTCGCGTGACGGCGGCTGGAGAGTGGGAACGATGGCAGCAGGCCGCGGCGTCGATGCCGCCGCCAGAACGGCGAATACGGTGTCGGATGCGATGCCGCACCGTTCAGCGCCCGCGAAACCCTGCGCAGGCAGCGGAACGGTTCACCCCGCCGACTTCGCGCCATCGACGCTGATGATCTGCCCGCTGATGAACGACGCGGCATCCGACGCGACGAACACGATCGCGCGCGCCACTTCGTCGGGCCGGCCGACGCGGCCGAGCGGCACCTGCGCAGCGAGGCCCGCCTTGCGCTCCGCGCTGCCGGTGAAGCGGTCGAGCATGCCGGTATCGGTCGGCCCCGGCGCGACCGCGTTCACGCGCACGCCGGACGACGCGGCTTCGAGCGCGGCCGATTTCGTGATCCCTTCGACCGCGTGCTTGCAAGCTGTCTCTATATAACTAATTTCGGTCAAGGCTGAAATTGCCCTCAAAGCCCCGCCGGTTGGGGCTCTAGCAGGCTGTTGAAATAACCCTCGCTGACGCACGGCCCGGCATTCGAGTAAGCCGTTGCGCCGGTTCGGCTTCATGCCGATTTGATGCCGAGAATTCTTAATTCAGGTGGAATCAATGCCGTCTCCTCATCGATTTGCGCTTCTATGCCGTTTTCCCGGCGAGCGTTCGCATGCGCGTGAGGTTATAGGCCGCCTGCGTGAGCATGAACAACTGCTCGACCCGCTCACGACCGCGATACACCGCCTGACGGATCCGGCCAACGGTCTTGCCCCAACCAAACACCTGTTCAATGCATTTGCGCTTGCGTTGACTGATCGCGTAGCCGGCCCAGCGGGTTGTGCGTCCGTCAATTGCCGAACCACCCGCTCGGCCGTCGTTCTACGCAACGTGCGGCGTGACGCGATGCATGCGGCACGTGGCGACACATCCCGCCGTGTCGTAATTCTTGTCGGCACCGACTGTGATGGGCGTATCGGCCAGACGCGCAGCATCGGCAAGCATGTCGGCCGCGGCATCGCGCTCAGCCGTACCGTTGACCTGCGTCACCTGGGCGTTCACCACCAGGCCATGCCGGTTGTCAGTCAGCACGTGGCCGACGTAGCACAGCAGCGCCCCAGTTCAGCGGCTCTTGCGAAACAGCCGCGCTTCACTATCCGTGCTCGACTCATGCGTTTCGTTGCTGCGCTTCTCGCCGTGCCAGCTCTCCTTCGAGCGGGTACCGCCATCCGGTGGGGTCTCGTCGTCAGACTTGTCCCTGCGCACGAAACTCTTCTGTCCAGCCCATGCCTGGATCAATGTGCCGTCTACGCTAAAGTGCTCGCCCGACAGGTGGCCGCGTGCGTGCGCTATCTCGACCGTTTCATTGAACAGGCCCACGATGACGTCATGGGCCATCAGTCGCTCGCGGTTCTTGCTGAACGTCGAGTGGTCCCCCACCGCGTCGTCCATCGCCAGGCCGACAAACCATCGGAACAGCATGTTGTACGAAATCTGTTCCATCAGCATGCGTTCACTGCGAATCGAGTACAGCACCTGGAGCAACAACGCGCGAATCAGCTTCTCCGGCGCGATGCTCGGACGACCGCCTTTCGCGTCGCTCTCGTACCTGCGCGTGAACACCACGTCCATGCGCTTGAGCGCTTCGTTCAGCCACGTCCGAATAGGCCGCAAAGGATGGTTTGCCGGCACGAAGTCATCCAGCTTCGTCACGGTGAACATCGACTCGGTGTAGCCATCCGCTCCGCGCATCGTTTCTGCCTCAGGTTTGCTCGATTCTTTTTTTCAACGTTTACCTCTTACGCATGGGTGACCGGTGCGAGAGGTTTTTCAATAGCCTGCCAGATCAGATACTGACGACTCTTGATGACAGGGAGGCCGGGAAATAACGGGTAACCATCAAATATTGTCAGATTGACATTAATTCAGACTTATCTGATGGTGATTTTTATTCTGGCTGATAACCTCGTCAGCCACACGCTTATAGCGAATCGGGAAGCGGCGCGTATCTGCCTTCATGGCCTTTCGTCGTAAATCGTTTGGAAAATGCTCCGCGACAGCCGAAGCTTCATTCATAATTACGAATACAAGCAATGAATAACCGTTGTTACCGGCTTTTTTTTAGCAAGCTCCGGGGGATGCTCGTCGCAGTCGCAGAAACAGCAATCGGGCATAGTGCAGGTCAAGGGCAAACCGGGCCGTCGCCCGCGCGTCGACCGATTACGCTTTTCGCCATGCGTCACGCGGCGTTTGCCGCGCTGGTACTGCTTGGGGCAGCTCCCGCTCTCTCCGACGCGCAGATCGTGCCGTCGGGCGCGCACGCGCCGAGCGCTATCAGTACGGCAAATGGCCTGCCCCAGGTTAACGTGAACAAACCCTCGGGTGCGGGTGTATCACTTAACACATATTCACAATTCGACGTAAGCAAGAGCGGCGCGATTCTGAACAATTCGCCCGTTAATGTGAATACGCAACTCGCGGGGCAGATATCCGGCAATCCGAATTTCGGACCGAACGATGCCGCGAAGATTATCGTTAATCAGGTCAACAGCAACAACCCCTCGTTATTGAGAGGGTATGTGGAAGTTGCGGGCGCGAAGACCGCCGCTGTCGTCATAGCAGATTCTTCCGGCCTGGTGATCGACGGCGGCGGCTTTATCAATACGTCGAAAGGAATTTTAACGACTGGCAATCCGCTGATCGACGGTAGCGGCAACCTGACCGGCTTTAACGTAACGGGTGGCTCGATTACCGTCCAGGGCGCGGGCCTCAATGCATCAAATATCGATGAGGTCGATCTTCTGGCACGTGCCGTACAGGTCAACGCGGCGATTTATGCGAATGCCCTGAACGTAACAACCGGCTCGAACAATATCGACTACGCGAGCCTCACGCCGACACCGGTCGGCGGTAGCGGAGCGCCCCCCGCCGTCTCCATCGACGTCTCGCAGCTCGGCGGAATGTACGCGAATCGAATCGTTCTGACGAGCAACGAATACGGCGTCGGGGTGGCAAATGCCGGCACGATTGCCGCGCAGGCTGGCGATCTGACGCTGACGACTGCGGGGCAACTTGTCCAGTCGGGCACGATGACCGCCACGGGCAACGTTGGCGTCAACGCGGCGAGCGTTCAGAATTCCGGGACCGTCTACGCGCAGCAGAATACTGCCATCGGCTCGACGGGCGCGGTGACCCATAGCGGGACGCTTGCGGCACAGCGGAACACCGCCATTAATGCCGGGTCCCTTGAGTCGACCGGTATACTCGGCGCGGGCGTGAATAACGACGGCTCGCTCGCCAACTCGGGCGACCTCAACGTTTCGACGACCGGGCAGCTCACGGCGACCGGCAAGAATGTAGCCGGCGGTAATGCCGCCCTCTCGGGGAGTGGCGTCCATCTCGCGGGCAGTGAGACGGCGGCGAACGGCAATCTGTCGCTGACGGCCAACGCTGGCGACCTGAACCTCGCAGGCGCGACGACGAGCGCAGGCGGCTCGGTCGTGGCGAATGCGGCGGGTATGCTTGATAACGACAACGGCTCGCTGGCGGGCGGCAGCGTCGCGCTCAACGCGGGCAACCTGTCGAACCAGAACGGTGATATTTCGTCGCAAGGTCCGTTTATCGCGCAGGCATCCGGCCAGCTCGCAAACCAGGCCGGTTCGATGGTCTCGCAGGGCGCGATGCAGGTCAACGGCGGCGCCATTGCGAACAATCAGGGGACGATGCAAAGCGCAGCCGGTTTGTCGGTGTCGGGAACATCGCTCGACAATACCGCAGGCCGCATTACGTCACTGAACGGCGACGGCCTGTCGGTCACGACGACGGGTGCGCTGACGAACGCGGCGGGTACAACCGCGACCGGCGCGCAGGGCGGCGTCATCGGCGGCAATGGCGGCGTCACGTTGCAAGGCGCGAGCATTGCCAACCATGGCACGGTATCGGCGCAGACGAACCTCCAGGTGAGCGGGCAATCGGTCGATAACAGCGGCGGCTCGCTCGGCGCTTCCGGCAATACGACGGTGAACGCCGGTTCGAAACTGACCAACAATGGCGGCTCGATTACGGCAGGCCAGACGGTGAGCGCGAGCGCGACGACGCTCGACAACAGCTCGGGCGCGACGCAGGCCGCGCAGGTCTCGCTCAACGCAGCAAACCTCGTTAATCACGCGGGAACGATTACCCAAACGGGTCGCGGCCCGATGACCGTCGCGGTATCCGGCACGCTCGACAATTCGGCGGGCGGCACGATCCAGACCAATAGTACGGACCTGACACTTGCACCCGCTACCCTCGACAACGATAGCGGAACGATTACGCACGCGGGTACCGGCACGCTAACGCTTGATGCGGGCAATGGCGCGGGGTCAATCTCGAACGCGGGCGGTACCATCCAGAGCAACGGCAAGATCGTCGCCGGGACCAGCTCGTTCGACAACGCGACGGGCTTCGTTCTCGGCCAGACGGGCGTGACCGCGACAGTCGGCGGCGCGCTGAACAATGCAAACGGCAAGCTGCTCTCGAATGCCGATCTGAGCCTCGCGAGCGGATCGCTGAACAATAACGGCGGCGAGGTCGGCGCGGCCTCGAAGGGGACGATCCAGAGCGGGTCAATGACCAATAGCGGCGGCTCGATCGTCGCACCGGATCTCGCGCTCGCAATCGGCTCCACGCTCGACAATAGCGGCGGCGATATCGAGGCGAACCAGCTCGCGCTGACGGCCACGGACCTACTGAACCACGGCGGCACAATCACGCAGTATGGCGCGTCGCCGATGAGCGTCAACGTCAGCAATACGCTCGACAACTCGAACGGCGGTACGCTCCAGACGAACAGCACGGACCTGACGCTGGCCCCTGCCACGCTCGATAACGACGGCGGCACGATTACGCATGCAGGAACAGGCACGCTGACGATCACGCCGGGCAACGGCTCAGGGTCCCTCTCGAACGTCGGCGGAAAGATCATCACTGCCGGCCAGATCGCGGCGCAGGCCGGGAGCCTGAATAACGCGGGCGGCGTATTCGCTGCGCAGGGCAATATCGCGGCGAGCGTCGCGGGCAATATCAACAATACGCGGGGGGCGATACGGTCGCTTGCATCCCTGGCGCTCGCGGGCGGCGGCGCGCTGACGAATACGAACGGCCAGATCCAGTCCGGTACGGGCGCAGCGGGCGATACGAGTACGCTCGGCGTTCAGGCCGCCGCCATCGACAACACGAACGGCCTTGTCAGCAACCTCGGGACAGGCAATACAACCGTCCAGGGCGGTAGCCAGATCACCAACAGCGGCGGCGGCGTGACGGGCAACGGCGACGTCGCCGTCAATACCGCTGCCCTCTCCAACACGCAGGGCGGCCAGGTCAGCGGCGCAAGCGTCGACGTCCAGGCGAATACCGTCGACAACAGCGGCGGCGTGATTGGCAGTTTCGCCGGTCCGACCGGTGACGTTGCGATCACGACGACCGGCGCGATCACGAACACGAACGGTCAGATCGGCGCGACCCATAACCTGACCGTCAACGCGGCGACGCTGACGGGCGGCGGCGCCTATAGCGCGGCGAACGACGTCGCAATCAATGTACAGGGCGACTTCGCACCGACCGCCGGTTTCGCGTTCAACGCCGGTCACGACCTTTCCTTTACGCTACCCGGCACGTTCGCGAATGGCGGCGCGCTTGAGGCGACCGACAATCTCGACATCAACGCGAACGACATCGCCAACAGCGGCGCGATGACGGCGGGCGGTACGCTGACGACGCACTCGAACACGCTTGAGAATACGGGGGCGATTGTCGGCGGTAGCGTCTCGCTCAATGCGACGCAATCCGTCACGAACGTCGGCCCGACCGCGCTGATTGGCGCGACCGACAGTAACGGCCTGCTCGAAATCCTCGCGCCCGACATCGAGAACCGCGACGACACCACGGCGACCGATACGCAGGCGACGACCGCGATTTATGGTCTAGGTAAGGTCGTGCTGGCGGGCGGCAAGGACGCGAGCGGCAACTATACGAACGCGAACCTCATCCGCAACCAGTCGGCGCTGATCCAGTCGGCGGGCGACATGGGGCTGTACGCGACCCAGGTCACGAATACGCGGCGCGTGATGATGACCGACGGGGCCTACGTGGAGCCGCTGGACGCGAGTTCTCCGCTTATCCAGGCGCTGGGTATCAGCCTGTCTGGCTGCGCGGCCGCTGACATGGCGGCGTGCGGCCCGGGCAATCCGCAGGTCATGGGCGTCCAGTTCAATCCGAATGCTTCTAACTACGATCCCGCCACCATCATTGCGTTGCAGGCCCAGCCAGGCGGCATGCCGATCGAGCCGCCGCACGGCGGCCAGTGGAACAGCACCTACCAGTACACGACCTATACGGGCGTGGCACTCGCGAACCTGATTACGGGCATCAGTCCGCAGGCGCAGATCATCGCCGGGGGCAACCTCGATGCGTCGAACGTCGGCACGTTCCAGAACTACTGGAGCGCCGTTGCTGCGGCTGGCAACATCGCCGCACCCGTGACGCTCGACCAGAATAGCTGGCGCGGGCAGCTTGCGCCCGGCGTGCAGTTGACCTATTCCGGCCAGTATCACTACAACAATTACGACAACACCGAACACAACTGGCAGTTGCCGTTCGGCAACGCGACGTTCGTGACCTCCAACCCGGGCGGCTACCAAGTCGCGCCGGCTGACATCCGCGCCTATGCGTTGCCCAGCTACGAGTCGACCTTCGTCGCGGGCGGCTCGCTTTCCGGTACGGGCGTCAATATCGACAATACGGCGGGTAATGCTGGCGTTCCTTCGCTCGGTCTGGTCCCCGGTCAGTCGCTCGGCGGGGTGACCGCCAGCGGGGTCAGCGGCAGCGCGGGCGGGTCGAAAGGCGGAGCCGCTTCGGTCAACGGTGGCTCGGGACTCGTTAATCCCGTCATCGCGAGCGCGACGGCGGTCAATGTCCTGAGCAACCTGACGATTCCCCAGGGCGGCCTGTTCCACCGGGATACCGCGCCGAACGCGCCATACCTGATCGAGACGAACCCGGCCTTTACGAGCCAGAAGTCGTTCATCTCAAGCAACTACTATCTCCAGCAGCTTGGGCTGAATCCGCAGAGCGTCGAGAAGCGCCTCGGCGACGGCCTGTACGAGCAGCAGCTCGTACTGAACGAGATTACGTCGCTCACCGGCAAGGCCGTACTCGGCCCCTATACCGATGTCCAGTCGATGTATGAGGCGCTGATGGCGGCGGGCGCGTCACTCGCCGGGTCGCTTGACCTGCCGCTTGGCATGGCGCTCTCGCCCGACCAGGTCGCGGCTCTCACGACCAATGTCGTCATCATGCAGACCGAAGTCGTCGACGGTCAGTCCGTACTCGTGCCGGTCGTCTATCTCGCGAAGGCAAGCCAGCAGAACATGAACGGCCCGCTGATCGCGGCGACCGACATCGATCTGCAGAACACGCAGACCTTCAATAACAGCGGGACGGTACAGGCGAGCAATACGCTCTCTATTCAGGGTCAGCAGATCAACAACGCGTTCGGTACGTTGCAAAGCGGCGGCCTCATGTCGCTCGCGACGACGGGCAATGTCGACCTGACCTCGGCCACCGTGAACGCCGGGAGCCTCGCGCTGAACGCGGGCGGCAACCTGATCCTCAATACCGCGGCGAATACCGTCAACCAGGTGAGCGCGACGGGCGCGACACGGACCACGACGACGCTCGGCCCCATCGCGAACCTGAACGTGACGGGTAACGCGGCCATCGTAACGGGCGGCAACGTCGAGCAGAACGCGGGCAACCTGAACGTGGGCGGCAACCTCGACATGGCCGTGGGCGGCAACTACGATATCGGTTCGGTGCAGACCGGCGAGCACAAGGTGGTCGCGGGCGCGAACGGTGTGTCGAATACCGACATCAACCAGACGACCGGCAGTTCCGTCAACGTGGGCGGCGTCTCGCAGATCGGCGTGGGCGGCAACCTGACCGCGACCGGCGCGAATATTAATCTCGGCGGCGGCGGGACGGTTGTAGCGAGGGGCGACGTCACGCTCCAGGCGGCGAAGGCGACCTCGACCATCGACAACAACAGTTCGGGTAGCGACAGCCATGGCAGCTACTCGGAATCGCTACATACCTCCGCCGATACGCTGACGGGCACGACGCTCAATTCAGGCAATTCGCTGACCGTCGCATCGGGCCACGATATCAACATTACCGGCAGCTCGATCAATCTCGACAAGGGGACGGCGACGCTTGCGGCAACGAACAACGTCAATATCGGCGCGGCGACCGCAACCTATGTCGACAATTCGCAGGAGCAGCACAGCCACAGCAATGTAGTCAGCGGTAAAGAGGTATCGAGTTCGAGCAATACAACCACGACCCTGAACCAGGGGAGCATGATTTCGGCGGACGGCGTGTCGATCTCAAGCGGCAAGGATATCAACGTCGCGGGCAGCACGATCGTCGGGACGAACGATGTATCGCTGAGCGCCGTGCATGACGTGAACATCACCACGACCCAGGATACGAGTCAGAGCAGTTCGTCCTACGAGGAAAAGAAATCGGGCTTCGGTGCGATGAGCGGTGGTGGATTTAGCCTCAACTACGGCACCAGCGACACGAAGCAGACGGCGAACGACAGCAGCGTGACGAATAACGGCAGCCTCGTGGGCAGCACGAATGGCAATCTCTCGATCCAGGCGGGCAACACCCTGCACTTGACGGGCAGCGATCTCGTGGCAGCCCAGAACGTCACGGGCACGGCGGCCAACTTGATCATCGATGCGGCCACCGGCACCTCGCACCATGACGAAACCCAGGAGACGAAGCAAAGCGGTTTCACGCTCGGCCTGTCGGGTAGCGTGGGCGACGCGATCAACGGCGCGGTATCGCAGGGGCAGGCGCTCGCGAGCGGTAACAGCAATGGCCGCGCCGAGGCGCTGCATGCGATTGCGGCGGTGGGCGACGCGGCAATCGCGGGCGCGAGTCTCATGGGCGGCTCGCTGGGCGGTCCGAATCCAAGCATCGGCGTGCAACTGAGTTTCGGGAGTAGCCAGAGCAAGAATACGTTCACCGAGGATCAGACGACGCAGAAGGGTTCGAACGTTCAGGCGGGCGGCACCGCGGCTTTCGTCGCGACCGGCGACGGCACGCCTGGCAGCGGCACCCTGACAATCGCCGGTTCGAACGTGAGCGCGAACGACGTCGTGCTCGCCGCGAAGAATCAGGTGAACATCGTCAACATCACGAATACGGATACGACCGCCAGCACGAATAAATCGAGCAGCGCGAGCGTCGGCGTGTCCTACGGCACGCAGGGTTTCGGCGTCTCGGCGTCAATGTCCAACGCGCACGGCAACGGCAATAGCGACGCTGCGATCCAGAACGCCTCGCACGTCACCGGCGCGAACAGCGTGACTGTCGTTTCGGGCGGCAATACCAATATCATCGGCTCGCAGGTCAACGGTAACCAGGTGACCGCGCAAGTCGGCGGCAACCTGAATATCGAGAGCGTCCAGGATACGACCGTCAGTACCGCACATCAAAGCAGCGTTGGGGGCGGTTTCAGTATCAGCCAGGGCGGCGGTAGCGCGAGCTTTAGCGCGCAGAACGGCCACGCCGATAGTAACTACGCGCAGGTCAACGAGCAGGCGGGCATCAATGCTGGCAGCGGCGGCTTCGATGTCAACGTCAAGGGCAATACGAACCTGACCGGCGCGGTGATTTCCAGTACCGCCGATCCGTCGCAGAACAGCCTGACGACCGGTACGCTGACCTATAGCGATATCCAGAACCAGTCGCATTACAGCGCGTCGAGCAATGGTATTAGCGCGGGCGTAGGCGTCGGTAACACCGGCAAGGCGCTCGGACCAGGCTCGGTTAGCGGCACCCCGGGCATATCGCCGATGATTTCGCAGAACGACAACGGCGACCAGACTTCGACCACGCGCAGCGCTGTCAGTGCGGGCTCGATCAACATCACGAACCAGGCCGGGCAGACGCAGGACGTCTCGGGCCTGAGCCGTGATACGACCAATACGAACGGTACGGTATCGGCAACGCCGGACGTGAACAATATCCTCAACCAGCAGGCTGACACGATGCAGGCCGCGCAGGCGGCGGGCCAGGTCGTCGCGCAGGGTAT
Source organism: Paraburkholderia caballeronis (assembly GCF_900104845.1). Lineage (NCBI taxonomy): Bacteria > Pseudomonadati > Pseudomonadota > Betaproteobacteria > Burkholderiales > Burkholderiaceae > Paraburkholderia > Paraburkholderia caballeronis. The sequence goes on along the minus strand of NZ_FNSR01000002.1, from coordinate 1,965,546 downwards.
TGGTGACTATGCTCAAACGAAGCAACAGGAAGCGCAGGCCCAGGCGGATGCTGCGACGAAGGCTGGCGATACGGCGCTAGCCGCGCAGTATCAGGCCGAGGCTGATTCGTGGGCCGAAGGGAGCGACAACCGGACGCTGGCGCATATCGCAGGCGGTGCGCTCATCGGTGGGCTTGGCGGGGGGAGCGCGTTCAGCACGATTGGCGGCGCGGCGGGTGCGGGGCTGTCGGCCGGGATGGCGAAGCAGCTGGACGATATCTATAAGGGCGTGGGATCGGCGACGGGTTCCGAACTGCTCGGCAATCTGGCTGCGAATGTTGTGGCGGGTGTTGGTGGTGCGCTGGTCGGTGGTGGAGCGGGCGCGGCCACGGCGTCGAACGTCGAGCTGTATAACCAGTCCGCGCACCGCAAGAAGAATGACCTGGTTGCGCAGGTGTGTCCGGCAACCGGGCAGTGCAACGAAACGGTTCTGAATGCGGCAATTCAGGCGCAGGGAGACAACGCGCAACTTGCACTTGGAGCAATGTCGCCAGATTATGTGTCTATCCAAGGCAATATCTATATTGCTTCAGGCGGCGTAGTAATTAATCTGCACAACGGCGATACATTTGGAAGTTGGGCGCTTGGTAAGCCCATCCCCACGTATTCGTTGAAGCCCGGGCTTTCCGTGACGTTCGGGGGTATTCTTGGTGGAGGCGGTGCAGAAGGTACTAGCTCGTACCTGGCCGGTGGCGGTGCTAATGCGTCAACGTTCGTACCTGTTCCTGGCTTCCCTGCCATTGGTGCAGGTGGTGGGATCAGTCATGCGTATGGTGGACAAACCTCCATTGAGTATGGTGTTAGCTTCCCGCCAGGTACCGCAGTGAATCCCATTAGTTATGGGTTTGACATGAAAAAGTAGAGGGGCCGATATGGCTGGACCATCGTTCAAACCGGGCCAATACGAGAAGCTGAGTAAAGGTCAAAAGACAATCTACTGGATTGCCATCGTTATTGGATTTACTCTGATTGTCGGCATCTGGATTTATAAACTCGTTCTGGCACATTGAAGCAACAAACCCAGCCTTGAGCTGGGTTTGTTGCTTGCAGTGCCGTTCACTCGTGCGTGATGACAAGCCGTCCCTGCTGGACTTCGATCCTCACCTGCTGCCCGGCCTCGAAACCCGCGAGCTCAAGCCAGCGCCCGAGAGCTTGATCCACGGATAAAGCGGCGGCTCGGTGCGGGTTCGCGCATTGATGCGCCGGTACCGCCACGACTGCTGGATGGTGACGCGCCGCGCGGGATGAGCGGCGCATACATTAAGATTGGTATCAGCCATGATCGGTTCTCCAAGTGAACTGGTTGTGGTCAGCGCGTGGGCGGCGCGCTCGTGGGCGGCACGTCAGGCGCGGCCACGGCGTCGAGCGTAGAGTTGTACAACCAGATGAACCACAAGAATAGCCTGGTGCCATCTTCCTGCACCGCAACGGGACCATGCAACGAAGCGGTGATGACGGCGCAAATGAATGCGACTGGCGCAAATGCTCAGGCGTCACCGATCAATGCAATTGGGCCTGATTACGTTACGGTCGGCGGCAGTACCATGACAGCTGGAGCCGGCCTAGCTACGAATACTGCGGATGGGACGCCATATTTATCCTATAGCGTGAGTCAGTCATTCCGGCCAGCATCTTTTGCTCCCGGCGCTACAGCTACGTTGGCTTGGATTTTCGGTGCGTCAGGCGCTCAAGCCACGAACAATTTCATGAATAGGGATGGAAATCAGTTTATGCTTTCAGTTCCGACTCCCGTGGGCCCAAATGCGGTGGTTGCGATCACTCATGCCTATGGCGGCCCTACAGCGCTTGAGGTTGGCGTGGCAACCCCTGGCCCGATCTCTGTGTCAGTGACTCCTTGGAGTCACTCCACTCCTATTATTAACTCAAAGTGAGAACGTTATGACCGTTCCGGGTCCGACAGACGATGAGTGGAAGAAGATGACGCCCGAGCAAAAGAGCTCTTATAAAATGTTTGTTGGGGTCGTTTTTGTGCTTATCGCAATCGCAATTATTGTGAAAGTTATTGCAGGATGACGAATTGACCGCGGGCGGCGACCTGATCCTCAATACGGCGGCGCACAAGTCGGCGGCAACCTGAATATCGAGAGCGTCCAGGACACGACGGTTAGCACCGCGCACCAGAGCAGCGCGGGAGGCGGGTTCAGTATCAGCCAGGGCGGTGGCAGCGCGAGCTTCAGCGCGCAGAACGGCCACGCCGATAGTAACTACGCGCAGGTCAACGAGCAGGCGGCCATCAATGCTGGCAGCGGCGGCTTCGATGTCAACGTCAAGGGCAATACGAACCTGACCGGCGCGGTGATTTCCAGTACCGCCGATCCGTCGCAAAACAGCCTGACGACCGGTACGCTGACCTATAGCGATATCCAGAACCAGTCGCATTACAGCGCGTCGAGCAATGGTATTAGCGCGGGCGTAGGCGTCGGTAACACCGGCAAGGCGCTCGGACCAGGCTCGGTTAGCGGCACCCCGGGCATATCGCCGATGATTTCGCAGAACGACAACGGCGACCAGACTTCGACCACGCGCAGCGCGGTCAGTGCGGGCTCGATCAACATCACGAACCAGGCCGGGCAGACGCAGGACGTCTCGGGCCTGAGCCGTGATACGACGAACACGAACGGGACCGTGTCGGCAACGCCCGATGTGAACAATATCCTCTCGCAGCAGGCCGATACGATGCAGGCCGCGCAGGCGGCGGGCCAAGTCGTGGCGCAGGGTATCGGGGCGTATGCCGACAACAAGCGCGATACGGCCACCGACGCTGCTACGGCTGCCGCGTGGGATGAAGGCGGCGACAGCCGCGCCCTGTTGCAGGCAGCGGGCGGCGCGCTTATTGGTGGACTTGGCGGAGGCAGTGTCTTTACAGCGGCGGGCGGCGCTGTGGGCGCAGGTCTTGCCTCGAAAATGGCGGACCAGTTGGACAGCATTTCGAAGGGGGTAGCTTCGGAAACAGGCTCGGACCTGCTGGGTAACTTGGCCGCGAACGTGGCAGCGGGTGTGGGCGGTGCGCTTGTTGGTGGCACAGCAGGCGCGGCAACGGGTTCGTCGGTAGAGCTGCACAACCAGATGCTAGATCCGAAAAAGAACGCCCTCTCGAAGGTGTGTAATGGTCTGTCGGCCTGCGATCCTTCGCTGGCCATGACTGCGGTCAATGCGGACGGGGCGAACGCCACCATCGCATCGAACAACATGCAGACGGGTGCCATGTACGGGGTGCCTGCTGCTGCTGTAGTGGCGCCCGGATCGGAGGCCGTGACCGCTGCAGTGCTTGCTGGTGTATACGACTATGCAGGAAGCTACGTTAATTACAAGACAGGGGCAAGCCCGGATGCGCCGAACTTTACAAACTCGTACATTGCCGGGATAGTTGGTGGTCTGAGTGCCCCATTTGCGATAGGAGACAAAGCAATCGCCACAATGGGAACAGCCGGAAAGATCGCCGCTAATGGCTACAACGCGGCTGTCAACGGCGTCGCGGCATTCGGCAGCGCGGGCATGACCGGCAATAATCCTGATCTGACCGCAGGGGTAGCCACCGCGACGACGGGCGCTGAGTCATTGGCAAAAGCAGTGCTACCGTCGCCAATTGGAAATGCTGTCAATCAGATTATGCAGGGGCTGCTGGACCAATTCAGCAAGCCATTCAGAATTCGCAATCACACAAATGATTATGGAAGCTCAGGCGAGACGTAGGTTCATTACCCGTTACGCAAAGGCATACATTTCCGTCTTTGCCGTCGTTGCTGTTGTTGTTGCAATATCAGAGCTACGGGGTGCCGGTTGGCGCCCTGCGTTAGCCGGAATACCGATGTATGCCTCGCTTTTTGTGTTGGTTACCTATGCGATGCTACGGGAGCTTCGTCAGATCAGGAAAAGTAACAAGATGGATGAGGGCGAAAATTAATGCTCGAGGCGTTCAGGTGTGCGATTTCGGGAGCTTCCAGGAGAAGCCCTCTTTTTTTCCACATAGCTGTTGTTCTCGTCACGGTATCCCTGTTTCGGGGCAACAACTGGAAGGCTATCGCCGGCAAGATTGCGTTCGTGGCTATTGGGTTCCTCTTTGTCTTTCTTTTCGAGTTGTATAAGGGGTATAGAAGTGCCGCAGGACAGCCGCAGTTAAATGGTGGACAGCTATGGAGAAGATTCGTAATCGTCGCTGTGGCGTTGTCAACCATCTATATCGGGTTGGCTGTGTACCTCGCAGTCTTTTCGGGTAACCCCGATGGTTTAGCTTTGTTGTTCCCTTTTTATCTTATTTTACTGTTTTCGTGCGCTTTACCGTTGTTTTGGGAGGTCAGGGATTTGCGCGCAATCGAAAACGAAGGCGATTCAATTTAACGGCTTACTAGAAAACATAGGAGTGACTTGTCAGTCGCTCCCTCTTACGACTACACGCTCACCCATGAAAATCAGAAAGAGGCTGGCGGCCGTGCCGCTCACAGCCCTAGTATCTCTCGCGCATTCGCAGCACACCCCCCCCGATGTAGCGGCAGTTGCTCGCACGAACGCCGAACAGAACCAGCAGATCCAGCAGCAACGCGCGGCGACGGTTGCCGCGCCGGTTGTGCGTTCGGCAGCTCCCGTCGCAGGGGAGTGGCCCGTCCTGCCCGTCGAGATGCCATGTTTCCGTATCGACTCGTTCGCGGTTGAGGTACCAGATACGGAGATAGACAAAAAGTATGGGGAAACCCATCGGGCCGAACCCGCCCTGCCCGCCCTTCGCTGCTGCGTTGGCGTCTAATCTGGTGGCCGCTTGCGCAAACGAAAAAGACTTTGTAGGCTGGCCGCCATGCCTCGAAAGCATGACAACAACGGAGAGCGACGATGGAATTGCGGCACCTGCGGTACTTCGTGGCGGTCGCGGAGACCGGCAGCCTCACGGTCGCGGCCGAACAGCGGCTCCATACGTCGCAGCCGTCGCTGAGCCGGCAGATCCGCGACCTGGAAGACGAGGTGCGCGCAGAACTGTTCGTGCGCAGCGCGCGCGGCGTCGAACTGACCGCCGCCGGCCGCGCGTTCCTCGACCATGCGCGGCTCGCGCTCGCGCAGGTCGACGCGGCGACCGAAGCGGCGCGGCGCGCCGCGGAGCCGGCAAAACAGGTGTTCGCGCTCGGCTTCCTGACCGGCGAGGAGATGACGTGGCTGCCGCGCGTGATGAGGGTGCTGCGCGACGAGTTGCCGAACATCGACGTGACCGTGTCGAGCGGTTATTCGCCGGACCTCGCGGACGCGCTCGCGCGCGGCAAGCTCGACCTCGCGTTCCTGCGCGCGGAGCCAGGGTACGACCTCGACTATCGCGTGGTGGACCACGAAAAGCTGATGGTGCTGATGCCGGGCGACCACCGGCTCACCGTGAATCCGGCGGTGAACCCGGCCGATCTCGAACGCGAGACGTTCGTGATGGCGTCGAACAAGGCGCGCGTGCTGCACGACGTGATCGTCCGTTATCTGGACCGCTGCGGCGTGCGCATCGAGCCTGCGCACAGCGTCGACAATCTCGCGATGGCGATGTCGCTCGTCGCGTCGACGGGCGGCGTCGCGCTGATGCCCGAGTACGCGAACAACCTGCTGCCGCCGTCGGTCGTCAGCCGGCCGCTCGCCGGCGACGCGGACGGCATCGACCTCGTCGCCGGCTACAGCCGCACGAACCGGTCCGGCGTGCTGAAGCTGTTCCTGTCGCGCGCGGCGGAGGCGATGCCGCCGTTCAGCGCGCCGCCGATGTGAGCGGCGACGGTTGATGCGCTGCCCGCGCGCTCGACGCGGCCACGCAGCACGGTTTCGAGCGGCACCGAACCCTTCACGGTGTCGGCCGGCGACGCGAATTCGCCCCAGCCTTCGTTGGTTTCGCGATGACATCGACGTCATCTGGTTCATGACGGACCGGCATCAACGTGACGAAATCGATAACGCGGTGGTTCGCATCGCAGCGTTTCCTTACCACGTGACGCTGTTCGTCGAAGGCGTTGCGCACGGCACGCCGGTCCGCGCGGAGCCGGACAGGTGCGAACGCTGGGCATGGTTCGCGCGCGACGCGCTGCCGCCGAACCGGTTCGAGCCGACCCGCCTGTGTTTCGACGCGCGTTGAGCGGACTCTGCCGCGCCGGACGATGCTTCGGAGCACGCTGGTTATAATCCTGCCGACGTTCCACCTTCAACCCGCCTTCGATCAGGTTACCGCCACCCGTCCCCCGCCGATGAAGCTCGATCCCGTAACGCTGAAACTGTTCGTGCGCGTCGTCGAGGACGGGACCATCGCGAGCGCGGCCGCGCGCGAGCACATCGCGGCGGCGGCCGTGAGCCGCCGGCTGAGCGAACTGGAGGACGCGTTCGGCACGCAGTTGCTGGTGCGCACCAACAAGGGCATCTCGCCGACCGCGGCCGGCATGAACCTCGCGGTGCTCGCGCGCGGCGTGCTCGACGACCTCAACAACATCGAAGTGCAGATGAAGGGGTTTTCGGCGGGCCGGCGCGGCCACGTGCGGATCCTCGTGAACATTTCGGCCGCGTCCACCTTCATGCCGCCGCTCGTGCGCTCGTTCATCGAGCAGCATCCGGACGTGCACGTGTCGCTGCTGGAGCGCGACAGCCTCGCGATCACCGAAAGCGTCGCGCAGAACGTCGCGGAGATCGGCATCTTCACGCGGCTGCCGCACAGCGCGGACATCGAGGTGCAGCCGTTCCGCACCGACGTGCTGAAGGTGCTGGTGCCGCTCGACCATCCGCTCGCGTCGCGCGACGAGGTCACGTTCGGCGACACGCTCGATCACGAGCACGTGGTGCTGCGCCCCGGCACGCACCTGCGCTTCCAGATGCTGACCGCCGCCGGCCAGGCCGGCAAGTCGCTGCGCGCGCCGGTCGAGGTGTCGTCGTACGACGCGTTGTGCCGGATGGTGCAGCTGGGCGCGGGCGTCGGCATCCTGCCGTCCGGCAACGCGGACATCTACCGGCTGCCCGGCACCCGCACGCTGACGCTCGCAGAGCCGTGGGCGACCCGCGAACTCGCGATCTGCGTGCGCCGCGCGGACGCGCTGTCGCCGGTCGCGCGGCTGTTCTTCTCGCATCTGCTCGCACACCGCTGAGCGTCCGAAGCACCGATCCGTCCCGAACGGCATCGCATGATCGCCGCCGCCGCACAACCCTCCCGCTCTTCCGCCCGCCGATCCCGCCATCGCATTTCGCGATGACGCGCTCGCGAATCGTCGATATACAGCCGAAACGCCCGTTCGTACGATACCGCTCCAGCCGACCCATTTTCGGGCGGGGCGCGGTCCGGCTCCGCGCGCGCAGGCACGGCCATGCACGGCCGTGTGCATGACGCGCACGCAGAACCGGCTCCGCACTTCGGCTTACCGCCTGCGTGCGGGCCACGGCGGCCGTCACGGTCGCGGGCGTCATAACGGAAAACCGGAAAACGGATGAATACGATCGATACAACAGTGGAGACCCGCGCGGCCAGCCCCGCGGAAACGGCGGCGCACACGTCGCGCACCCGGCGTTACGTGACGCTAGGCGGCTCGTGGGGCGCCTGGCTGTTCGACGCGCTCGACGCGACGATCTTCGGCTTCGTGATCCTCGCGGTCGCGCACACGTTCAACGCGACGCTGTCCGACGTCGTGTCGACGGTCGCGTGGTTCCTGCTCGCGACCGGCATCGGCGGCTTCTTTCTCGGCAACGTGTCGGACCGGATCGGCCGCAAGCGCACGCTGCTGATGTCCGTGCTGATCTACGCGACCGGCACGCTGCTCTGCGGCTTCGCGAGCAGCATCGCGGAACTGAACGTCTATCGCTTCGCGGTCGGCATCGGCGTCGGCGGCCTGTGGTCGGCGGCGGTCGCGCTGGTCGGCGAACTCTGGCCGGCGTCCGGCCGCGCGAAGGCGATCGCGGTGATGCAGACCGGCTGGTCCGGCGGCAGCCTGCTCGCGGCGATCTTCGCGTGGACGCTGCTCGACGCGGCGAACCCCGATTCGTGGCGGCGCCTGTTCATCCTGTCGTCGATCCCCGCGTACTGCATCGCGGTCTTCATCCTCGTGTTCGTGAAGGAGTCGCCGGTGTGGCTCGCGAACCGCGCGTTCATCCGGCAGAACGCGCAGCGCGCGGGCCTGCTGCAAATCTTCCGCCCGCCGTTCCTGCGCACGACGCTGCTCGCGCTGTCGATCTCGATCCTCGGCATGTACGGCTACTGGATCATCACGACGTTCACGCCGACGTACCTGCAAAGCATCCTGCACGTGCGCATCGACCAGGCGCCGGTGTTCCTCGTGTGGACCGGCATCGGCGCGACGCTCGGTTATCTCGCGTACGGCTCGCTCGCCGAGCGCTTCGGCCGCCGCCACGCGTTCGCGGGCTTCTTCGTCGGCGTCGCGATCGCGGTGCCGCTGTTCGCGTACGGCGCGACGATGATCCCGCTGACCGACGGCAAGTTCGACTTCTCGACCCGCAACGTCGCGCTGATCGGCTCGCTGTCCGCGCTGCTCGGCTTCTTCACCGGCTATTTCAGCGGCTTCGGCGCGTGGTACGCGGAACTGTTTCCGACCAGCGTGCGCTCGACCGCGGCCGGCTTCTGCTTCAACTTCGGCCGGGTCGGCGCGATCGGCGGCATCAAGCTGGTGCCGGTGCTGATCCCGCTGATCGGCTTCACGAAAACCTACTGCGTCGCGTCGATTGCGTATCTGTGCGCGGCGCTGCTCGTGTTCACGCTGCGCGAGACGCAAGGCGTCGAGCTGACGAGCGGCAACTGACCCTCCCCCCCTCATTTCAATACTGGATTCGATGATGAAGAGCTATCGCATCGGTCAAATCGTGCCGAGTTCGAACACGACGATGGAGACCGAAATCCCGGCCATGCTGACCGCCCGCTACGAACTGTTCCCCGACGAGCGGTTCACGTTCCACTCGGCGCGGATGCGGATGATGCACGTGACGCCGGAAGAACTGAAGAAGATGGACGTCGACAGCGACCGCTGCGCGCTCGAACTGAGCGATGCGCGCTGCGACGTGCTCGCTTACGCGTGCCTCGTCGCGATCATGTGCCAGGGCGCCGGTTATCACCGCCAGTCGGAAACGCGCCTCGCGGGCGTCGTTGCCGCGAATCACGCGCCGACGCCGGTCGTCAGCTCGGCCGGCGCGCTGGTCGAAGGCATCCACGCGATGGGCTTTCGCAAGGTCGCGATCGTCACGCCGTACATGAAGCCGCTCACGCAGCAGGTGATCGACTACATCCAGAGCGAGGACATCGAGGTCACCGACTCGATCAGCCTGGAAGTGTCGGACAACCTCGCGGTCGGCCGCCTCGATCCGCTGAACCTGATCGGCCACGCGGACCGCCTCGACATCGGCAACGCCGACGCGGTCGTGCTGTCCGCGTGCGTGCAGATGCCGTCGCTGCCGGCGATCCAGGCCGTCGAGGACCGCCTCGGCAAGCCGGTGCTGTCCGCGTCCGTCGCGACCGTGTACCGGATCCTGAAGACGCTCGGCCTGAAGGCGCAGGTGCCGAACGCCGGCCGCCTGCTGTCCGGCCAGTACTAAGCGCCCCGCCCCGGCCTTCGCGCCGCGTCGCCGCCTGTGCGCGGCGCGCGGCGCATTGTCGTTTGCAGCGCCCGTTCCGTGCGCGTCTCCTTTCCCGACTTCCCGATCTCCCGACTATCCCCGTGTTTGCGAATCTCTCCATCAAGACCCGTCTCGGCATCGCGATGACGCTGCTGTCGCTGCTGCTCGCCGTCGTCGGCGGCATGGGCATCGCCGGCATGAACGCCAGCGACGACGTGAGCCGCGTCAGCCACACCGAGCGCCTGCCGGGCGCGCTCGCGATCGACGACACGCAGATCTACACGCTGCGCCAGCGCGTGACGCTCGACCGCGCGTTGATGGCCGACGACCCGCGGAAGGTCGGCGGCCTGCTCGACCTCGCCGCCCATGTGAACCAGCTCGCCAACGAATCGTGGGCACGTTATAGCCGGCTGCCGAAGACGCCGCGCGAGCAAACGATTGCGGACACGGTCGCCGCGCGGCTCGCGGACGTGCAGCTGGTGTACCGCGCGCTCGGCGACGCGGTGCGCGACAACCAGCGGGACCAGGTCGCCGCGCTGTCCGACGCGGGTTTTCGCACCTATATCGCGTTCCAGCAGGCGTGCGATGCGCTGAACCAGTACCGGCTCGGCAGTTCGGAGTCCGACTACGGCGATTCGCAGCGCACGTTCCATCTGTTTCGCGCGGTGACGGCGGCCGCGCTCGTGCTCGGCCTGCTGTGGGCGCTGTGGAGCTTCGTCCGCATCCGCCGCGCGATCGCGCTGCCGCTCGACACCGCCATCGGCCAGTTCGGCCGGATCGCGGCCGGCGACCTGACGCAGCGGATCGCGGTGCAGTCGCGCGACGAGATGGGGCAACTGCTGCGCGCGCTCGAAACGATGCGCGAAAGCCTGATCGAGACGGTCGCGTCGGTGCGCGGCGGCACCGAAACGATCGCGTCGGCCGCGCAGCAGATCGCGGCCGGCAACGCGGATCTGTCGTCGCGGACCGAGGAGCAGGCGGCGTCGCTCGAACAGACCTCGGCCGGCATGGCGCAGTTCGCGGACCTCGTGCGCTCCACGGCGGACAGCGCGCACGAAGCGCATCGCCTCGTGGAGGCCGCGATGCGCTCCGCCGGCCAGGGCCGCGAGACCATCGCGCACGTGACGTCGACGATGGCCGACATCCAGTCGCGCTCGGAGCGGATGGCCGACATCGTGTCGATCATCGACGGCATCGCGTTCCAGACCAACATCCTCGCGCTAAACGCGGCGGTCGAGGCCGCCCGCGCGGGCGAGCACGGCAGCGGCTTCGCGGTGGTCGCAGGCGAGGTGCGCGCGCTCGCGCAACGCTCGTCGAACGCGGCGCGCGAGGTGAAGCAGTTGATCGAGGCGTCGGTGCAGATCGTGAAGAGCGGTTCGACCCATGTCGAAACCGCGCAGACGCATACCGCCGCGATCTTCGACGACGTGCGCCGGACCGCGACGCTGATCGCGGACATCTCGCGCGCGTCCGGCGAGCAGTCGGACAGCATCGGCGAGATCAGCCGCGCGATGGCGCAGATCGACGAAGTCACGCAGCAGAACGCGGCGCTCGTCGAGGAAGTCGCGGCGGCCGCGCAGTCTCTCGACGACCAGACGCGGCATCTGCGGCACAACGTCGACGTGTTCGTGGTGCCGGCCGCGAGCACGCAGCTCGCGTAAGTCGTGAACCGTGACGCGCGGACGGCGGCGCGACGCCGCCGTCCGCGTTCAGCCACGACGACGCTCAGAACTGATGCCGCAAGCCGGCGATCACCGCGACCTGGGTGCCGGTCGACGACGGCGACAGCGTGTTGATCATCGCGTCGCTCAACACCGAGCCGGCCGGCCCGCCGTGCACGTGCTGATACACGCCTTCCAGATACAGGTCCGTGCGCTTGCTCAGCATGTAGTCCGTCTGCAGCATCGCCGTGTGCCACTTCGGCGACGAGCCGGTCGTGCCGTCGTCGTACGCGCCGTCCGTGAACGTATAGGCCGCCGACACGCTCCACGCGGGCGTGATCGTATAACGCGCGTTCGCCTCGTAGTTGTCGAGCCGCAGCGTGCCGCCGAGCGGCAGATCACTGCCGAGGCCGAGCGACAGCACGCTCGACATGTTGTCGATCTGCGTGTGGCTCCACACGACGCCGACCGTCGCCGGGCCGAACGTGTAGCTGCCGCCCGCGCCCCAGATGCGCTGCCGCTCGGCAACGAAGTTCGCGCTGCCGTCGCCGGCCGATACCGCGCCGTTCGGATTCGTCGCCGCGACGCCGCCGCCCGCGTTGTTGAACTGCAGATAACCGGCCGCGACGTTGAACGGCCCCTGCGAATACGACGCGCCGAAGCCGTACGAGCGGTTGTCCGCGAAGCCGCCGGCCTTGTTGCTGAACGCGTACATCGCCTCGAACGTGACGCCGTACAGCGTCGGGCTCGCATACTTGACCACGTTGTTCGGCACCACCGAATCGGCCGCGAGGTTGTCGTTCTCGAACGGATGCGCGGCGATGCTGCCGCCCCATGTGTTGAAGCCCGACGTCAGCGGCCCGACCATGTCGTTGAACACGTCGAACTGGCGGCCGAACGTCAGCGTGCCGTAGCGGTCGTGCTGCAAGCCGACCCACGCCTGCGAGCCGAAGCCGTCGCCGGGGAACGCCTCCGTGCCGTTGTTCAGGTTGAAGCCCTGCTCCAGCTTGAACACCGCGTGCAGCCCGCCGCCGAGGTCCTCGGTGCCGCGCAGGCCGAACACGGTGTTCTGCGTCGAACTGCTCGATTGCAGCCAGTTGCGATGGCCGCCTTCGTTGTTCGCATAGACGAGGCTCGTGTCGATCAGGCCGTACAGCGTGACGCTGCTCTGTGCGTGCGCGGTGACGGCGAATGCGCCGGTCAGCGCGGCGGCCAGCAAGGTTCTTTTCATGCCAGTAAGCTCCTTCGTTGCATGACGATGGGACGACGGCGTCGTCGAGGGACGCGGGAGTCTAGCAACAGTGATTCCAGGTTGCGACCCGCAAATGCAGGACGCGGGGTGCGGACCTTCGTCGTACCGGCGACGACACACCGTGCGCCGCGATGCATTGCACCTTCGCCGCGCGATGCGCACTGTCGCGATGCAGTCGCGGACCGTTCAGAGTGCAGACGAAACGCGCTGCGATGCGATGCGCATCGCGGTGGCACGATGACGGACAGCGCAAATCCGGTGCGATGACCGTTGCCGGCTGACGATCCACCTTGCGTTCTGCTTGCCGGCGTCCCGATGAACAGCGCGACGCGCGAACGCCGATCGGCCGCCCGCGCCCAGGCCGGCCACCCGCCCCTTATATCCAATACGCCCCGTTTAACCGATAATGGCGGCTCTTTCCCACCCCTTCGCCGCCGCATCATGAAAGAGCACCTTCTCGAAGGCCAGACGCTCGACTGGCTGCTGACCTCGGCCGCCGAGGCGATGCTCATCGTGAACGGCGACGGCCGGATCGTGCTCGCGAACCCGCCGGTCGAGCGGCTGTTCGGCTACACGCCGGCCGAGCTGATCGGCCAGCCGCTCGAAATCCTGATGCCCGAGCGCATCCGCGCGGCGCACGTCGGCATGCGCGACCGCTTTTTCGCGGACCCGCATTCGCGGCCGATGGGCATCGGCATGGAACTGTACGCATGCCGCCGCAACGGCGACGAATTCCCGGTCGAGGTCAGCCTGTCGCCGCTGCGCACCGACCGCGGCCTGAGCCTCGTGATGGCGACGATCCACGACATCACGCCGCGCAAGCGCGCCGAGGAAGCGGTACTCGAAAGCGAGGCGCGGATGCGCGCCATCGTCGACACGGCCGTCGACGCGATCATCACGATCGACGAGAGGGGCACGATCGAGCGCGTGAACCCGCGCGCCGAGCAGCTGTTCGGCTACAGCGCCGCCGAGATGACCGGCCAGAACGTGTCGATGCTGATGCCGCAGCCGTACCGCGAGCAGCACGACGGTTATCTCGCGCGCTATCGCGAGACCGGCGAGAAGCGGATCATCGGCGTCGGCCGCGAAGTGGTCGGGCTGCGCAAGGACGGCTCGACGTTCCCGATGGACCTCGCGGTCGCGCAGATGCAGATCGGCGCGCGCCGCATGTTCACCGGCGTCGTGCGCGACATCACCGAGCGCCGCCGCGCGGAGGAACAGCGCCAGCGGCTGATGCAGGAGATCAGCGCGGCGAACGAGGAACTGACGAACTTCGCCTACGTCGTATCGCACGATCTGAAGGCGCCGCTGCGCGGCATCGGCTCGCTCGCGAACTGGCTGTCCACCGACTACGCGGACAAGTTCGACGACGAAGGCCGCGAGCACATGCGCCTGCTGATCAGCCGGGTGCACCGGATGAGCGCGCTGATCGACGGCATCCTGCAATACTCGCGCGTCGGCCGCATCAAGGAGGCGACCGTGAAGGTCGATCTGAACGTGCTGCTGCGCGAGGTGATCGACCTGCTCGCGCCGCCGCCGCACGTCAGCGTGACGGTCGCACATCCGCTGCCGACGCTCGTCGGCGAACGCACGCGGATCCAGCAGGTGTTCCAGAACCTGATTTCCAATGCCATAAAATACATCGACAAGCCGGCCGGCGAAGTCCGGATCGACTGCGCGCGCGACGGCAACCGCTGGACGTTCTCGGTCGCGGACAACGGCATCGGCATCGAGCCGCGCCACTTCGACCGCATTTTCCAGCTGTTCCAGACGCTCGTGCCGCGCGACCGCGTCGAAAGCACCGGCGTCGGCCTGACGCTCGTGCGCAAGATCGTCGAGATGTACGGCGGCGAAGTGTGGGTGGAATCGACGCCCGGCGCCGGCAGCACCTTTTACTTCACCTTTCCCGTTTCACACGGCATGCAATCCGGTCAGGAGGCCCACGCATGAAAGCGCCGAACCAGCCGATTCTCGTGGTCGAGGACGACGAGGTCGATGTGATGACGATCCGCCGCGCGTTGAAGGAAATTCACGTGTCGAACCCGGTCGTCCCGCAGGAAAACGGCGAACGCGCGCTGGCATGGCTGCGCGATCCGGCCAACGAGAAACCGTGCATCATCCTGCTCGACCTGAACATGCCGGTGATGAACGGCATCGAGTTCCTTCAGGAAGCGAAGAGCGACGAGCAGTTGCGCCGCTTCCCGGTGATCGTGCTGACGACGTCCGAGGAGCAGCAGGACAAGGTGAACAGCTTCAACTTCAGCGTCGCCGGCTACATGGCGAAGCCGGTGGACTACCAGCAGTTCGTCGAGGTGATGCGGTCGATCGACCTGTACTGGTCGATCAGCGAAATGCCGTGAGCGGCCGCCTCGCCCGGACGCCGCGGACGACACGATGACGAAGCCGCAGATTCGCGCATTGCTGGTGGACGACGATCTGGTCGACCGGATCGCGTGCCGCCGCGCGCTCGCCGCCGACGACACCTACGACTTCGTGCTGATCGAGGCCGAGACCGGCGGCGAAGGGCTGCGGCTCGTCGCGGAGCACAAGCCCGACTGCGTGCTGCTCGACTATCACCTGCCCGACCAGACCGGCCTCGAATTCCTCGCGGCGCTCGCCAACGACGCCGGCGAGATCGCGGTGCCAGTGATGGTGCTGACGGGCGGCGACAGCGCGGCCGTCGCCGCCGAACTGATGCGGCGCGGCGCGCGCGACTATCTCGGCAAGGACTCGGACCAGCTTTACCTGAGCCAGTTGCCGGCCGCGATCCAGCGGATGCTGCACGCGCAGCAGGTGCTCGACGCGAAGCATCAGGCGGAGGCGAAGTTCCGCACGCTTGTCGAGCAGATCCAGGCGATCACCTATGTCGCGTCGGCGGACGAGCCGGGGCGGCTGCAATACGTGAGCCCGCAGATCGCGACGCTCGGTTTCTCCGCGGACGAATGGCTCGCGGGCGACGGGCTGCACGACGCGCGCGTGCATCCGGACGACCGCGAGCGGGTGCGCGCCGCGATCGCGGCGCGAGCGGCGAGCGGCGGCCCGACCCGGGTCGAATACCGGCTCGTCGCGCGCAACGGCGACGTGCTGTGGTTCCGCGACGAGGCGCAGGCGGTGCTCGACGAAAACGGCCGGCGCCTGTTCGTGCAGGGCATCCTTGTCGACATCACGCAGAGCAAGCTGAACGAGGACGCGCTGCGGCAGTCGCGCGAGGCGCTGCGCTCGCTCGCCGCGCACCAGGAGACGATCAAGGAGAACGAGCGCAAGCGCATCGCGCAGGAGATCCACGACGAACTCGGCAGCCTGCTCACCGGGATCAAGGCGCACGTGTCGGTGTCGATCGAGCGCGCGACCCGCGCGGGCCAGCCGCCGGACGCGCTGCTGATCGACGCGGCCCGCCTCGCGGACGACGCGATCGGCGCGGTGCGCCGCGTAATCACCGACCTGCGGCCGAGCGTGCTCGACCAGCTGGGCGTGTGGGAGGCGCTCGCGTGGTACGCGAACCAGATCGAGATGCGCGCGGACCTCGTCTGCGAATGCGCGATCGACGACGACGCGAGCGCGCTCCATCTCGACCCGGACCGCAGCACGATGCTGTTCCGCATCGTCCAGGAGACGCTGACGAACGTGCTGCGGCACGCGGAGGCGTCGCACGTGTCGATCCACGCGGGCCGCGACGCGCGCGGGCTCGTCGTCGAGGTGCGCGACGACGGCAAGGGCATCGAGCTGAAGGACGATTCCAAGCGGCAGTCGTGGGGAATACTCGGGATGCGCGAGCGCGCGCGTCATTTCGGCGGCGAACTGTCGATCACCGGCCAGCCGGGCGTCGGCACGACCGTCGTGTTGCATTTGCCTCTGGAAAGAGAATCAGGTGGAAGCTGAACAAATCAAGGTGCTGCTCGTCGACGATCACACGGTCGCGCGCAACGGCGTGCGGCTGATGCTGAGCGCGGCGAGCGACATCCGCGTGGACGGCGAGGCGGGGACCGCGTTCGACGCGTTGCAGATCGCGAACGCGCAGCGTTTCGACGTCGCGCTGGTGGACATCGCGCTGCCCGGCAAGAACGGGCTCGACCTGCTGAAGTCGCTGCGCGCCGCGCATCCGGAACTCGCGGTGCTGATCCTCAGCACCTATTCGGAGGAGATCTACGCGGTGCGCGCGCTGAAGCTCGGCGCGTCCGGCTACCTGACCAAGGACAGCCCGACCGCGACGCTGATCGACGCGGTGCGCAAGGCCGCGTCCGGCGCGAAGTACGTGAGCCCGTCGCTCGCGGAGAAGTTCGCGGTGATGCTCGGCGGACGCGCCGCCGCGTCGCACGAGGCGCTGTCGAACCGCGAACTCGAAGTGCTGAAGCTGCTCGCGAAGGGCGAAAGCCTGATCGGCATCGGCGAGACGCTGCACCTCAGCCCCAAAACCGTCACCACCTATCGCACCCGCATCCTCGAAAAACTCGGCTTGAGCAGCAACGCGGAACTGGCGCGTTACGCCGTCGAGAACGGCCTGCTCGCGTAAGCCGGGCCGCCGCCCCTTCCTTTTCCCGTTCCCTTTCTCCCCTACGCCGCCGCTGTAGGTGAACCCCTACACGAATCTGTATCGGTTTGCCGATAGCGGCCGCGTCGGCGTGTCGCGGACAATCCTCTCCAACAACAGACGGTCCGGTTGGCCGACGCCGACCTCCACGGAGGCAGCGCCCGACCCGGATACCGCCACTTTCCATCTGCCGGAGATCCGCCATGCCCGATGTCGCTCGCTACCCGTCCGCTACCGCCCATCGTTCCGCGTTCGCCGGCCTGCCGGTCCACGCGCTGTCGTCCGAACCGCCTCTGCCTCTGCCGCGCTCGCGCGCCGAGGCCGTGCGCCCGGTCATCCTGCTGTCGCGCGCCGACGCGGCCGAACGCATGGAACACGCCGGCGGCACCAGCAGCGCGCGCAACGCCGCGCCGCAGATCGGCTGCGAACGCTGCAGCTCGCGCGACCTGTGCATGCCGCCGTCGCTGCGCGACACGCAGCCGGCCGGCCTCGTCGGCGTGTTCGGCAACAGCCGCAAGGTCGAGCGCGGCGAAGCGATCTACCGCGCGGGCGACGGGTTCGAGAATCTGTACGTGCTGCGCGCCGGTTCGTCGAAGACCATCGCGCTGCACCGCGACGGCCGCGAGCAGATCACCGGCTTCCAGATTTCCGGCGAGTTCATCGGCATGGAAGGGCTGACGACCGGCGTGCACACGCTCGACGCGATCGCGCTCGAAGACAGCGTCGTCTGCGCGATCCCGTTCCGCGCGCTCGAATCGATGAGCTACACGGACCGCGACCTGCAACGCCACATGAACTGGCTGATGAGCCGCGAGATCGTCCGCGAGTCCGCGCATCTGATGCTGATGGGCAGCATGAACGCGGAGGAACGCGTCGCGGCCTTCCTGCTGAACCTGTCGCAACGCTACCGCGAGCGCGGTTATTCGGCGACCGAGTTCCAGCTTCGCATGACCCGCGACGAAATCGGCTGTTATCTCGGGCTGAAGCTCGAAACCGTGAGCCGGATGCTCACGCGTCTGCAAAAGCGCGGCCTGATCCAGATCAGCGGCAAGAAGGCCCGCATCGTCGACCTCGACAACCTCGAACGTGTCTGAGCCCGCGGTTCGCGGCGCGTCCGACACTGCCGCCGCTGCTGCGGCGGCGGACGCGGCAGCCGACGCGGAGGACGCCGAAGCCGGCGACCCGGTCGTCGGCCCTTCCAAACCGCGCCTCTTCGGGATTCTCGGCCCCGGCCTGATCGCCGGCGCGTCCGACGACGACCCGAGCGGCATCGCCACCTACAGCCAGGCGGGCGCGAGCTTCGGTTACGCGCTGTCGTGGACGCTGCTGTTCAGCTACCCGCTGATGGTCGCGGTGCAGATGATCGGCGCCCGCATCGGCCGCACCACCGGCCACGGGATCGCCGGCGTGCTGCGGCAGCATTATCCGGGCTGGCTGCTGCAATGGATCGTCGTGCTGCTGCTCGCCGCGAACGTGATCAATCTCGGCGCGGACCTCGGCGCGATGGCCGACGCGGCCGCGCTCGTCGTGCCCGGCCCGAAGTGGCTGTATCTGCTGTTCTTCGTGGCGCTGTGCGTCGGCATGCAACTGCTGCTGCAATACACGCGCTACGTGTCCGTGCTCAAGTGGTTCTCGCTGTCGCTGTTCGCGTACTTCGCGGTGCTCGGCGTGGCGCACGTCGACTGGGGACGCCTGACGTTCCATCTGCTCGTGCCGCAACTGCACGTGAGCACGTCGATGCTGACCTGCATCGTCGCGGTGTTCGGCACGACGATCAGCCCGTATCTGTTCTTCTGGCAGTCCGAGCAGGAAGTCGAGGACATGCGCGCGCATCCGCGCCGGCGCAGCCTGATCGATGCGCCTTCGCAAGGGCCGGCCGCGTTGCAGCGGATCGAGATCGACACGCTCGCCGGGATGGGTCTGTCGAACCTCGTCGCGCTCGCGATCGTCGCGACCGCCGCCGCGACGCTGCATGCGAACGGCGTCACCGATATCAGCACGTCCGCGCAGGCCGCCGACGCGCTGCGGCCGATCGCCGGCGCGTTCGCGTCGGTGGTGTTCGCCGCCGGCATCGTCGGCACGGGGCTGCTGTCGGTGCCGGTGCTCGCGGGCTCGGCCGCGTATGCGATCGGCGAGGCGCGCGACTGGCCGGTCGGCTTCACGCGGCGCGTGCAGGAAGCGAAGGCGTTTTACGCGACGATCGCGATTGCGACGATCGTCGGCATGGTCATCAACTTCACGTCGATCCAGCCGATCAGCGCGCTGTTCTGGAGCGCGGTGCTGAACGGCGTCGTCGCGGTGCCGGTGATGATCGTCATCATGCGCGCCGCGTCGCGCGCGGACATCATGGGCGCGTTCGCGGTGCGCGGCTGGCTGCGGGCGGTCGGGTGGCTCGCGACCGCAGTGATGCTCGTGATTACCGTGGCGATGGTGGTCAGCTTGTTGTGAACGCCGTGGGCGGCGATGGCGGGTGGTCGGTCGCTGCGGCTGGCGTAACTGCCTGTTTTGCCGTCGCGGCCGATTCGCCATCGGCCGTGTAAGCGGCTACATGAGTCCGCGCCGCGTCGTTCGAATGCGGCCCGTCACACCGCGATTGTCTTTTTCTTCCGCAATTTTCTTCGCCGCCGTTGACCTTCGAAGTCCATCCGGTCGATCCGCTCCGTTCGCGCGGCAACCGGGCTATGCCCGGACTTTCGCCGCGCCGCATGGGCGTCGCCTCGGCTACCCCGCTCCCGATCACGACAAATCAGGACAATCGCCGCAGCCGCGGCCCGCGCGGGCTTTGCCGTTGATACATGTCAATCGCATACCCGGTCCGTCCGAGTCGAATAACCGTCAGCACGCGGCGCGCGCGGCCCGACCTTCCCGGCACACGGCTCGACGCCCGCACTCGCCGCGCGCGGAACGTCGCCGTCGCTGACCTAAAAGGTCCGCGGCGGACGATCGTCCCATCGTCCCTGTGTACAAAAACTGCCGCCGTGATGTCTGCGTGGAGAACCCCACTATGTCCGCCGCTTCCCTGTCGCACCCTGGCGCCCCCGGCGCCAACGGGCATCGCACCGGCGCCGCGCCGCCGCCGTTGCAGCCGGACCGCGACGCGACGCGCCCGTCCGCCGCCGCCACGCTGCCGCGCGTCGCGATCCTCGGTTATCACCGCTTCGGCACCGCGTCCGACGACGAAATGACGGTCCGCATCGCCACGTTCAGAACCCATGTCGCGTGGCTGCGCGATAACGGCTTCGCGGTCGTGCCATTGCGCGACGTGGTCGCGTGGCGGCACGACGGCCACGCGCCGATCCCGCCCAAGACCGTCGCGCTTACGGTGGACGACGGGCATCCGTCGGTGCGCGACCTGCTCGCGCCGGTCGTGCTGCATGAACGGCTGCCGGTTACGCTGTTCGTGCATCCGCCGGCGGTCGCCGGGATGCCGCAGATGCTCGGCTGGGACGATCTGCGCACGCTGCGGCAGACGACGCTGTTCGACGTGCAGCCGTACATGTGGTGGTATCCGGACCTCGCCGCGATGGAACGGCTGCGCGCGCCGGACACGTTTCGCGCGTTCGTGCTCGCGCAGTTCGGTGACGGACGCGAACAGATCCGCCAGCGCCTCGGCGGCGACGCCGACCTGCTCGCATGGGCGCCGGGGTTGTGCGACGAAGAACTGATCGGGTTCGCGAAGCAGTCCGGTTACGTGGCGGGTTTCACCCTCGACGCGCGCCGCGTCACGCCGGAAGCGCAAACGTTCGCGCTGCCCCGCTTTCCGATGGTCGATCGCTGCACGCCCGCGATGCTCGGCCGGCTGCTCGGAGAAACGACGGATGCGGCTTGATCGAACGCGAGGTTGAACACGATCAAACCCGCGTGCAGGTCGGGATCAAGCGGGCGATCTGCAATGCAGGGCATGCCGCGAAGTTCATGCGGGCGGGTGCCGAAACGCGCATCCGTCACGTACACATCACGCGCCGCGCAGCAGCCCGGCCCGCACGTGCCGCGCGAACTCCTGCGCGACCGGCTGGCCGACCGCCGGCAGCAGCAGCCGGATCGCGAACTGCGGCAGCGGCGGCAGGTCCGCGTCGTCGCCGAGGATGTCGAGGTCGGCCGGCACCGTCGAAGCAAGCCACGCGGTGATCGCGAGGCCGCTGCGCACGGTCGCCGTCGTCGCCTCGATGCCGCCGCTCTCGAACACGGTGCGCCAGCGGATGCCGCGTTCGTCGAGCGCCGCGAGCACGACCGGGCGGAACGCGCACGACTCCGCGACCATCGACAGCGGCAGCGGCCGCTTCCGATGCGCGCCGCCGCCGCGCGCGCCGACCCACACCAGCGGCTCCACGCGCAGGCACGCGTCGGCCGACACGCCAGCCGGCTCCTCGACCACCGCGAGATCGAGCGTGCCGCCGTGGATCGCGTCGGCCAGTTCCGGCGACGTGCCGCAGACCAGCGAAATCTCGACGTGCGGATGCGTGTCCGAGAACGCCTTGATGATCGTCGCGAAGTACGGCCCCATCAGGTCGTAAGGCACGCCGATCCGCAGCGGCCCGTGCAGCGGGCGCTCGTTCATCTCCGCGAGGATCTCGTCGTTGAGCCGCAGCAGTTGCCGCGCCTGGCCGAGAAACCGCTCGCCGACCGGCGACAGTTCGATCCGCCGCGCGTCCCGCGTGAACAGGCTGCATCCGAACGACGCCTCCAGCCGCTTGATCTGCTGGCTGACCGCGCCCTGCGTCACGTACAGCGCGTTGGCCGCGGCCGTCATGCTGCCGCTTTCGGCCACCGCGACGAATGCGCGGACCAAACCGATATCGAGATTCCTGCTCATCGGGACGAGTGCATCATGAACCGTAATGGAAGGCATCAATTTTTATCGATTTTCTAATGACGTGTCGAGCATTAAAGTGCGGGCTCTTCGAGAGGAAGACAGGCATTCGAATCCGGTCGCGCTGCTCGTGCTGTTCGTGGTCGTCGCCACCGCCACGCCCGGCGGCGCGACGACGCTCGCCGCCGCGTCCGGCGCGCGGTTCGGCTTCGTCCGCTCGATGCCGCTGATCGCGGGCGGCGCGTTCGGCCTTGCCGCGTGCGCGTCGCTGCCGTTCTGGTGCATGGCCGGCGCGGTGCTCGCGCGGCGGCTGCGCACGCCGTTGCACTGGCGCCTGTTCAATACCACGATGGCGGTGCTGCTCGCCGCGTCCATCGTCCCCATCTGGAGATAAAACGTGATATCCCCCGCATTTGCCGAATCGTTCGACGTGTTGACCGCCTTCGACGCGATCGACGAACACTGGTCCCCGAAGGTGGTCGCGCAGGTCAACGACCAGTACGTGAAGGTCGCGAAGGTGAAAGGGCAGCTCGTGTGGCACAAGCACGACCACGAAGACGAACTGTTCTACGTGATCCGCGGACATCTGCGGATGCAGTACGAGAACGGCCGCGTGGTGGAGCTGCCGGAAGGGACGATGCATGTCGTGCCGCGCAACACGCTGCACAACCCGCTCGCGGAACACGAGTGCTGGATCGTGCTGATCGAGCCGGCGACGACGCGGCACACCGGCGACGTCGAATCGCCGTACACGAAAACGATTGCGCAACAACTCGGCTGACGCAGTCGCCGGCTGCCGATGCAGGCCGCAAGCGGAAGTCCGCTTGCGGCTTTTTTGTTTCAGTCACCTGCCATGCAGGTGCCTGTCGACATCGCTACATTTCCGTTCATCGAAAAACCGCGCAGTTTCTTCGCTGCATGAGCGCGATGAATCATCCGCTCTTCCCGCCTGCCCTCCTCGCCACCCAATTACGGGATATGGAAATCCCCAAAATGCGCATCGCGACGCCGCTCGTCACGCGACGAAATGCTCCAGTGGCACCGCATTGACCAAAGTCAAATGCACACGATAGTGTGGCCCTAGACTCAACCTCATTGGCGCATCGGCCGGCTATTCTGCGACGCGCCGCACACGCGACGAACGCGTGCGCCCGTTCCGCCACCGGCGGCACATCGACCCGATACCGGCTTCACCCGCAGCCCTCGATGAGGAGATCCACGATGAACCCGTCTGACCACACCTCGACTGTCGCCCCGCGCATCCGCCGCATGGCTCGCGGCCTTCAACGTCTGCTGCCCGGCGCGGCGACCACGGCCGCGCTGATCGCCGTGCCGCAACTCGCGCATGCGACCGCGCCCGGCGAAGCGCAGATGTACAACGTGGTGGCCGCGTTCGGCCTGCTGGTCGCCGCCGCGACCGCGACGTCGATCGCAACCGCGATGAGCCGCCGCCCGCTGACCGACGAAATCGCACAGGCCGAACCGGCCGTCCGCCGGTAAACGCCCCTTTAACTTGCCGGTCAATATCCGGATACCTAACGTATTTGCAGAAACGCGGCGCGCGCGGCATGCCGGAATTCACGGTCAAACAAGCCGCAGCGCCGGCATCGACTGCGCAGCGTCACACGCCGACGCTCACAGAAAACACGCACCGTCCAGATAAGCCTTCCGCCATCGCGTGATCTGCACGCGCTCGAACAGATCGGCCTGCGTGAATGGGTCCGCCGCGATGAACGCTTCCGCGTCGCGCCGATCCTCGGTATCGAGCACGTAGAGCCCGCCGCCCAGATCCCTGCCGTCGTCGTCGAGCTTCGCGCCGCACGCGAGCAGACGCGCGCCGTGTTCGGCCAGATATTCGAGGTGCGCCGGCCGCGCGCCCGCGCGCACCGCCTGGCTGCCCGGCTTGTCCCAAGTTTCGATCACATACGGCATCGCCTGTTCTCCTGTCGATCGGAGTTGGCGCTTCAGCGCTGACTCCGATCCCATCCAAAATGGTTGCTGTCAATGTGTGGCTGCGGCGCGATAGCGTCCACCGTCGCGGCGGTAGAACGCGAGCTTGTCAGTGTCGATTTCGATTCCGAAACCCGGTCCCTGCGGCACGAGCAGATGGAAGTCGCGATACTCGGGCTGCGTCGTCGTCAGCGTGTCGCCGAACAGCAGCGGCCCGAACAACTGGCAACCCCAGTCGAGGCCGCGCACCGTCGAAAAAAGCTGGGCATAGGCCGCGGTGCCGATCCCGCTTTCCAGCATCGTGCCGCCGAACATCGAAATGCCGGCCGCCTCCGCGATCGTCGCGACCTTGCGCGTCGGCAGCATGCCGCCGTGTTTCGTCACCTTGATCGAGAAGGCGTCGGCCGCGCGGACGCGCGCGAACGCGAGCGCGCTCCCGACCGTGTCGATCGCCTCGTCCGCCATCACCGGCACCGTGAAGCGTTCGGTCAGCCGCCGCATTCCGTCGATATCGTCGCGCGGCAGCGGCTGCTCGGCCGGTCGGCGTCGAGTTTCTGGTCGAAGCGCGCAAGGCGATCGAGCAGGTCGAGCGCGCGGTGCTGGTCGCCGCGCGCGCGCAGCGCGGCGAAGCGGGCCGGCTGGAGATCAGCTACGTGAGTTCGAGCGCGTATTCCGGCGTGCTGCCGCAACTGCTCGGCGCGTTCGAGCGCGAGGCGCCGGACGTGTCGGTCGGGCTGACCGAAGCGGACCTGGAGTTCCAGATGGGTTATCTGCAGGAAGGCCGCGTCGATGCGGCGTTGATCCGGCTGCCGGTCGGCACGCTGCCGGCCGGGCTCGCGGCGACGACGCTCAGGAAGGAAGCCGTGATCGTCTGCGTGCGCGACGATCACCGGCTCGCGAAGCCGGTCGTGCAGGCGGCCGAACTGGCCGGCGAACCGTTCCTCGCGACACATCTGCGCGAAGGCTACGGCTTTTACGACACCGCGTTGCGCGTATGCCGCGCGGCGGGCTTCGAGCCGACGATCGTCAGCCGCTCGCATCAGTTCTCGACGATCGTGAGCCTTGTCGCCGCCGGACGCGGCGTCGCGCTAGTGCCGGAGCCGGTCGGCCGGCTGACGCTGCCGGGCGTCGCGTTCGCGCGGCTCGACGACTGCCCGTTCACGTCGGACATCGCGATCGCGCATCGCGCGTCGGGCAACGCGCCGGCGACCGAGCGGTTCCTCGCGCTGTGCGAACGGTTCGCGGCAGCTTGAGTTAGCGGCCTGCGCCTGGCACGCAACGGCGAGCGGATCGTAACAACGGCAACGTCAACGCGCCAAAGGCACCGAACGCACCGTTAGCGGACATCCCGCTTCGTCATCAGATCAGGCGGCATACCACACGCCCCACGCGCAGCCGATCTCCCGGCATGCGCAATGCCGGCGGCGCTCCGGCCCGCCCTTCAAAACCAACGCAACGCGAGACAAGCTCAGGCACACGCCGTGCTGTCCCCGCTCACCCGTTGTCGCGGATTCGCGCGCGAGTCATCGAGCCTGCCAGCCGTCCCGCTCCGACGGCTCCCGAAGGAACGCTTCGAGTCCGAAGAGCCAGGCGATGCAGAACGACAGCCGCGAAAACGGCGACGAAACCGGGTCGTCGGCGGCAGGTTCGCCGCCGTCGTCGTCGGGCGATTCGGAGAGGGCAACAGCGGCGATTTCGGGAGCCGATTGAACTGATTGAACCGAGGGAGCCGCGTGGGCCGGGGTAGCGTCGAGCGTCATGGTCGTCGGTCTGTCGTTGTTCTGGTGCGTCGGTATAGCAATGGCTGTACCAGCCTGCGTCGCGACGACGGCGCGGCCTTTGCGCGGCTGCCCGAACGAGCCGCGTCGGCATCGCCTACCACGCGTGCCTGTAACTATTGCACGCACGCCGGCGAAATCCGCGAGCGCCACGGCATCGCCTTTCACGAGGAAAACCACGGAGATCCCATGAATTCACCCAACGGCGCGAATCTGGTCGACGTGCTCGGCCAGCAACGGGACGCGCTCCTGACCGAATGGATGGCGCTGCATCTGCCGACCGCGCTGCGCCGCGGACTCGTGACCGAAGCCGAGATCCGCGAGCAGTTCTCCGGCTTCCTGAACGTGTTCCTCGACGGCCTGCAACGCGCGTCGACGCTCGACGCGAGCCGCCCGGAGTGGGAGCCGGCGCGCGCGTTCCTCGCGGAGCTGTCCGCGCAGCGCGCCCGCCAGGGCTTCACGCCGGCCGAGACCGCGATGTTCGTGTTCTCGCTGAAGCAGCCGCTGTACAGCCGCCTGCGCGCGGCGTTCGCCGACGACCCGGCGCGGCTCGCGCAATTGAGCTGGGACGTGGACCTGCTGCTCGACGAACTCGGGCTGCACACGACCGAGGTGTTCCAGCACAACCGCGAGGCGATCATCAAGCGCCAGCAGGAGGAACTGCTCGAACTGTCGACGCCGGTCGTGCAGTTGTGGCACGGCATCCTCGCGCTGCCGCTGATCGGCACGCTCGACTCCTCGCGCACGCAGATCGTGATGGAAAGCCTGTTGCAGAAGATCGTCGAAACCGGCGCGGGCCTCGCGATCATCGACATCACCGGCGTGCCGACCGTCGACACGCTCGTCGCGCAGCACCTGCTGAAGACCGTCGCGGCCGCGCGGCTGATGGGGGCCGACTGCATCATCAGCGGCATCCGTCCGCAGATCGCGCAGACCATCGTCCATCTCGGCGTCGACCTGACCAACGTGACGACCAAGGCGACGCTCGCGGACGCGTTCGTGGTGGCGTTGCAGCGCACCGGCTCGTCGATCGCGACGCCGGTCGCGGCGGGTTAGGACCGGCCGATGGAACGCATTCCGATCCTCCGCCTCGGCGAATTCCTGATCGTCGCGATCCAGGTGGACATGCACGACCGGCTCGCGCTCGCGCTGCAGGACGACCTGACCGCGCGGATCGCGAAGGAGTCCGCGAAAGGCGTGCTGATCGACATTTCCGCGCTCGACGTGGTGGACTCGTTCATCGGCCGGATGATCAGCAACACGGCCGCGATGGCGACGGTGCTCGACGCGCAGACGGTCGTGGTGGGCATGCAGCCGGCGGTCGCGATCACGCTGGTCGAACTGGGCCTCACGCTGAGCGGCGTGCGGACGGCGCTCGACGTCGAACGGGGCATGGCGCTGCTTCAGCAGCGCCTGCGCTAGCGTGCATGGCGCCGCGACGATGAACGGCCCCGGCTACCGCGAGCAGATCATGGCCGAACTGAGCCTGCGCTCGGACGAGGAGATCGTCCGGCTGCGCCAGGCCGTGCGCAACCACGCGATCGCGCACGGCTTCTCGCTCGTCGAGCAAACCAAGTTCGTCACGGCGGCGAGCGAACTGGCGCGCAACACGCTGCAATACGGCGGCGGCGGCGACGCGCGGCTCGACGCGCTGACGAACGGCGTGCGCCGCGGACTGCGGCTCACCTTCATCGACCGCGGCCCCGGCATCGCGAACCTCGACGACGCGCTGCGCGACGGCTACACCAGCGGCGCGGGCCTCGGCCTCGGGCTCGGCGGCGCGCGCCGGCTCTGCGACGAGTTCGCGATCCAGTCCGCCCCCGGAGCCGGCACCACCGTGACGATCACCAAATGGAAAGCGTACTGAGCCGCGCGCCCGGCGCGGGCGGCGGCCTGCACCGCCCGTTCGAGATCGCCGACGCGAGCGCGGTCGCGGTCGCGCGGCGCGGAGTGGCGGCCGCCGCCCGCAGCGCGGGCCTCGGCGAGACCGACGCGGGCCGCCTCGCGCTGGTGCTGACCGAGGCGTCGACCAACATCGTGAAACACGCGCGGCACGGCGAGGTGCTGGTGCGCGCGTTCGACGGCGGCGTCGAACTGATCGCGCTGGACGGCGGGCCGGGCATTCGCGACGTCGCGCTCGCGCTGGCCGACGGCCATTCGACGGCCGGCACTCCGGGCAACGGGCTCGGCGCGATCCGGCGGCTGTCCGACCGGTTCGCGCTGTATTCGCAGCCGGGGCTCGGCACGGTGCTGCGCGCGCTGGTGCTCGATGCGGCGCGCGCCGCCGCGCCCGGCGGCCCCCCGGCCGCGCCGGAGATCGGCGGCGTCTGCGTGCCGTATCCGGGCGAGGACGTCAGCGGCGACGCGTGGGACTACGAGCCGGACCCGCCTGGCCTCACGCTCGCCATCGCGGACGGCCTGGGCCACGGCGCGGACGCGCACGCGGCGGCGGCCGCGCTGCTCGACGTGCTGCGGCGCGGCCCGCATCGCAGCCTGACGACGCTGATGGACGACGCGCACGCGGCGCTGCATCCGACGCGAGGCGCGGCGGCCGCGCTCGCGCGCTTCGACCTCGCGCGCTCGACCGTATCGTTCTGCGGCACCGGCAACATCTCGGCGGTCGCGCTGCGCACCGGCGCACCGGCCAGCGCGGGCAGTCCGCCGAACCGCAGCGGCACGCCGCGCGACAGCTATCAACTGGTATCGCGCAACGGCATCGTCGGCCACACGATGCGCGGCACCCAGGAATTCGAACTCGCGTGGCGGACCGACTCGCTGCTCGTCCTGCATTCGGACGGCATCGGCACGCGCTGGGACCTGTCCCACTACCCCGGACTCCAGCAGCAGCCGGCCGCGATCATCGCGGCGGTGCTCTACCGGGATTTTTCGCGGCGGCGCGACGATGCGACGGTGGTCGTCGTGAAGGCGCGGCCAGGTGTGCGGTTAAGCCATGATGACGCGACTGTTGCGGCTGCGCGTTGAACGCGAGCGGGACGTGGTCGGCGCGCGCCGGCAAGCGCGCGCCCTCGCGGCCGCGCTCGGCTTCTCCGCGCTCGACCAGGCCCGCATTGCCAGCGCGGTGTCCGAGATCGCGCGCAATGCGCTCGACTACGCGGGCCGCGGCGACGTCGCGTTCGGCTTCGACGAGCGCGACGCCGCGCAGGCGCTCGTCGTCGAAATCGCGGACCGCGGCCCCGGCATCCGCGACCTCGACGCGGCGTCCGGCGGCCGGCTCCGCTCGCCGCACGGAATGGGCGTCGGCATCGCCGGCAGCCGGCGGCTGATGGACCGCTTCGAGATCCGCTCGGCGGCGGGCGATGGCACGACGGTGACGATGGCGCGCGCGCTGCCGCCGGACCGGCCGGCCGTGTCCGCGAGCCAGTTGAACCAGGTCGTCCGCGAGATGGCCGCGCTGCAGAACGACGACGCGTCGCTCGGCGAAATGCGGCAGCAGAACCGCGAACTGATCGCCGCACTCGACGAACTGCGCAACCGCCAGGAGGAACTCGCGCGGCTCACGCAGGAACTGGAGGCGACGAATCGCGGCGTCGTCGCGCTGTACGGCGAACTCGACGAGCGCGCGGAGGAACTGCGCCGGGCCGACCAGATGAAGACGCGTTTCCTGTCGAACGTGAGCCACGAACTGCGCACGCCGCTCAGTTCGATCCGCGCGCTCGCGAACCTGCTGCTGAACCGGCTCGACGGCAGCCTGACCGGCGAGCAGGATCACCAGGTCCGGCTGATCCTGTCGGCCGCCGAAGGGCTCGGCGAAGCGGTGGACGACCTGCTCGACCTCGCGAAGATCGAGGCCGGCAAGGCCGACGTGCAGCTATCGCGGTTCGAGCCGGACGCGCTGTTTGCCGCGCTGCGCACGACGCTGTCGCCGCTGCTCGCGACGCCGGACGTGTCGCTCGAATTCGAGCCGGTCGCGCACCTGCCGGCGCTGGTGAGCGACGAGCCGAAGCTCACGCAGATCCTGCGCAATTTCGTGTCGAACGCGCTGAAGTACACGGAGCGCGGCACGATCCGCGTCGGCGCGCGGCTCGAAGCAG
The DNA here is from genome assembly GCF_900104845.1 of Paraburkholderia caballeronis. Taxonomy (NCBI): domain Bacteria; kingdom Pseudomonadati; phylum Pseudomonadota; class Betaproteobacteria; order Burkholderiales; family Burkholderiaceae; genus Paraburkholderia; species Paraburkholderia caballeronis. The sequence continues at coordinate 1,935,909 of NZ_FNSR01000002.1, read as the reverse complement.
GAAACAAAGCGAGGAACGAACGGATCACGTTCTTCGTCGCGGACACGGGCATCGGGATTGCGCAGGAAGATCATCCGATCATCTTCGAAGAGTTTGGCCAGGTGCAAAACCCTCTCCAGCAACGCGTCAAGGGCACCGGACTCGGGCTGCCGCTGTGCCGCAAGCTTGCGGCGCTGCTCGGGGGAGGTGTCGGCGTCGAAAGCGAACCCGGCCGCGGCTCGACGTTCCACGTCACGCTGCCCGTGCGGCTCGACGAGCCGGACGACGCCGACCGCGAGGCAACGGACATGCCGACGGACGACGCGCTGCGCAGAGGGCTTGCACCGTGACCGCCGCCCTGCTGATCCTGAACGTCGACGACAACGAGGGCGCGCGCTACGTGAAGACGCGCGTGCTGCGCCACGCCGGCTACGACGTGATCGAGGCCGCGACCGGCGCGGCCGCGCTGGAAGCGGTGCGTCGCGACGCGCCCGCGCTGGTGCTGCTCGACGTGCGGCTGCCGGACATCAGCGGCATCGACGTGTGCCGGCAGATCAAGGAGGACACGGCGACCAGCACGACGCTGGTGCTGCAGACATCGGCCGCGGCCGTGCAGTCGTACGACAAGATCCGCGCGCTCGACGGCGGCGCGGACAGTTACCTGGTCGAGCCGGTCAAGCCGGCCGAACTGGTCGCGAACGTGCGCGCGCTGCTGCGGCTGTACAAGGCCGAAGCGGCGTTGCGCGAGGCCGACGGCCGCAAGGACCGGTTTCTCGCGACGCTCGCGCACGAACTGCGCAACCCGCTCGCGCCGATCCGCAACGCGATCGAACTGCTCGACCCGAAGTACGGCGCGAGCGAAACCGCGTGCGCGGACGCGCGGCTGATCGCGAACCGCCAGCTTGCCCACCTGGGCCGGCTGGTGGACGACCTGCTCGACGTGTCGCGGATCTCGCACGGCAAGATCGCGCTGCGGATGACGGCGCTCGATCTGCGCACGATCGTCGACGCGGCGGTCGAGACGAGCCGGCACCTGATCGACGCGAAGCGGCAGACGCTGACGATCGTGCTGCCGGACACGCCGTGCAGCGTGCTGGGCGACGGCATCCGGCTCGCGCAGGTGACCGGCAACCTGCTGTCGAACGCGGCCCGCTACACGCCGGAACACGGCCACATCGAGCTGCGGCTCGACTGCGGCGACGACCACGTGACCATCTGCATTCGCGACGACGGCAGCGGCATCGCGCCGGACGAGCTGCCGCGCGTGTTCGACCTGTTCATGCAATCGCGCGCGGCGGCCGGGCACGCGGACGGCGGGCTCGGCATCGGCCTCGCGCTGGTGCGCGAACTCGCGGAACTGCACGGCGGTTCGGTCGATGCGCAGTCGGACGGGGTCGATTGCGGGTCGGCGTTCACCGTCACGCTGCCGGTGCTGCGCACGCTCGCGGACGACGGCGCGAGCGCCGCGCCCGACGCGCTGGCGGGCGACGGCACGCATGCGGTGCGGCGCGTGCTGATCGCGGACGACAACGCCGATGCGGCGGCGTCGCTGCTGACGCTGCTCGAACTCGCGGGCCACGAAGTGAGGATGGCGCACGACGGCGCGGCGGCGCTCGCGCTGGCGGAGTCGTTCCGGCCCGACGTCGCGATCCTCGACATCGGGCTGCCGCAGATGGACGGTTACGAAGTTGCGCGCGCGCTGCGGACGCTCCCGGCGACCGCGCATACGCTGCTGATCGCGCTGACCGGTTTCGGGCTCGACAGCGACCGCCAGGCGGCGTCCGACGCCGGGTTCGACCGGCATTTCGTCAAACCGGCGAAGTTCGACGAGATGCTGCGCGAGATCGAGGGAGCGCCCAGCGTGTAGGTTTCCGGCGCGGCCCCTGCCGCCGTCGAACGCCATCCGCGCGAACGCCGGACCACGCTCTGCCCCACGCTTGCCCCCCAGCACGACCCGCGCCGTGTTGCAAAAAGCATAGCGTCAGGTTATAAATGCAAATAATTCTTATTTGCGCCGAACCGCATCGGCGTTGCCAAGGGAAAGGGATGCTTTGATGGCCGCCGTGCCTTCAGACGTGCGACAGGACGTGCACGCGCTTTACCGGGAGCACCACGGCTGGCTGCAGTCCTGGCTGCGCAGAAAACTCGAAAACACGTTCGACGCGCCCGATCTCGCGCAGGACACGTTCGTGCGCGTGCTCACCGCGTGGGGCCGCGGCCGGCCGCCCGAACTGCGCGAGCCGCGCGCGTACCTGACGACGGTCGCGCGCCACGTGCTGCTCAATCACTACCGGCGGCTGTCGCTCGAAAAGGCGTTCCTCGCGACGCTCGCCAGCCTGCCGGAAGCCGAAACGCCGTCCGTGGAGGATCGGCTCGTGATCCTCGAAACGCTGCACGACATCGATGCGATGCTCGACCGGCTCGCGCCGAAGGTCCGCACCGCGTTCCTGCTCGCGCAGCTCGAAGGCCTCCCCTACGCCGACATCGCGCTGCGGATGCAGGTGAACGTGCGCACGGTGAAACGCTACATGGCGACCGCCTACGAAGAATGCCTGCTGCTGACACCGTGACGCCGGCCCGCGCGGCCGACGACGCGCGTCCGCTCGAACGCGCGGTCGCGCGCGAGGCGGCCGCGTGGCTCGTGCGCCTGCACGACAGCCCGACCCGCGAGGACCTCGCCGCGTGCGAACGCTGGCGCGCGGCCGATCCCGAGCACGAGCGCGCATGGCAGCGCGCGCAGCAGCTCAACGCGAAGTTCGGCGTGGTGCCGGCGCACGTCGGCCTGCCGGTGCTCGGCCGCAAGGTCCGCGCGGGCCGCCGCACGGCGACGAAGACGCTGACGCTGCTGCTCGTCGCCGGGCCGGCCGGTTATCTCGCGTATCGAACGACGCCGTGGCGCGAATGGGCCGCCGACCAGCGCACCGCGACCGGCGAGCGCCGCTCGGTCACGCTCGCGGACGGCACGCGCGTCGACCTGAACACGTCCACCGCGTTCGACGTCGTGTTCAGCCGCGACGAACGCCGGCTCGTGCTGCATGCCGGCGAAATCCTCGTCGAGACCGGGCCGGACCTGCATCGCGACGGCGGCTATCGCCCGTTCGTCGTGCAGACCGGCCAGGGGCGCGTGCGCGCGCTCGGCACGCGCTTCGTCGTGCGCAGCGACGACGGCGGCGACCGCACGCGGGTCGCGGTGCTGCAAAGCGCGGTCGAGATCACGCCGGCGTCGGCCGCGCGGCTCGCGCGCGTGGTGGTCGCCGGGCAGCAGGCGTGTTTCACCGCGACCTCGGTCGGTCCGACGCGCGCCGCCGATCCGCACGTCGCCGACTGGACGCGCGGGATGCTGTTCGCCGAACACATGCGCCTCGGCGACTTTCTCGCGGAACTCGGCCGTTATCGCCGCGGGCTGCTGCGCTGCGATCCGGCGGTCGCGGACCTCGCGATCTCCGGCGCGTTCCAGATCGACCGCGCGGACGACATCCTCGCCGCACTGCCGCAGACGCTGCCGGTGCGCGTCGTCGCGCGCACGCGCTACTGGATCACCGTGATTCCGGCGGGGGCATAAGCCGCGCAGCGGCCGCCCTTTTCGCCCGTCTCCGTAATTTTTTTCGCTTCGGCTGTCCCCTTTGCCCGGCTCGCGTGTCATGTCCAGTGGAAAGACGTTCGCCACATTGACCAAGGAGCCACCGATGACCCGACGGCACTCTCGCCGCCACCCCGCCGCGCTGCGCGACGACCGCCGCCCGCCCCAGCCTCCGAAGCGCCGCATGCCGCCGTCACGGCCGCGCAAGATCGCGCTCGCGTCGCTCGGCGCAAGCCTCGCGCTCGCGGCCGCCGTCGCGCCGACCGCCCTCGCGTTCGCGGCGGACGCCGGCTCGAACCCGGCGAGCGCCGCCGCCAGGCAGACCTGGCGCGTGCCGGCCGGTCCGCTCGACGCCGCGCTGTCCGACTTCGCGAGCCAGGCCGGCGTCAGCATCCAGATGGACGCGCGGCTCGTCGAAGGGTTGAGGAGCCCCGGCCTGAACGGCGCGTTCACGGTGAACGAAGGCTTCGCGGCGCTCGTCGCGGGCACCGGCGTCGAAGTGGTCGAGAGCAGCAGCGGCGTCCATCTGGTGCGGACCCGCACCGCCGCGCCGCGCGCACAGCCTGACTCGCAGTCGGGCCAGCAACTGCCGACCGTGCACGTGTCCGCGCAGTCGAACCCGTATGGCGACACCGACGGTTACGTCGCGTTCTCCGGCCGCGCCGCCGCGAAAACCGATACGCCGCTGATCGAAACGCCGCAATCGATCTCGGTCGTCACGCGCGATCAGTTGACCCAGCAGAACGCGCAGACGCTGAACGCGGCGGTGCGCTACACGTCCGGCGTCACGGCGGAGTCGCGCGGCGGCACCGCGACCCGCTACGACCTGCTGAAGATACGCGGCTTCGACGCGGACACGTACTGGAACGGTCTCAAGCTGATCGGCAACGGCATGTATTCGGTGCCGCAGCTCGATCCGTACCTGATGGAGCGCATCGAGGTGCTGAAGGGGCCGGTCTCCGTGCTGTACGGCCAGGCGGCCGCCGGCGGCGTGATCGACCAGGAAAGCCGGCTGCCGACACCGCAGGCGCAGCACGAGATCGGCGTGCAGTTCGGCAACTACGGACACAAGCAGACGACGTTCGATTTCTCCGGACCGCTCGACGCCGACGCGCACTACCTGTACCGGCTGACCGGACTCGCGCGCAGCGAGGACGGCCAGGTCAACACGACGCGCAACGAGCGCATCGCGATCGCGCCGTCGTTCACGTGGCGGCCGGACGAGCGCACGTCGCTGACGCTGTACGCGCTGTTCCAGCGCGATCCGCGCAGCACGTCGTACGGCAGCGTGCCGCCGGAAGGCACGGTGCTGTTCGATCCGTACGGCAAGCTGCCCGCCGACTTCTACGACGGCGACACCGCGTTCGAACGCTTCAGCCGCACCCAGGCGTCGGTCGGCTATCAGTTCGAGCACAAGCTCGACCGCAACTGGACAGTGCGCACCAACGGCCGCTTTTTCCACATCGGCCAGGATTATGCGAGCGTATACGGCAGCGGCGTCGAAAGCGACTACCGCACGCTGGACCGCTATTCGATCGCGTCGACGGACAACATGAACACCGTCGCGCTCGACAACCAGGTCGAAGGCAAATTCGCGACCGGGCCGCTCGCGCATACGCTGCTCGCGGGTTTCGACTATCAGCACATGGCGAGTTCGTATCGGCTCGGCTACGGTTCCGCGCCGCCGCTCGACCTGTACGCGCCCGACTACGACCAGCCGATCGCCGACCCGGCGCGCACGCTGACCCAGGTGAGCAGCAACCAGTACGGCGTGTACGCGCAGGACCAGATGCGCCTCGGCCGCTTCGTGTTCACGCTCGGCGGACGCGAGGACTGGACCAGCACGACGACGCGCGTGGAGGGCTCGGGGCCGACCGACCAGTCCGCGCGCGCGTTCACGAAACGCGCGGGCCTGACCTACGTGTTCGACAACGGGATCGCGCCGTATGCGAGCTACACCGAATCGTTCTCGCCGCAGTCCGGCACCGACGCGAGCGGCCATCCGTTCGACCCGGAGCGCGCGCGGCAATACGAAGTCGGCGTCAAGTACCAGCCGACCCGTTGGGACGCGCTGTTCACGCTCGCGTGGTTCGACCTGAAGCGCAAGAACCTGTTGACGCCCGATGCGAACAATCCGGCGTTCCAGTCGCAGGTCGGCGAAGCGCGCTCGCGCGGCGTCGAACTCGAAGCGAAAGCGAGCGTCACCGATGCGGTGAACGTCGCGGCGAGCTACACGTATCTCGACACGAAATACATCCGCGACAACAGCGGCTTGCAAGGCAAGTTCATCGCCGGGGTGCCGCAGAACCAGGCGTCGCTGTGGGCGTATTACACGCAGCAGCGCGGGCCGCTCGCGGGGCTGTCGTTCGGCGCGGGCGCGCGCTACACCGGGCAGACGTACAGCTACGACAACACGTACAAGCTCAGCAGCTTCCTGCTGGTCGACGCGACGCTGCGTTACGACCTCGGCCGCGTGTCGTCGCGGCTGAAGGGCTCGGACCTCTACGTGAACGCGCAGAACCTGCTGAACAAACGCTACGTCGCGTCGTGCTATTACACGACGTGGTGCGCGTTCGGTTATGGGCGGCAGGTGTTCGCCGGCGCGAATTACCGGTGGTGATGGAGTGCGGCGACGGATGGGCTAATTCGTTCATCCGTCGCCGTCGCGCTCGTTCACCGGGGTCGTCCCGGTTGGTCAAGCCGTCTTCGGCGCGAGCAGATCCTGCAAGCCCATCGCGTGATAGATCTCGCGGCGCATCCGGTCCGCGACGCCGTTGACGACTTCCGCGCCGTCCTGTGACGGATCGATGTGCGTGCGGAACGGCCGCTTGCCGAACGGCAGATCGACGACGCGCGCAATCTCGCGCGCGACCGCTTCCGGGTCAGCATCCGCGGGTTCGAGACGCGCGAGTCCCTGCAACGCCTGCCCGGCTACACCCGCATACGGGCCGTTTTCGTATTCGGCCGCGATGTTCGCGTCGGCCGGCCGGCCCGCGTGCGCGAAGTGGTTCGTGCCTTTCGTGAACGCACCCGGCACGACGATCGTCGTCTCGATCCCCCAGCGCGCCAGTTCGGTCGAATACGACACCGCGAGCGCATCCATCGCCGCCTTCGCCGCGAAATACGGCGCCAGGAACGGCGGCGTGCCGCCGCGCGTCGACGACGAGCCGACCCACACCATCAGCCCGCGCCCCTTGCCGCGCAGATGCGGCAGCACCGCGCGGTTTACCCGCTGCGCGCCGAGCACGTTCACGTCGTACTGCTGGATCATCTGCCCGGGCGTGAACGCCTCGGCCGGGCCGAACATCATATGGCCCGCGTTGTGGACGATCACGTCGAGGCCGCCGGCTTCGTTCAGCATGTGCGCGATCGCGGCCGCCACCGACGCGTCGGACAGCACGTCGAGTTCGACCGTGCGCAGATCGACGGACGCGTCCTTCGACCACTGCGCGAGTTCCGCGACGCGCGGCGCGTTGCGCCCTTCCGTATCGCGCATCGACGCATAAACCGCATGGCCGGCCTGCGCCAGCGCGCGGGCCGTCATCAGGCCGAAGCCCGACGATGCCCCGGTGACGAGTATCGTGTGTTTCATTGCCCTGCTCCTCAGTTCGGTCGTTTCGATCGTTTCATTCGTTCGTTGGCCCCGAAAAAACGGACCGGTAATACGCGATGCCGCTGTCCAGATGCGCGCGAAAGCCGAAGCCGCGATCCAGCATCTGCCGCATGTCCTTGCGCTCTATGCGCATCACGTAGCTGTGCTCGTTCGTGACGAGCGCGCATGGCTCCCCGCGCGCGTCGGCTGCGTTGAACCATTTGCCGGGGTCCGCGTGGCCGCTGCGGAACACGCGGCCGTCATGCTCGACCTGCCAGCCGCCGTCGAGCAGGACCCAGTACGGTTCGTCCGAACCGCTGTCGTCACTCTCACCGCCGCCGCACTTCGCGACGACCGCGCCGGCCTCCGCTTCCCATTCGCGCGAATGGTCGATCACCCATTGCAGTTGCGCGGTGGACAGCGCGGTAAAGAACGGCGTATGCCGCAGCAGATGCAGGTACGTCACCGAAGGTTTCATCGTCATGTTCCGCGCGGCGTCCGGCTCCCGCTTCGCGCCGCATGCCGCCAGCCCGAGCGCCGCGATCAACGCCATGACCGGAATCGACAGACGCCGGCGCCAGCGCGCCGCGCGTTTGCAAACCGGTTCGATCGCCGCGTGAGTATTCACGCCCGGCGCGTCCATCGTTCAGGCGAGGCCGCCGTTCGCGCGCAGCACCTGGCCGTTGATCCACGCGCCGTCCGGGCCGGCGAGAAACGCCACCGCGTTTGCGATGTCGTCGGGCTGGCCGAGCCGTTCGAGCGGTGACATCTTCGAGAACTGCGCGATCTGCTCGTCGGTCTTGCCGTTCAGGAACAGGTCGGTCGCGACCGGCCCCGGCGCGACGCAGTTCACCGTGACCCGGCGGCCGCGCAGTTCCTTCGCGAACACGCGCGTGAACGCCTCCACCGCCGCCTTCGTGCCGTTGTAGATCGAATAACCCGGCAGGTTCAGCGCGAGCGTCGTGCTCGACAGGTTGATGATGCGGCCGCCGTCGCTGATGCGCGCCGCCGCCTCGCGCAGCATGTTGAACACGCCGCCGACGTTGATCGCGAACGTCTGCGCGAACAGTTCGTCGCTCGTCTGCGCGAGCGGCACGGTCTTCAGGATGCCCGCGTTGTTGACCACCACGTCCACCTTGCCGAGCTGCTGTTCGGCCGCTTCGTAGAGGCCGCGCACGTCGTCGGCCTTCGACACGTCGCCGCGCACGGCAATCGCGCGGCCGCCCTGCTGCACGAGTTCGGCGACGAGCGCATCCGCTTCGGCCGAACTGGACGCATAATTCACCGCGACGGCGAAACCGTCGCGAACGAGGCGGCGCGCGATTGCCGCGCCGATGCCGCGGGATGCGCCGGTCACGATCGCGACGCTGGATTGTTTTGCTGAAGTCATCGAGTTTCTCCTTGTCGATCCAGGTTGGCGCTTTAGCGCTTACCTGGAGCCCATAAAAACGGTTGCCGGGTTGTCGTACCGCTGGAACACAGTCACGATGATGGACGACGTCGAATCGAAGATAATTAGCGGCATTTCCGCATCACTATTCCGTTCACTTCAACTATCGGACATTTTTCTCGCCCATGGACCGCTTTCAGGAAATGCAGGCCTTCGTCCGGGTCGCCGAGCGCAGCAGCTTTTCGCAGGCCGCCGATGACCTCAACATTCCGCGCGCGACGATTACGAACCTCATCAAACGGATGGAGCTGCGGCTCGGCGCGCGGCTACTGGAGCGCACCACGCGTCAGGTTCGCCTCACGCACGACGGCGAAGCGTATTACCACCGCTGCGTGCGCCTGCTCGCCGATATCGAGGAAGCCGAAGGAACGTTCCGCAACGCGATGCCGAAGGGGCTGCTCGTCGTGAACCTGCAAGGCACGCTCGCGCGCAACTTCGTGATGCCGCGGCTGCCCACGTTCCTGGGGCGTTATCCGGAGTTGCGGCTGCACATCAGCGAGGACGACCGGCTGGTCGATCTGGTGCGCGAGGGCGTCGATTGCGTGCTGCGCGCGGGCGTGCTGCGCGATTCGTCGCTGATCGGCCGCCCGATCGCGGCGCTGGAGCAGGTGACCGTCGCGAGCCCGGACTATCTCGCGCGCTTTGGCGAGCCGGCGAGTCTCGATGACCTGTACGCGCATTTCGCGGTGGACTACGTATCGAGCGCGACGGGCAAGCCGGTGCCGCTCAGCTTTGTCGTCGCGGGGCACAACGAGGACGTTGCGCTGCGCTCGACCATCTCGGTGACCGGCGCGGACCTTTACACGGGCGCGGCGCTCGCCGGAGCCGGGCTGATCCAGGTACCGCGTTACCGGATCGCGGACGAACTCGCGAACGGGCACCTGAGGGCCGTGCTGGAAAATTTTCCGCCGCCGCCGATGCCGGTGTCGGTGCTGTATCTGCACAACCGGCAACTGTCGCCGCGCGTGCGGATCTTCACGCAATGGCTCGAAGAGATATTCAGGACGGTGCCTTACCGCGTGGAAGGGCTGCGCCGCTGAAGGTGGACGACTACTGCCCTTCGCCGGTCGCCGCCCAGCGCAGTTCGCTCAGATAGTCGTGTGCGTCGGTCGCCATCCACGAACGGCGGTATTCGACCGGCACGCCTTGCAGGTCGTAGCCGATCCGCATGGTCAGCAGCACCGGATGCCCGGCCGGCAGGCCGAAATCGCCGGCGATGTCGGCGGGCAGCAAACACGCCTGCAACCGGTCCTCGACCCGGCTGATCGACACGCTGCACTGCTGTTCGAGGAACGAGTACACGAGATGCGCGGGCGCGTCGTCGCTGCCCCACTCCTTGTCGCCGATGCGCGCATACGGGAAAGCGATCGTCTCGAACACCAGCGGCGCGTCGTCGAGCGTGCGGCGGCGGCGCAGCCGGTACACGAGTTCGCCCGCATCGAGCCGCAACGCCGCGCGCTCGGCAGCGTCCGCGGTCGCGCGCTCGCGCAGCAGGATCGTATCGACCGGCAGGCGGCGCATGCCGTCGTGCCGGTCCACGAGCCGGAAGAAGCTGGTGAACGCCCGCTCGTTGGTCGCGCGCGCGACGAACGTGCCGCGGCCTCGATGCCGCGTGACGAGCCCTTGCCCGCTCAACACGTCGAACGCCTTGCGGACCGTGCCGACGCTCACCTTCATTTCTTTCGCGATCGCCTCCTCGCCGGGCAGCAACTGCCCCGGCAGCCATTCGCCGCCGATGATGCGCTCGCGGATATGTCGTGCAAGCCGAACGAAAGCCGGGCTGAGGTCGAGTGGGGAGGTCATTTTTTAATTCTATATAGAATACAGAAATATCACTATAGAAATTGATTCCCTTCATCCCGCACTCCTCCTAAAGTTCGACCTCGACACTCGCCGAATGCCCGCCAACGCTTCGGTACCCGAAGAATTCATCGCAGTCGAGATTGCCCATGCCCCAGAACACTCATCGCATCACGTCGGTCGAAGCCCTGCACGTCGGCCAGTTCCTTTATGCCCGCATCCGCACCGAGGCCGGCCTGACCGGCTACGGCGAAGCCGGCTCGTGGGGGCACATCGAGGCCGCGAAGGCCGCGCTCGAAAAATTCGGCCGCTACCTCGTCGGCCAGGACGCGAACCAGATCGAACTGCACTGGAACGTGATGCAGCGTTTCTCGCACTTCCGCGGCGCAGCCGTGAACGCGGCCGTGTCCGCGATCGACATCGCGCTGTGGGACCTGCTCGGCAAGCGCCTTCAGGTGCCGGTCTGGCAACTGCTCGGGGGCGCATATCGCGACCGGCTGCGCGTGTACGGCCACGTGTACGCGGAAACGCTCGACGAAGTGCTCGCCGAATGCCGCCGTCTGCGCGAGGAAGGTTTCACCGCGGTCGGCCACATCAACCCGTTCCTCGACGAGCCGGAAGGCGAAGCGTATTTCCGCTCGCACGCCGGCAAGGTTCGCGATGCGAAGGAGCGCGTGATGGCGTTCCGCGAGGCGGTCGGCCCCGACGTCGATCTGCTGATCGAGATGCACCGGCGCCTGAGCCCGGCCGAAGCAATCGCGATCGGCCAGGTGCTCGAACCGCTGACGCCGATGTGGCTCGAAGACCCGCTGCGCCCCGAGTTCTACGCGCAGATGACGACGGTCGGCAACGCGATCCGGATTCCGGTCGCGACCGGCGAACGCTTCTGCTCGCCGGCCGAATTCCAGACGCAGCTCGCGGGCGGCGGCGTGCGGTTCGCACGCGCGTCGGTCTGCGTGTGCGGCGGCATCACCGGCGCGAAGAAGATCGCCGCGCTCGCGGAGGCGCAGAACGTCGATATCGCGCCGCATAATCCTCTGTCGCCGATCAGTCTCGCCGCGTGCATGCAGGTCGCCGCCGCGGTGCCGAACTTCGCGATCCAGGAATACCCGACCGGCTTCGAGAACCTCGTGCTGAAGTCCGGCCAGAAGCTGCTCGGCTCCGATCTCGTGAAGAGCCATCCCGTGCCGAAGGCCGGCTTCATCACCGTGCCGGACGCGCCGGGCATCGGCGTGGAGCTGGTCGACGACGTCGAGCATCGCCGCGAGCCGCTCTATCGCCCCGTTTCGATGCGCCGCACGATCGACGGCGCGCCGCTCGACCAGTAACGCACCGGACCACCGCCATGCCGCATCTGATCATCGAATATTCGCCGGGCCTGTTCCAGCCGGACGACCTCGCGCCGACGCTCGCCGAAGCCAATGCCGCGCTCGTCGCGAGCGGCGCGATCCAGAAGGAAGCCGACCTGAAATCGCGGATGATCGCGCTCGATACGATCCGCGTCGGCACCGAAGACGCCTTGCGCGGTTTCGTGTACGCGCAGTTGCGCGTGCTGCCGGGACGCAGCGAAGAGACGCGCGCCGCGATGACCGCATGCGTCGCGGATGTGCTGAGGAAACGCTGCGGGCGTCCGCCGGGCATGCAGGTGCAGTTGAGCGTCGAGATCGTCGAGATGGAGCGCGCGTCGTATGTGAAGGAAGTGTTGTGACGGCGCTTCCGTCACGCTGAAAGACCGGAGCGGGCCGGCGACACGCGGCCCGCGACACGAGAATAAAGATTATCAGGGAGACTGATCGTGAACGAGACCGTATCCGGCATCGACGGAGTCGGCAGGAACCGCTGGCTGATCGTGCTGCCGATGGTGTTCGCGGTGTACATGCTGTCGTACTTCGACCGCGTGAACATCGCGATGGCGCTGCCCCACATGACGAAGGAACTGGGGCTCACGCCGGTGCAGGCCGGCTGGATCGGCGGCGCGTTCGCGTGGGGCTACGCGCTCACGCAACTGCTCGCCGGTTATCTCGCGCTGAAGTTCGGGTCGAGACGGCTCGTCGCGATCTGCCTGCTGCTGTTCGGCGCGGCCGCGATGCTGACCGGCATCGCCACGACGTTCTGGCAGATCGTCGCCGTGCGGGTGCTGCTCGGCGGCGCGGAAGGCCCGGTCTACGCGGCGACGTCGATGCTGCTCGCGCAGTGGTTCATGAAGCCCGAGCGCGGCCGCGCGTTCGGCATCTGGAATCTCGGCGCGCCGCTCGGCGGCTTTCTCGCGGGACCGATTTCCGGCGCGCTGATCTCGCACTACGACTGGCGCGTGATGCTGATCGCGGAAGGTCTGCCCGCGTGGATCTTCTGCCTGGCGTGGTTCAAGGCGATTCCGAAGAGCCTCGACGTCGCGCGCTGGCTGTCCGATCCCGACCGCGACCTCATCAAACGCGACCTCGCGGCGGAACAGGCGTCGTACACGAAACCGGAAGTCGATCCGTGGTGGACCATCTTCAGCGAACCGGCCGTGTGGCTGCTGACGATCGGCTTCGGCCTGAACACGGTGCTGCTGTACGGCACGACGCTGTGGCTGCCGACCGTGATGAAGTCGTATGGCCAGTTGAGCGAAACGACGATCGGCTTTCTCGCGGGCGCGCCGTTCGTGATGTCGATGCTCGGCATCTACTACATCAGCCGCCGCTCGGACCGGCACGGCCAGGAGCGCCGCTGGCACGCGGCGATCCCGACGATGCTGACCGGCGTGCTGATGATCGCCGCCGCGTTCGTGCCGGCGCCGCTGTTCTACGTGCAGATCGCGCTGTTCATCGCGCTCGGCTTCACGTTGAAGATGCTGATGCCGCTCGTGTTCGCGCGGATCACCGAGATCCTGCCGATGCGCAAGGCGATGCCGGCCGTCGCGTTCGTCAGCGGGGTCGGCAATCTGATCGGGCAGTTCTTCGGGCCGCTGCTGGTCGGCTACGTGCGGGCCGCGTCGTCCGACTACAAGCTGTCGCTGCTCGCGCTCGGCGTGTCGGCGCTCATCGGCGGCGTCGCGATTGCGATGTCGAAGACGAAGGCGGAGCGGACCGCGCAGGCGCAGCGGGTCGTGCAGCGGGAAGGGGCGCGCTGAAGCGGGCGCGCCGGCAATGCGTTTCCTTCTTGTGTGGATCGCGGATGCGCGGCGCAGCGATCTTCCTCGCAACGATACGTGCAATGGCAAACGGCGACACCCGGCGGTAGGCCGGCCGCCGCCGCGTACGGCAGCCTGGTAACGGCGTCACCTTCTCCGTCAGAAGGCTGACGAAAACCCCACATGGTCGATGACTTGTGGGGTTTTTGCTTTTCTGGGCCATCACGCAGCGCATCATCGGGCAAGGTTTCATGGCGACGCCGCTGCTGCCGGATGCTCACCGTGTGTTCATCATGCTCCGCTGAAATCCGGCCGCGTCCGGCGCACGGCCCGGTCGCTGCGGCAACGTCAGCCATCGGGATGGCAGCGCGCGATACGGGTGCGAACGCTGCGGACAATGATGCGAACACCGTGCGAGATTCGCGCCCCACGACCAGCGGCATTGCGCCCTGACAATAAATTGACGAATCCTGGGACGGGCGCTGATTGTGGCCCGGGTCGTGTGCGGCGTAAAAATCCGCACCACACCGCGAACGGGTCCCCGTCGCGGCCTTCCCTTCTCCATGCACGCCTGACGTACCGGACCGCGCCTCTCAAAACAGCCTGCATGGAGCCGTGCCCGGCGCGAAAACCATGCAAGGAGTCGTCACCGCGTGATTATCAGCCCCCCGCTTCTACCCCAACTGGACCCCGCAGCGCTCGATCCAGCCCGGACCGATCCGATGATGGACGCCGTTGACAAATTTGAACTTCCACACGGTATGTATCCGATTGCCTTCGACCGGCGCTGGCATTGCGGACTGCATCTGTCGCCCGATTCTCATGGTCCTGTCCATGCGATTGCGGACGGTGAGGTGGTGGCGTACCGGGTTTGCCAGCACGCGATGGATTCCGGTCGCGGCAATGCGGGCTTCGTGCTGCTCAGGCACACCTCAGAGACCGGCGTGGGCCGGACGCTAACGTTCTACTCGCTCTACATGCATCTGCTGCCGCTGGCGGAATATCACATGTTTGGGCGCGACGGGAAACAGTTACCCGAATTCCTCCGCATGCCTTCGGGGCACGCCCCCAAAGGGGCGGTAACGACTGCGGTTTCGGGGAGCAAAAATCTGAAGGTGAGGCGCAAGAGCATTCTGGGCTTTCTCGGACGCCACGAGGACCGGCCACATCTGCACTTCGAAATCTTCATGACGCAGCGGGACTTCGAGACCTGGTTCGGGCATACGCAGCTTGGCAACATCGCGCCCGCCACACTCGACAGGTCTGAGTGGTGGGGACACACCTGTTTCACCATTCCGGCGGGCTGCGATTTTCACAGCCTGCCGCCGGGAACAGGCAACGACAACAAACTGCACGGAGTTGAATTTGAGCCGGGGCAGGAAGGCCGGAATCCCCTGCCGCTGCACGTTGAAACGTATTTCAGCAACGGCACGAAGTACACCAATGTCTGGAGCGAGGCGGCGGATGGCACCCACACGCTGCTGACGCCCCAGCCGGTGCCCGAAGCAGGCTACGAGTATGGCCTGTACGACCGCGCCACAGCGCTCTACCCAGCGTGCCCGAGTGACGGCTATGAACTCCTGCGCGTTGGCCGTATCGTATCTCCGACAAAAACGCTGCCCGCCAATGCACGCGCCACGTGGATGAAGGTCGCGTGGGCATCGGACAGGCAAGGGTACATCGATATCAACGCACAGAACATCACCAGGCTGTCGGATGCGGATTTCCCGTTTTTCATGGGATGGCAGACGGTGAGCGACGCCAACACCCCATTTGACAAGGACGGGTTGTGTGACATCGAAGTGCTGAAGAAGATGCTCAGGGACGTGAGCGATCACGAGTCCCTGGTCAGTCCGCAATTTACGGGACTCCGCGAGAAGGAAGAAACTCTGAGGCGTTATCTGCTCCTGACGCCAGGTGTCCGCGAGAAACTTCGCAGGTTCGTCTGTCTCGCGCCGAGCGAATGGGACAGCAGCCACAACGACACGCGCTATGCACAGCTGCTTGACGAGGGCGAGTTCTATCATGGCAACCGGAAGGGATACGACGATTTTCAGAAATACCTGAACGAGATCCAGTTCTGGGACGTGACCGGGTTGCCCACTGGCAAAAAACTCTGGTTCTTCCATCCGCTCGGTTTCATCCGGCACTTCAGGAAGTGCGGATGGCTCAGCGAAAACGAACTGCTTGGCATGCTGCCAACATCCGCGCTGCGCAACGCCAGGGCTGCGGACGGTCACAAGTATTGGGTTTCGGAGAAAATAAATATTACACAAGCAACGAAGAACCTCATTCGAAATAATCTGGTTTCTCTTAACGAAACGATGCAAAAATTTGGCATTTCTCCTAATCCGCTGCGAATGGCAGCGTTTCTCGCCAATGCGATGGAAGAAACGCAATGGTTTACCAGGCTTCACGAAGCCAATCCTGATGCCAAATATTGGCCATGGGATGGTCGTGGTTTTCTGCAACTGACGTGGCCCGATAACTACATAAAGTATTGGGAATTCCTCGGCCGCACCATTCCCGCAACATTGAAGCGTGAACTAAGTACCTCAGCCAGGACGGCCAGCAAAGAAGGAAAGAATATAACCGTCCAGGACAGCAGGCATCCGGCGCTCACTGCACAGATGACTCAGTGGCGTGCGGATGTTTCAGATGGTCGCCTTGATCCGGGCAAGAGTGCCGGTACATATTGGGCCTGGACGAAAGCCGCTGTTTACGCAGATAAATTTCCAGCTTTGCAGCGTCAATTTCAAAATATCACCAAACCAGACTTTCGCCCTGTTACCTACTACAGTTGCCTGAGCTATGGGCAGGTCGCGGCGACGGTGAATTTTGGCAGCCCGCAAAAAGACACCTCGAAAATTGCGCGTGTCAATGGAATTCTGGCGCGATATCAGGCTTATACGAGTGCGTTAATGATGCTGGCTGATGGCACGCTGTTTCCGAACTCGGAGGGCCAGGGCTGGGACAGCCCCGAGGGCTTTGAGCGGAGGGAGAATAATGATTTTTAAATTATTGATATTGATCCCGCTGTCCTTTGTGGCTGCTTCGATTTGGGCCAACGAAGGGAAAGGCGGGAACGTGATTGTCCACGAAATGAATCTGGATGGCTGCCACTTTAGGTTGACCGACCCCTACGGGGGAACACTTACACAACCTGGCGACGGCGGACCTCCGGTCGCAAATTACGAAGCTGAAATAAATCCTGAAGCTCGACGCCGATTCAGGACTGGGATTCAATTTGAATGCCATAACAACGTCAGCACGAAAGACCTTTCCAGTCTTGCGGGAATTGGGAAACGGGATGGTAGATGGATAATTGATTTTGACGGAGACGCAGAGGCAGCGAATACAAGGCTATATTCACTTCACGGCAAAGGATGGGAGGGAGCCGGTATCACTCAAGATCAAGCGGGAGAAGATGGGGCTCGGCGTGCATTTACATTTTGCATTATGCATGGGTCTCAAGCACTATGCGGCCAGGATGATGCTGTAATGTATCTGGACTATCCTGAAGAGAGTGTGCTGCCGCAACTCATTCGCCTGTTGGATAGTATTGAATTTGTGAACTGACAGGATGGCTCAGCGCCCCCCATACATGCGCCGCCTACGCATCCATCATCGCTCGCCGGGAATGGTCCAGATACCGGCGTCGTGGTCGAACTCTCCCCACGTCGTGCCGCACACCTCGCCCGCTTCGATGCCGCGAAGCCGCGCCTTCATGAACGCGGACATGTCACGCCTGCGCATCGCCGGTCGATGCTCTTTCTTCGCGTTCTATTTCGGCAACTGGCGGTTGCCCCCCGCTAACCGGATTCGCGGAGACAGCCACGTGCGCCCACGCCCTCCACCCGATACCGCCCCGGCGTGGTCCCCGTCGCGCGCCGGAACATGTCGATGAACGCGCTGATGTTGTCATACCCGAGTTCGAGCGCGATCGCCGTCACGCTCACGCCGTCGGCCACGAGTTCGAGCGCGCGCAGCAGCCGCGCCTGCTGACGCCATTGCGCGAAGCTCATCCCGGTCTGCGCGACGAACTGCCGGCTCAACGTGCGCGGCGACAGCCCGGCCCACGCGGCCCACTCCTCCAGACGGCGCGCATCCGCGAGATTCGCGGCCAGCGCGTCGGTGATCCGCGCGAGCCGCGCATCGTCCGGCGCCGGCAGTCCGAGCGATTCGGCTTTCGACGCCGCCAACTCGTCGAGGATCACTTCGGCGATGCGAACCTGCTGCGGATCGAGCGCGGTCCCCGGCCAGCCCGCCGCGCGATGGACGGCCTCGCGCAGCAGCGACGTGGTGCGGATCGCGCGCGGCTCGGCGGGCAGCGCCGCGCACCGGTCCTCGGCGATGAACACGCTCCAGCCGGAAAACGGGCCGTGCGAGCGCACCGAATGCTCGTAATGCGGCGGAATCCAGATCGCGTGAATCGCCGGCACGACCCATTGCTGCCGGTTCACGCCGACCGACACGAGCCCGTTCAGCGCGCCCATCAACTGCCCGCGCGGATGGCTGTGCAACGACGTCTCTCGCGACTCGCGCTGCGTGAGTTCGGCGGCGGCGACGAACGGGCCGTCGGACGACGTGACGAGATCGGCGCGGATGATCGGCGTATTCATGGCTCGAAAAGCGTATCGAATGGCCTTTATACCGGAGACGGGCCGACTCTGCACGCCTAGACTGAAGCCACTTCAACTTCATTCGGAGGCCCGCCGATGCGAGCAAACCAGATGCTGCCCGATCACGTAAACGAGGTCGACGTTCATGGCACGACCGTCCGCAAGGGGACCGTCGCGGCGTTTCTCGCCAATGCACGCGTATGGAGCGATCCGCGCGCGAGCGAACCGGCGCGCGCCGATGCCGCCGCCGATATCGTCGATGCGTTGCCGGCGCTGCGCGCGCTCGGCCTGTTCGACGTGTTCGACATCCGCGATGACGCGCTGCGCGCATGGATCGATGCGCAGCCGGCGACGTCGTCTGCCCGCGAGGTGCGGACATGAAGGCCGCCGTCGTCAACGGGCCGGGCGCGACACCCGTCTATGCGGATTTCGAAGCGCCCGCCGCAGCCGACGGTTACGCGCTGATCGACGTGAACGCGGCCGCGTTGAGCCACGTGACGCGCGCGAAGGCGGCCGGCACGCACTATTCGTCGTCGGGCGCGTTTCCGTTCGTCGCGGGCATCGATGGCGTGGGCCGGCGCGACGACGGCACGCGCGTGTACTTCTTCGCGCCGAAAGCGCCGTTCGGCTCGCTCGCGCAGCGCACGCTCGCGCCGGCCGCGAACTGCGTGCCGCTGCCGGATGCGCTCGACGCATCGGTCGCGGCGGCGATCGCGATTCCGGGGATGTCGTCGTGGGCGGCGCTCGTCGAGCGCGCGAAGTTCGTCGCCGGCGAGACGGTGCTGGTCAACGGCGCGACCGGCGCGTCGGGACAACTCGCGGTGCAGATCGCGAAGCATCTGGGCGCGGCGAAGGTGATCGCCACCGGGCGTCACGCGGAAACGCTGGCCGCGCTCGAAACGCTCGGCGCCGATTGCGTGATCCCGCTCGATCAGGACGAACGCGCATTGAGTCGCGCGTTCGAACCGCATCTGCGCGACGGGGTCGACGTGGTGCTCGATTATCTGTGGGGGAGCAGCGCCCGCACGCTGCTGGTCGGCGCGGCGACCCATCTCCCCGAAGGCCATCCGCTGCGCTTCGTGCAGATCGGCTCGATCGGCGGCGGCACGCTCGAACTGCCCGCCGCGGTGTTGAGGGCGTCGGCGATCGCGCTGCTCGGCAGCGGCATCGGCAGCGTTCCGCTGGACCGGCTGCTGAACGCGGTGCGCGAGGTGCTGCATGCCGCGCTGCCCGCGGGCTTGCGGATCGACACGCGGACGGTGCCGCTGGCCGACGTCGGCGCGCATTGGGACGATACCGGGAGTCGGGCGCGGACGGTTTTCACCGTGGCGGGGTAGCGGGACGGTCGGCGGTAATCGACGGTTGCGCCGTGGCGCCGAAACATCGAACGCCGAGGTCGGGACCCCGCGCTTCCGAAGATGCGCCCAAGCGGCGCCGAAAGTTCGAAGGGCCGCCGCACTCATCCCACGCATTTCGCGGGCCGTTCGCCTCGCCTCGCCCGTTGCTTCGGTTCCCGAAGCAACGGCATCACCCGAACGCCGCCGTCGCGTCCCGCACCGACTGGCCGGTAATCTCGGCCAGCCGGCACACGGTCGGCGTCGCCGACGACGCGCGTCGCAGCAGCACGAGCGGCAGGCTCGGCAATTCCGGCAGCCCGAGCGGCGCGCCGTCGAACTGGCGAAGCGACGCGGGCAGCCCGTAGCGCGAGCGCACCGTCAACCCGAGGCCGGCCGCCGCCGCGGCCCACAATCCGGCGAGGCTCGGCGTCGTGAACGCGACGCGCCACGGCACGCCCGCGCGATCCAGCGCGGCCGTCGCCGCGCCGAAGAAGCGGCACGGCCGGTCGAACGCGACGAGCGGCAGCGGCTCGTCCGACACCCGGACGAACGGCGTCGCCCCCTCGTCCGGCTGCGCCGCGCCGATCCAGCGCATCGGTGCATGCGCGATCTCCTCGCTGACGATGCCGTCACGCGCCGCGAGCGCCGCCGACGCCGCATCGCCCCACAGCAACGCGAGATCGAGCCGGTTCGCGTCGAGCCCTTCGAGCAGTTCCGCATTACGCGCGACGCGCGCCTCGATCCTCACCTTCGGATGCGCGCGTGCGAACCGGCCCAGCACGCCCGGCAGAATCGCCTCGCCGAAGTCCTCCTGCAAACCGATCCGCACCCAGCCGTCGAGATTCGCGCCGCGCACGGCGGTCGCGGCCTCGTCGTTCAGTTCGATGATCCGCTTCGCGTAACGCAGCATCGTGTGGCCGGCGTCGGTCAGCGCGAGTCCGCGCCCGGACTTCACGAACAGCGGCAGGCCGGCCTGCTCTTCGAGCTTGCGGATCTGCGCGCTCACCGCCGACGACGACCGCGCGACCCGGTCCGCCGCCTTCGCGAAGCTGCCGAGGTCGATGCCGGCGGCGAGGCTGCGCAACGCGGCGATGTCGAAGTTCGGCTGATTGAAAACCGGCTGCGCGGCGGCGTCGGGCTGCGACAACGGCGGTTGGCTCATACGGGGCACGGACATGGCCAATCATCCTGTTTTATCGAACGGTCGATGAAAAACTTTTCGATTTTCAGGATGAATGTACGGCGCGAGACTACGGCCGTCAATGTCCCTTTCCGTGGCCCTCAATGAACGTCTCCGTCAGCCTCCCCTCGTCGTCGGCCCGTCTCGGCCCCGCTCATCGCTGGCGCGTACTCGCGGCCGGCGTCGCCGCGAACCTGAGTTTTTCCGCCGCCGCGGCCGGCATCCCGACCACCGCCGTGTGGCTGCGCGCCGCGTACCGCCTCGACAATCACGCGCTCGGCGTCGTGCTCGGCGCGCTCGGGCTGGGCGTCGCGTTGCTCGAATTGCCGTGGGGCATCGCGGCCGACCGCTTCGGCGACCGCCGCGTGCTGCTGACCGGACTCGTCGCGACGGCGGCGCTGCTCGCGGCGATGGCGCTCGCGATCGTCCCGTCCGCGAACGGCGTGCCGCCGCTCGCGCGCGTCGCCGCCGCGATGATGGCGGTCGGGCTGTTCGGCGGCAGCGTGAACGGCTCCAGCGGACGCGCGGTGATGCGCTGGTTCGGCGAGCGCGAGCGCGGTCTCGCGATGAGCATCCGGCAGACGGCGGTGCCGCTCGGCGGCGGGGTCGGCGCGGCGCTGCTGCCGTGGCTCGCGTCGCACGCGGGGTTCGCCGCCGTCTACGCAGCGCTCGCGCTGCTGTGCGCCGCGTCGGCCGGACTCACGTGGCGCTGGCTGCACGAGCCGCCCGCCAGCGAAGCCGTCGCCGCGCCGGCGCATCCGCACGGGCCGCGCCGCGCGGCCGGACAAGGGCCGCTGACGCGCGTCGAAGTGTGGAAAATCGTGTTCGGCATCGGCCTGCTGTGCGCGCCGCAATTCGCGGTGCTCACGTTCGCGACGGTGTTCCTGCACGACGTCGGCCGGCTCGGCATCGCGGGCATCAGCGCGACGATGGTCGTCATCCAGCTCGGCGCGATGGTCATGCGGGTGTGGAGCGGACGGCGCACCGACCGGCTCGGCAACCGGCGCGGCTGGCTGCGCCGCGCGGTGTTGATCGCGGCGGCCTCGTTCACGCTGCTCGCGGCGGCGACCGCGGCGAGCCGCTACCTGCCGTTCGCGTCGATCGTAGTGCTGCTGGCGGTCGCGGGCATCTGCGTGTCCGCATGGCACGGCGTCGCGTACACCGAACTCGCGACGCTCGCCGGCACCGATCACGCCGGCACCGCGCTCGGGATGGCGAACACCGTCGTTTATCTCGGCCTGTTCGCGACGCCGATCGCGATTCCGTTCATGCTCGCGCATGCGCAATGGAGCGTGGTGTGGTTCGCGGCGGCCGTCTGCGCATGGGCGACGTGGCCGCTGTTTCCGCGCCCGCAGGCTACCGGCCGGAAGCCGATGGCATGACGCGCTCGACGGCCGCCGACGAACGAACCGGCTGCATTTCGCGGACCACGCCCGCCTGCCCGTTCGACGCGACGATGCCGCCCGCGCCCGACCTCATGCTGTCATTGCCCGCGTTGTGCGCCTTCCTGCATCCGGCCGCGCCGAACGCGAGCGCCGCCACGACGGCGACGTAGACGAACCGCTTCATCTGTCCTCCTTCATCGATGCGGGTTGCGCGGACCTCGGCCGCGCGCCCCGCACGCCCCGCACGCCCAATACCGCGCTGTGTTCGCAGCAGCCTCCGTTCCCGACGTTCGCCGACACCCGCTTCGCCCGCACGCAGATGACAGCCAACTGAATGCGTCGGGCATGTGACGTGCGTACCGCTCGACGCTCGCCCCGATGCTTTGGGCGCAACGAGTCCGAAAGACGATGCGGCCCGCATCGTCCATCGCATCCTTACCTTCAGAAAGGGATTTATTCATGACTCCCGCCACCCCGACCTATCGATCGAGATTCGCCACCGCGGTTTTCGATCTGCTCAATCCGATCCCGTATGGCCTCTTCGTCGGCACGCTGATCTTCGACATCCTCTATGCGGTCACCCGCAACGTGTTCTGGGGAAAAGGCGCGGCGTGGCTCGTCACGACGGGCCTGCTGTTCGCGATCGTGCCGCGCATCATCAACCTGTGTCATGTATGGCTGCCGTCGCGTTATCCGGTCACGCGCATCGAGCGATTCGATTTCTGGCTGAACCTGCTCGGCATCGTCGCGGCGATCGTCAACGCGTTCGTGCATAGCCGCGATGCTTACGCGATGGTCCCGCTGAACGCGATCCTGTCCGCCGTCACCGTCGCGCTGCTGAGCATCGGACGCATCGCGCACGCGCTCGACAAGTTCGGCTACACGGAGGCGGTCCATGAATAAGACCATCCTGAACGGCGCGCTCGCGATCGCAGGGGCGGCCGCACTGGCCGCCGCGCTCGGCGGCTGCCACGAGCAGGCGTCGTGCGCCGGCTGCACGTCGGTTTTCCAGAACCACTGCGCGATGCTCGACTCGATCAGCGAGGTCGGCGTGTCCGCGTTGTACTCGTACATCTTCGGGACGCCAGACTCGTCGAGCGTCAGGTCGAAGCGGCCGTACACGGAGGGATCGCGACGCTCCCACGACGCGCGGATCAGCGGCTCGAATGCAGCCGGAATCGCCATCCGCGAGAAGAGCCGCGCGCGGATCACGTAGTCCACCGCTTCGAGGCAGCGCGCATGCAGTTCCCGCGTCGCCCCCCATAGCGCGTCGATCTCGTTCTCGGTAAAGACGTAGGCCGCGTTTTCGACCCAGTACGGGAAGCGGCTCGGATCCGGCGTCTGCACGACGCCGTGTTCGTCGATCGAATGGAAGCGGAAACCGACCTCGTCCAGCCGTTTCGGCCAGTCGGCGCGTGGCCGCTGTGTTGTTCTTTGCATGGGCGACGCGGGTAGCGGGTTCGAATGTTTTGCCGCTATCGTACACCGCTGCTGTTTGCCGCGCGTCCAGTGGAGCACGCCCGTCTGGCCTGCATCACCGCATCCTGCTCCGGCGCGGACTGGAACGACGCTTCCATCAACGCGTGCCCCTCGTTCATCGCTTTCCGGAAACACGCGGGGTCCACGTCGTGCACCGCGCTCCGTGCAGATAGAGCGGCGACCAGCATCATCGTCATCAGCAAACCGGTGAGCGTCAGTGCGGCGACCCACCGTTCGGCATCGGCTTCTTCATTCGATAAGCGACCGCTTTCGTCATCTCCCACGCATTCATCCGTATCGAACATGCTTCGTCTCCGCCGAACTTCCACATGCCCATCTTCGTGCCGCGGCTAGAATATGAAAAGTTGAATTTCCTGACAATAACGTTCAGATTTTTCTAACCCGATCCGCCATGAGAGAGATAAGCCTCGACCGCCTGCGCACGCTGGTCACGATCGCGGATCACGGTTCGTTCGCGGAAGCAGCACGCGTGCTGCATCTGGCCGCGCCGACGGTCACGCTTCACATTCAGGAACTGGAGGAACGCGTCGGCGCGCCGCTGCTGTCACGCAAGCGTGGAGAGGTCGTCCCCACCGCGATCGGGGAGACACTGCTGGCAAAGGCCCGCCGCCTGCTGACGGACGCCGGACAGGCGCTGGACGACGTTCAGCGGCAGGTGCAGGGACTCGAAGGGCGCGTGCGGCTCGGCGCATCGACGGGCGCGATCGCGCATCTGCTGCCGAAGGCGCTCGAAGTGCTCGGACGGGACCATCCGGCCATCGACGTGCAGGTCGCGGTGCTGACGTCGCAGGACACGCTCGTCCGCCTCGCGCAAGGGTCGCTCGACGTCGGGCTGGTCGCATTGCCCCAATCCGCTATCGCCGGGCTCGTCATCAAGCCGTGGCGGCGCGACCCGGTCGTCGCGCTGATGCCCGCGTCATGGCCATGCCCGGCCGTCGTGACGCCCAGATGGCTCGCTGGCAGGCCGCTCATCCTCAACGACGCATCGACGCGGCTCTCGCGGTTGACGTCCGAATGGTTCGCGGCCGCCGGGCAACAACCGGTGCCGCGGATCGAACTCAACTACAACGACGCGATCCGGAGTCTGGTCGCGGCCGGTTACGGGGCCGCGCTGTTGCCGAACGAAGGCGATGCGTCCGCGACGCAGGAGCCGCGCACCGTCGTTCGGCCGCTTCGGCCCGCGTTGTGGCGGCGGCTTGGGATCGCGCATGCGAAACAGGTTGCGCGGGCCACGCAGCATGTGCTCGATGTGCTGGGGGAACTGAATGGCCGGCGAGAAAACGGGTAGCGTAATGCGCGATCTGTTTCGATAAGCGCCCAACCGTAACAACGCGCTTCGCCAACCCCGCAACGGAATACCTGAACCAGACTCAACTGCCGGGCTTTCAGAGCAGCCGTTGTGCGATCAACGTGGCTTCCCTCGTCCGGCAAGAAGTAGCCTCCTGCGAACCGCTCTGCACGGTTCGCAGGAGGCGGCGCAATCCTTCAGAGGATTGAATGCGCTTTCAACCAAATCCTTCAACGCTTTCACCATTGCGCACACCGCCGGCCTCTGCGCGTTTTCACCGATAAAAATTCTCGCACGATCGTGCGAAATTATCCCCGTACCGAACAGCAACCCGGCTATCCCGCTCGGCGCTGCGGTTAATGCCCGATGCCTCCCGCCCGCTCGACGCCGCCCTTGCAGCTTGCCAAGCCGATTTTTACTTACGGGTTCCTCAATAAATTCATGGGTAACGAATCCAGCTTAACTGGCCGCTCATAACGGTCTTGGGCCGATATCGGTCGCCCGCATTACACCCGGGCAAAACAGCCAATAGCACTGAATAACCGACGAAAAAATCGAAGTTTCAAACGTGCTCGTGACGGCCGCCGCCGATCCATCGAACACGTCGAAACAGCATCCGCACAACACCGATATCGCTTCACACATCGCACCACGTCAGCAGGACAGGGAGACTAGGGACCATGCAGGCAACGAAGAAAAACCACGCGGCAGCAGTCATCGGAATGATCGGCGCGTGCACGCTCGGCGTCGCGTCGGGCGCGCACGCGCAGAGCAGCGTCACGCTGTACGGCATCGTCGACGCATCCATCATGTACACGAGCAAGACGCAGAACCCGCTGACCGGCGGAAACGCGGGCCATCAGTTCTCGCTCACCGACAGCGGCCTGACCGGTTCCCGCTTCGGCCTGAAAGGCTCCGAGGACCTCGGCGGCGGACTGCGCGCGGAGTTCAACCTCGAAAGCGGCATCAGCGTCGCCAACGGCGGGCTCAACAATTCGAACGGCAACCTGTTCGGCCGCGAAGCGTGGGTGGGGCTGAGCGGCGGCTTCGGTTCCGTGAAGGCCGGCCTGCAATATTCGCCGTTCTTCCTGTCGCTGTACGACTCCGATCCGCGCGGCATGTCGTACTTCGGCAGCGGCCTCGTGAACTACGTCGACAACGTGCTGGTGACGGGCCTGTTCAATTCGAACGCGATCTCGTACACGTCACCCGAGTTCGCCGGCCTGCAAGGCAGCGCGATGCTCGCGCTCGGCGGCGCCGCGGGCGACTTCCAGGCGGGCCGGCAGTATTCGGCCGGCCTTCGTTATCGCGCGGGGTCGCTGACGCTCGACGCGGCGCTCTACAGCGGCAACGCGGGCGGCAGCGCGGCGACGACTCCGATCCCGAGCACGGTCGCGTTCACCGGCCGCACGATCGGCGCGAGCTACCGCTTCGACCGGCTCACGCTGAAGGCCGCGTTCGTGCTGTACAAGGTGGCCGGTTCGTTCGACAACCGCGTCTATTCCGGCGGCCTGAGTTATGCGGTCACGCCGGGACTCGTCGTGGACGCCGGCGTGTACGTGACCCGCGACGGAAACAACTCGAACAACCATTCGGTGATGGCGTCGTCGGGCTTGCAGTATTTTCTGTCGAAGCGGACCACGGTGTACGGGCAGGTCGGCGTCGTGAACAACCACGGCGCGATGGATACCGGGCTGTCGATCAACAACGCGCTGTATGCAGCCACCGGCTCGGGCACGACGGTCGGCGCGAACGTCGGGATCCGGCATATGTTCTAGCGTTCCGACCGCGCGATGTGCAATGCAGTCGCCGCCCGGCGCAGAGACGGGCGGCGGCTGAAATCTAGCCGTGTTGCATGACGGTCTGATCGTGCGTCGAATCTTGAGATGCGTTGGGCGATTTGACTTCGAGCACGGCGGCGAGGAAGCTGGTGAACGCGACCTGCAGCCCGATTACGACGGCAGTTCCCGATGCGATCAATGTTCGAATGAACTGACCGTAGGGCAACGGTCCGAGATCGACCCTCCACCACTGATAGATGCAATAGCCGATTCCCACCAGTCCCGCCAGCAGCAAAATTCCCGAGAAAATGAGCGCGCGCTCCAGCGTGATGGCTTCGGCCAGCCCGCTCATCCGGTAGCCTGGCGGAAGAAAACCTCTCGACGTCGCATATCGCCTGGCAACCAGTGAAAAGGTAATGCACTGGGTCCCGATGATGATCGTCATGCACCCGAGTACCGCGGTATGGACATCGAGCGCGATGTTCGGCGCGATATGAAACTGCCCCGGAAGCGCAATGACGGCCAGCAGAAACCCGATGGCAAAGATCGCGAGGCCGGGATAGAAGAACAGCCACTTGGGACTGAACAGCAGCAGGAACCGGAGGTGTCTCCACCCGTCCCGCCAGGTGCGCAGATGCGGAGGCCGCGACCGCCCGTCTTTTCGAAGGACGGTCGGGACTTCGCTCACGCGGTAGCCGGCCAGCGCGGACCTCACGACCATTTCGCTGGCGAACTCCATTCCCGTGCTTTGCAGATCCAGTTCCAGCATCTTTCTCCGGCTGAATCCGCGCAGACCGCAGTGGAAATCGCCGATACGAATATGGAAAAACAGGCGGCCGATGAAACTGAGAACAGGATTCCCCAGATACTTATGAAGAAACGGCATCGCGCCGGCTTCGATACCGCCCGCGAACCGGTTCCCCATCACGAGATCGCTTCCGGACCTCAGCGCATCGACGAACCCCGTTAAATCGCTGAAGTCGTAACTGTCGTCGGAGTCGCCCATGATGACGTACACGCCTTTTGCCTCGCGGATTCCGTGGATGAGCGCAGCGCCATACCCCCTCATGGGTACGTGCACGACGCGCGCGCCGTGCTGCTGGGCAATCGTTATGGATCCGTCCGTGCTGCCGTTGTCGGCAATGAGCACTTCCCCGGCTATGCCGCTTCTTTCAAGAAAGGCCTGCGCCTTGTCGATACAGACTGCGAGGGTTTCCCGCTCGTTGAGGCACGGCATAAGAATCGTGAGTTCCATGGTGCTCCTCAGTTGTCTGAGGAGGACTATGGTACACGCCCAGCGGGCCCATGGTGTTCTCTGTGTTCCCGATTGTGGCGGATGGCGGCATGAGCCGAGGCGCAAAGCACACCGGAATGCCTCGCGACGACCAGCGCCGGTGGGCATTGCGACCGATGGTCACCCGTTGGGCCGCCGTTGCGTAGGCTGGCCAGGGTTTCCCGACGACGTCCGTGAATGTTGGGAATGCTCGATAGATCGACTCGACGATCCCCATTCGACGGCAACCGCCTGCGCCAGACGCCGCGCCTACCCCTCCGCCACCCGAAACACCGCCACCGACTCGCGCAACTCGTTCGCCTGATCGGCGAGCGAAGCCGCGCTCGCCGCCGCCTGCTCGACGAGCGCCGCGTTCTGCTGCGTGACCGTATCCATCTGCGTGATCGCGATGCCGACCTGCCCGATCCCCTTGCTCTGCTCGGCCGACGCGATCGAAATCTCGTTCATGATCTCCGTGACCCGCGTGACCGATTGCAGGATCTTCTGCATCGAGTCGCCCGCATCGCCGGCGCGCACCCGGCCGCGATCCACCTCCGCGACCGCGCCGTTGATGAGCGCCTTGATCTCGCGCGCGGCCGCCGCCGACCGCTGCGCGAGCGACCGGACCTCGGACGCGACCACCGCGAAACCGCGTCCCTGCTCGCCGGCGCGCGCCGCCTCGACCGCCGCATTCAACGCAAGAATGTTGGTCTGGAACGCGATGCCGTCGATCACGCCGATGATCTGCCCGATCTTGCCCGAGCTTTCCGCGATGGTCGCCATCGATTCCACCACGTCGCTGACGACCTTGTTGCCCTCGCTGACCGTCGCCGACGCGGTGCGCGCCAGTTCGCTCGCCTGCTGCGCGCTCTGCGCGTTCTGCTTCACGGTCGCGGTCAACTGATCCATCGACGACGCCGACTCCGCCAGCGCCGCGGCCTGCTGCTCGGTGCGCTGCGACAGATCGTGATTGCCGGCCGCGATCTCCCGCGTGCCGACGGTGATCGACTCGGCCGTCTGCTTGATGCTGCGGACCATCCGCGTCAGGTTGTGCTGCATGTCGCGCATCGCCGACAGCAGGCTGTGTTTGTCCGCGGCGCGAATGTCGAACGCGATGTTCAGGTCGCCGTCCGCGATGCGCCGGCACAGTTGCGCGGCGAATTCGGGATCGCCGCCGAGGCTGCCGCGTATGCTGCGGATCGTCCACAGGATCCCGGCGGTCACGACGCCGCCGACGACGAGCGTCAGCACGAGGCTCCGCCACAGCATCGCGAAGAACGTCGCGTCGATGTCGTCGACATACGCGCCGGTGTAGATCACCCAGTTCCACTCCGGTATTTCGACGCTGTACGTGAGCTTGCGCGTCGGCTTCTTCTCCCCCGGCTTGATCCAGTGATACTCGCTGACGTGATCCGATCCCGCGCGCGCATGCGTGATGATCTGCTGCGTGATGTCGACGCCCTTCACGTCGCGCACCGTCACCCCTTCGGTCGAGTTCTCCAGCTTCGGCGCCGACGGCAGCAGCACGAGCATCAGCGGCGACAGTTTATAGATTCCGTAATAGCCGCTGTGATCGTCGCCATAACGGACGGGGCGCAGCTGGGCGATCACGTCGCGCTGCGCATCGGCGAGCGGCACTGCGCCGTTCGCAACCTTCGCGCGATAGCCGTCGATGATCCCGACCGCGACGTCGAGATGCTGGGCCAGCAGCCGCTCCCGCTCGTGGATCAGGTCGCTGCGGTAAAACCATGCGTCCGCAACGACGATCGCCACGATGCCGAGCCACATCAGCACGACGATCCCGAACAGCTTCTTCCCCAAGGTCAATACTTTCACGTCGTATCATCCGGTCGTTGTCGCCGCCATGAGCGGAGGCGCTTCATACAGACCCATCTACGGAACAACGCGGCAAAACTTTAAGACCGGAGCGACGGGGAAATCCCCGATTCCGTTTTTGGACGATACGCGCTGGCGCGCGTCGCGCGCCACGTCAACAGGTTGCGGGCAAGAACGGGGGTTCCGCCGGGCGGACGAAATGTCGCTAATGCGTTCGGCGCCGATCGCCATGAATTTAAGCAGGCGCACCATTAATTCATTGATTGACGATGCACCCTTCGCCATAGCGTTGAGGCGACCCGGCAACGACACGCCGACACGCGAAAACGTTTGCGCGCGCAGCGACCCCATCAACAGAGGCCACCGTTCATGCGGAAATAAAAAAGCGACGCACACCGCCCTGGCGCCGCCGCTCGAATCCAGCATCGCCCGCACGAAGCGCGCGGGAACGTTCGCCCTGTTGACCGCTCACTGCCGCATCGAAATAGCGAGCCGGTTCAGCGCATTCATCAACGCCACGACAAACGTCAGATCGGCGATTTCCGCCTCGCTGAAATTCGCCTTCAGCACGTCGAACACGTCGTCGGGCGCATGCGTGCGCGAGATGTCCGTCACCGACTCCGACCAGCCCAGCGCCGCGCGCTCGCGCGCGTCGTAAAGCGGGCTCGCGTGCCAGCCGGCGAGGCTGTCGAGTTTGTCGAGCGGATATCCGCCGTCGCGCAGCAGACGCGTGTGCATCTCCAGGCAAAACGCGCAGCCGTTGATCTGCGAGATCCGCAGATTCACCAGTTCGATCAACGGCTTGCCCAGCGTGCTGCGCGACAGCGCCTTCTTCGTTGCGATCAGCCCCTGGTATGCTTCCGGGGAAAGACGGGAATATTCGAGTCGAAGTGTGCTCATACCGATTCTCCATGGAAAGACCGAAGGGCGCGCGACGCCGCCACCGACCGGCGAAACGCCGCCAGTTGGCCGGCGTCCGGCGCGACGCCCTCCAGATAATGAAAGTCCGTGTCCGCGATGCCGATCGTGGCGAGCGCGTGGCGCAGATAAGGCGTCAGGAAATCCGGCTGGCGCGCAAACGGCCCCGTGCAGACGCCGCCCGAGCGGACCAGCACGAGCGCCGGGCGATCCTTCAGAAGCCCGACCTTGCCTTCGGGCGTGCCCGCGAAGGTGCGTCCGATCCGAAGCACGTAGTCGATCCACAGCTTCAGTGCGGCCGGAACCGTGAAGTTGTGCATCGGCGTGCCGACCAGCAGGAAATCGCAGCGCTCCAGTTCCGCGATCAGCGTTTCCGAACACGAGAACGCGGGGTCGTCGAACGCGCGCGAACCGGTGATCGCCATCGCGTAGTCGCCGGCGATCGGCGCAAGCGGCTCGGCCGCAAGGTCCCGCACCACGACGGACACGCCCGGATATGCGTCCCGCAGCCGCTCGATGACTTCGCGGGCGACCTGGGTTCCGAGCGACGTTTCGCCGTGCGGGCTGCATTGGAGGAAAAGAATGTTCTTCATCGTCGTTGCGTGAATCGCCTGAACCGTTCAAGCCGCCTGGATCGGCTGGCAGAAATGCAGGCCTTTCGAAAGAAGTCCGCTGCGAAAGTAGAAACGCTGCGCCATTGCGTTCGCGAGCCCGGTGTCGAGCACGAGGTACGCGCAGTCCGCACGGACCGCTTCGTCGCGAACCGCATCGAGCAGGCGCTGCCCGATGCCGTGGCTGCGCAGTCCATCGGCCACGACGAGGTCGTCGACGTACGCGAAGCGCCCATACAGCAGGTTCTCCAGCAGCCTGTAACCGGCGAGCCCGACGACTTCGGCGTCCTGTCGCGCGGCCAGCAGCCGGTAGCCGGCCGCCGCCTGACGTTGCACCTGCGCCGCGAACGCCGGCGCGTCGGCCAGATGCGGACGCAGCGCCCGCATCAGGTCGAAACACGCGAGCCGTTCCGGCTGGCTCTCCGCATGGCGAAACTGGATGACTGACATGACCTGGCTTCCCGGCTCCCGTTGACACGTTGCCACTTTAAGAAAAACATGGCATACCGGACAGGTGCAAGAATCGACAAAAGGACCAGGCCATGGCGATCGACACCCGCCTGCTCAAACCGAGCCGGAATCAGCAGGAGCCGATCTATCTTCAGTTGTATCACCGCGTGCGCGACGCGATTGCGAACGGCCAGCTCGGGCCGGGCGATCGCGTGCCGTCGGTCAGAAGTCTCGCGAGCGAACTGAACGTCGCGCGCGGCACGGTGGAAGCGGCCTGGCAGATGCTGATCGGCGAGGGTTATCTGATCGCGCGCGGCCCCGCGGGCACGGTCGTGTCGCCGCAACTCGACGGACGCACCGACGCGGGCCAACCCGCGACGCCCGCGCATACGCCATCGCCGCGCGCCGCGACGCGCAGCGCGTTGCTGCCGTTCCAGTTGGGCATGCCGGCGCTCGACGCGTTTCCGCGCAAGTCGTGGGTTCGGCTGGCCGGCCGCCGACTGCGGTCGATGCAGGTCGCCGACCTGACCTACCCGGACGCGGCCGGATACGAACCGCTGCGGCGCGCCATCGCATCGTATCTCGGCATCTCGCGCGGCATCGCGTGCTCGCCGCAGCAGGTGTTCATCACGGCCGGTTATCGCGGCGCGCTGGACCTGATCTGCCGCACGCTGTTCCGGCCCGGCGACGCGGGCTGGTTCGAGGATCCCGGTTATATCCATGCGCGCGAGTTCCTCCAGCGCGCCGGCATGAAACTCGTGCCGGTGCCGGTGGACGACGACGGATTAAACGTCGAAGCCGGACGGCGCCGCGCGCCGCGCGCCCGTTTCGCGGTCGTCACGCCGACCCATCAGAGCCCGCTCGGCGTCGCGCTGTCGCTGCCGCGACGGCTCGCGCTGCTGGCGTGGGCGCGTTCGCGCGACGCGTGGATCGTCGAGGACGACTACGACAGCGAGTTCCGCTATCACGGCCGGCCGCTGCCCGCGCTGAAGAGCCTCGATCGCGACGGACGCGTGCTGTACACCGGCACGTTCAGCAAGGTGCTGTATCCGGGGCTGCGGCTCGCCTACCTGGTCGTGCCGGAAGCGCGGATCGCGGACTTCGCGGACACGGCGGCCTGGACCGGCGGCGGCGGTTCGCTGCTGCTGCAATCGGTGGCGGCGGATTTCATCGAGCAGGGCCACTTCGTTCGCCACCTGAAGAAGATGCGCGGCCTTTACGCGACCCGCCGGACCTGGCTGGTCGATGCGCTGACGCAGGGGTTCGGCGACGCGCTGCTGCACGTGCCGCCGCGAGCGGGCGGCATCCACGTGCTCGCGCACTGGACGACGCCGCGCGACGACCGGCGGCTCGCGCAGGCGGCGAACTCGCAGGGGCTGGCGATCCAGCCGCTGACCGCGTGGTGCATGCGCGAGTCCGCTACACCGGGCATGATGCTCGGCTTCGCGAACCTGGAATCGGCCCGCCAGGCGCATGCGCAGGTGCGGCGGTTGCATCGGGCGGTTGCGGATCTGCTGTGAGAGCGAACCCGCTCGCCTGCTCGCTCCCGGCCTCGTCCGCCCCGGCGGACGACGACGGCCATTGGGGTCCGGCCGCCGCCAACACCGTCGTCAGTCAGCCCACGGGCGACCGCAATTGCAGGCGCGGCGCCCGTTCACCGCATCTGCACGACGATGCACGCGGCAATCCGGAGGTCTGATGCGAACCCGCCGCAATGTCGCTGCCGGAGATCCCACGCGTGCCGCCGGGGCGTCGAAAATCGAAGTCCGCGCGGCGACGACGCTCAAAGCTTCGCGCCGCCGTCGACGCGCAGCGTGTCGCCCGTCACCCAGTGCGAATCGTCAGACGCGAGGAATACGGCCGCGCCCGCGATGTCGTCCGGCTGCGCGATGCGCTTGAGCGCCTGCATGCCCAGCGTGAAATTGCGGCCGGCGTCCGTCTTCGCGAAGTTCGACATGTCGGTCTCGACGACGCCCGGCGCAATCGCGTTCACGCGAATCCCGCGCTCGCCGAGCGCGAACGCGAAGTGCCGCACGAGCGTATCGACCGCGCCCTTCGTCGCCGCATACGCGGACAGGTTGTTCACCGCCGAGCGCGCGGCGAGCGACGACAGCAACACGACGCTGCTGCCTTCGCCGAGCACCGGCAGCAGTTGCTGCACGAGGAAAAACGGCGCGCGCACGTTGACGGCGAACAGCCTGTCGAAGTCCTCGACGGTCGTTTCCTCGATCAGGGCGGCCTTCGACACGCCCGCGTTCGCGACGAGGATGTCGAGCCGTTCGCCGGCCAGTTCGCGCACGCGCTTCGCGAGTTCGTGCGGGCCGTCCGCGGCGCGCAGGTCGGCGGCGACCTTGTCGGCCCGACCGCCCGCCGCGCGGATCGCCTCGACCACCGCGTCGGCGGCCGCTCCGGCGCTGCCGTAGTGAACCAGCACGCGCGCGCCCTCGCCGGCCAGCGCGAGCGCGATGGAGCGGCCGATGCCGCGCGATGCGCCGGTCACGAGCGCGGTCTTGCCTGTCAAACGGGTCATGGTGAAGTTCTCTCGAATGTCGTCGATAAAAGAGTCAAGCGCGTGCGGTTACAGGTTCCGCGAGGAACTGCGCGACGTGCCGGACGAACCGCTCCGGGTACTGGTAAAGCGAGCCGTGGTTGGCGTCCGGATAGATGATCAGTTGCGCATCCGGAATGTGCTGCTGCAGGATCCACGAGTTGATCGAATAGATGATCACGTCGTGGTCGCCGTTGACGACGAGCGTCGGCTGCGCGATCGCGTGCAGGTAGTCGTATGGGTTGTCGCGCGGCGCGCCCCACTTCGCGAGCGCGGCGATCTGCGCGGGCGCGACCTTGTCGTCGACTTCGGGGTCGCGATCGTCGGCGCGCAGGCGAAAGCGTTTCAGGAACGCGCGGCCCGCCGCCTGGCTCGCGTCCGATGGCGCGAAGTGAATGCGCAGCCACAGGTCGTCCGGATGCGCGTACGACGCACCCAGGATCTCCTGCGCCTCGGGCGTCAGCGACACCATCCCTTCGCCGCTGCGCGGCCCGGTCCCGACGAGAATCAGCTTGCGCACCCGTTGCGGTTTCGTGAGCGCCAGTTGCTGCGCGATCAGGCCGCCCATCGAGAAGCCGAGCACGTCGACCTGTGCGAGGCCCAGCGCGTCGATGAACGCGCCGGCATTCGCGGCCATTTCCTCGATCGATTCGGGCACCGCGCCCGAACTGCTGGAAATCCCGGCGTTGTTGAACAGGATCACTTCGCGGCCCTGCGCGAGACCGTCGGTGACGGCCGGGTCCCAGTGGTCCATCGTGCCCGTGAAGTGGATGTTCATCACGAGCGGCACGCCGTCCGGATGGCCGAAGCGGCGATACGCAAACCGGATGCCGTTCGCTTCGACGTAGCGGGTCGGCGCGGTCTGGTGAGTCGGGGTGGTCATGGCTGTTTCCTTTCAGGAATCCGTTGAAAAGCGAATGCGGCGGCAGTTCAATCCGGGAACCGCGCGCCGAACATCGGCAGGCCGCTCGCGGACTGCGCGCGCGTCGCCTCGTCCTGCAGCACGTCCCAGTGCTCGGCCAGCCTGCCGTTCTCGAAGCGCACGATGTCGGCGGCGATCCACGCGGCGGCCCGGCCGTTTCCGGAGAAGCGGCCGTGCGCGATCACGTAGTCGCCGTCCGCGACGATCAACTGGTTCTCGTAGCGCAACGTGTCCGGCAGCGTGCGGATCAGGTCGAACAGCCCTGACCTTCCGGGCGCGATGTGCGCGCTGTGCTGGATGTAACTGTCCGACCAGAAACGCTCGGCGGCCGCATAGTCGCGCCGGTTGAACAGCGTGTCGAACGCTTCGAGCAGCAACGCCTTGTTCTGCCCGGGAGTTGTCGTGGCCATCTGGATCTCCATCGGCGCAAGACGCCGGTCAGGGGTGCAGCGGACGGGACCTTCGCGCGGCGGCGCTACGCATCTTCGCCGATCGAATCGACGCGGTCGGGGTAGAACGCCAGGTGATCGCGGATCTCCGCGACGGCCGGATACGGCGCTTCGTATGTCCAGATCGCGTTGACGGATCGTTCGCCACCCGAAGGAATCGAGTAGTACGCGGCGTCGCCCTTGTACGGGCAATACGTCGTGAGATCCGTTCGTTCGAGCGCGTGCATGACGACATCCTTGCGCGGGATGTAGAACACGGCCGGATAACGCGCTTCGCGCAGCGTGAGCGCGTCGCGCGTGTCGGCGATCACCTGGCCCGCGACGGTGACGACAACGCGCGACGGATTGCGCTCGATCGTGATCGGATGGTCGGGGCCGGGGATCTTCACGATTTTCCCGGTGGAAACAGGGCTTTCGGACATGGCTTGGCTCCTTTCTTCAAGCGGCTTCATGGGCCGGCGGATTCGTTTCTTGCGCCGGCAGGTCGTCGTAGGCGGGGAAATCGATGTACGCGCGTTCGTCGCCGCCCCAGAACGCATCGCGCCGATACGGCGCGAGCGGCAGATCGCGGCGCAGGCGCGCGGGCAGGTCGGGGTTCGAAGAGAACCACCGGCCGAACGCAACGAGGTCGGCGTCGCCGCGTTGCAGGATCTGCTCCGCGCTGTCGCGGCCGAAACCGCCGGCGGCGATGATCGGCCCGTCGAACACGCGGCGCAGAAACGCCGACGCAACCGGCGCCTGATCTTCGACCAGCGTTTCGGTGCCCATCACGCGCGGCTCGATCACGTGCAGATAAGCGAGGCCATACGCGTTCAGACGCCCGGCGAAATAACCGAACGTCGCTTCCGGGTCGCTATCGGAGACCGCGCCCCAGCGCCCGCTCGGCGACACGCGCACGCCGACGCGATCGGCGCCCCACACCGAAGCCAGCGCGTCCACCGCTTCCAGCGAAAAACGCGCGCGTTTTTCGATCGTTCCGCCGTATGCGTCCGTGCGCCGGTTCGTGCCGTCCTGCAAAAACGTGTCGGCCAGGTAGCCGTTCGCGTTGTGCAGTTCGACGCCGTCGAAGCCAGCCGCCTTCGCGCGTTCCGCCGCGCGCCGGAACGACTCGACCAGCGCCGGAATCTCGTCGATTTCGAGCGCGCGATGCGGCGAGTTCGGCACCCAGCCGTCCTGCGTGAACACGGTGGTTTCATACGGCACGACGGACGGCGCGATCGGCGCATTGCCCCAGCTCAGATCGACGTGAGACTGCCGGCCGTCGTGCGCGATCTGCATGAAGATGCGCGCGCCCTTCGCGTGAACCGCGTCGGCGACCTGTTTCCAGCCCTCGACGTGGGCGTCGGTATAGATACCGGGCGCGCCGAGATAACCGCGGCTGTCGTACGACGGATGCGCGCTCTCGGTAATCAGCAGCCCGCCTTGCGATGCGCGCTGCCGGTAGTACTCGACCATCATCGCGCCGGGGCTGTCGCCGGCGTCCGAGCGCAGCCGCGTCATCGGCGCGTGGACGACGCGATGCGACAACCGGAACGGCCCCACGGCCACCGGAGAAAACAGCTTCATGTCTTCGTCGGTCATTTCGGATACCCCTTTGCAGGGCCCATAAGCCCTGATCGATGCGCGTCGGCGAATGCCGGCGGACAACCAATCTAGCGGCCGCCGGCGCAAAGAAAAAAGACTTTCCAGGCTGGCCCGCATGCCTGGAAAGCATGGGGGGTTGTCGGGTCGGCTAAAGCCTCGATACGGGTTCGCTGCATGACGCTCATCCTTCCCCGCCCGGCGCGCGTTTTTCCCGCAACGCCGTCACGCGCCCGGCTCCTTCCCGCGTTCGCAGCGCGCCGAGCGCGGTCAGGAACGTCCGCAGATCGAGGCCGTTGCGGTAGTCGACGTCGATGTATGCGAGCGCGATCGCGCCGTCGCGATCGAGCAGATAGGTCGCGGGAATCGGCACGAGCCACGTTGCACGGCCCCGGCTGACCGGCGGTTCGTAGCCCAGCGACGCATAACGCGGGCGCAGCGCGGCGGGCAGCTCGAACGCCAGCCCGAACGCGCGTGTCACCCTCATGTCCGCGTCGACCAGCGTGCGGATCGGCATCGCGTCGTCGAACGGGCTTCCCGCGCACGGCACGATCGCGACGGCGCTCGCGCCGAGTGTCGCCATTTCGCGCTCATGCGCGGCAAGGCTCGCGAGATCGCGTTCGCCGAAACTGCACCACGCGCCGCGGGCGAAATGCAGCACGACCGGCCCGCGTCCCAGCAGCCGCTCAAGCGACAGCCTGCGCCCCTGCGTGTCGCCGAGCGAAAACAGCGGCGCATGTTTGCCCGCGCGCAGCGCGCCCGCTGCGGCGGCGGAGGCCGCCGTCATCGCCAGTTGCGCATCGGGGTCCGCCGCAACGCCGGACACTCCGCTAGAATCCGCTTGAACTATCGACATGGGCTTCACAAGGTATGCCGCGTGTTTCGACCGGCTTCGGGCTTCGGCTCATCCACCGCGGAACGAATCGGACCGGCTAGCCGACCCTCCACCGGAGAATCGCAATGGACCGCCTCGCGGCGATCGAAATCTTCATTCGCGTCGTCGATACCGGCTCGTTTTCGGCGGCGGCGAGGCACTTCGACATCGGACAGCCGGCCGTATCGAAGGCGGTCGCGCAGCTCGAAGACTGGCTCGGCGTCAAACTGCTGCTGCGCTCGACGCGCGCGCTCACGCCGACGGAAGCGGGACAGAGCTTCTATCAACGCGCGCGGCGCGCGGTCGAGGAAACGGACGAAGCGGTGCTCGCCGCGCGCGGCACGGCGGCCGGCCTCACGGGCAAGCTGCGGGTGTCGGCCGCGGTGTGCTTCGCGCGGCTGCACATCGTGCCGCGCCTGCCGGCGTTTCTCGACCAGCATCCCGCGCTCGACCTCGAACTCGTGCTCGACGACCGCAACATCGACCTCGTCGAAGAAGGCATCGACGTCGCGCTGCGCATGGGCGAGCTGGCCGATTCGAACATGACCGCGCGCCGCATCGGCGAAGCGCGGCGGCGGGTGCTGGCGACGCCCGCGTATTTCGGGCGGCATGGCGTGCCGGGCGCACCCGCCGACCTGCTCGCGCATCGCGCGGTCATCTACACGCGCGATGCGGGTGGCGAGGACTGGACGTTCCGCAAGGACACCGCCGAAGTGTCGGTGCGGCTGCAAGGCCGCGTGAAAATCTCCGCGACCGAAGGGCTGCGCGCCGCCGTGTTCGCGGACATGGGGCTGGCCATCGCGTCGGAATGGGCGTTCTCGCCGGAGCTGAAATCGGGCGCGGTCGTGTCCGTGATGGACGACTGGATGCTGCCGACGGTCCCGTTGTCCGCCGTCTATCCGACCGGCCGGATGGCGAGCACGAAGGCGCGCCAGTTCACCGCTTTCGTCGAGGAATGCCTCGCGCCCGAGTTCGCACCGGAACGGCTGGGCGGGCGCAGCGGACCGCGCGCCGCGTGACGGCGGGTGCCGGGCGGCACCGCGCATGGCTGCACCGCCCGGCACGTCGTCGTCGCCCGGAGCCATCCTTCGCCTCATCTGCAAACCCGTGTTCCCGAAGCGGTTGCGCATGATGGTCCCCGTCACGATCGGCGCCGGTCAGGCGGACTCGGTTTCGTCCAGCGCGGCATCGGCTCCCGCCGGCGCTGACGCAGGCGACGCGTCGTAAGCGGGAAAGTCCGAGTAGTGCTGCTCGGTGCCGCCCCAGAACGCGGCGCGCACATATGGCGTCAACGGCAGGTCGTGTTGCAGGCG
Organism: Paraburkholderia caballeronis; assembly: GCF_900104845.1. Lineage (NCBI taxonomy): Bacteria > Pseudomonadati > Pseudomonadota > Betaproteobacteria > Burkholderiales > Burkholderiaceae > Paraburkholderia > Paraburkholderia caballeronis. The sequence continues at coordinate 1,896,528 of NZ_FNSR01000002.1, read as the reverse complement.
ATACGGCAGATCCGGATTCGACGAGAAGTGACGCCCGAACGCGACGAGATCCGCGTGGCCTGCTTCGACGATCGCCATCGCGCTGTCTCGATCGAAACCGCCCGCCGCGATGATCGGCCGCGTGAAATGCGGGCGCAGATACGCGGCGGCCACGGCCGGGTGTCCGGCGTGCAGCGTGTCGTCGCCTTTCACGCGAGGTTCGATCACGTGCAGATACGCGATGCCGTAGTCGTTCAGCACCTTCGCGACATGGCTGAACGTCGCTTCCGGATCGCTGTCCGAAATGCTGCCCCATTCGCCCGACGGCGAAATGCGCACGCCCACGCGATCCGCGCCGAACACCGAGATTAGCGCCTCGACCGCTTCGCGCAGGAACCGCGCGCGGTTTTCGATCGGGCCGCCGTATGCGTCCGTGCGCCGGTTCGTGCCGTCCTGGATGAACTGGTCGACGAGATAGCCGTTCGCGGCATGCAGTTCGACGCCGTCGAAACCGGCCTTTTTAGCGCGCGCCGCCGCGGCGCGAAAGTCCTCGACGATGCCCGGAATCTCCTCGATGCCGAGCGCGCGATGCGGCGACACCGGCACGAAACCGTCCTTCGTGAGCGCGACGCCGTCGAACGGCACGACCGACGGCGCGACCGGATCGGCGCCGCCCGTCACCTCGACGTGACTCTGCCGGCCGCCGTGGATCAGTTGCAGGAACACGCGGCCGCCCTTCGCGTGTACGGCATCGGTGATCGCCTGCCAGCCCGCGTGCTGGCCGTCGTGATAGAAACTCGCCGCGCCGAGGTACGAGCGCGCGTGAGCCGAGATGCTCGCCGCCTCGACGATCACCAGACCGCCTTCCGACGCGCGCTGACCGTAGAAGTCGGCCATCATCGGGCTAGGAATGTCGTTCGGCTGGAGCGTGCGCAGGCGGGTCATCGGCGCGAGCACGACGCGATGGTCGAGGTCGTATGCGCCGACCTTGATGGAGTTGAACAGCGTGGCCATGAGGTTGTCCTTCGAGAATGGATCGGGCGGCGGAGGGTTCCGGCGCTCACGCGATGCGTTGGGATCGAATGTAGAAGCTCGCGCCGGCTTCGGATAGCCGTTCGCGGGGATAGCGTTCATTCCGGATCCGGATGAATCGGCGCGCGGGACACCGTCCGCCGACTTCGATTCGCCCCCCCGTGGCCGCCTGCGCGGGCGGCCCGTCCACTCCGTTGCCGAATACCGCAGCGGCGGCGTCTAGACCGTCACGACGATCTTGCCGAACTGGCTGTTCTGCTCCAGATAACGGTGCACGTCGGCCATCTCGTCGAACTTGAACACGCGGTCGATGACCGGCTTCAGCGCGCCGCTCGCGAGCCCGCTCACGATGAATTCGACTGCCGCCTTGCGGCGCGTTTCGTCGCCGCTCGTCAGCCAGATGTTGTGCCCCTTGATGGTCAGCATGCGGGCGATCATCGGCAGCACCGGCAGCGGCGTCGGATCTTCGTCGAGCGCGCCGTACAGGTACACCGTGCCCTGGAACGACAGCGCCGCGATCAGCTTCGTGAAGGTCGGGCCGCCGACCGGATCGAACACGACGCGCGCGCCCTTGCCGTCCGTGATGCGCATGACCTCGGCCACCATGTCCTCTTCCCCGGTCGCGATCACGTGGGCCGCACCCGCTTCGAGCAGCGGCGCGCGCTTGGCCGACGTGCGCGTCAACGCGATCGAAGTCGCGCCGGCGAGATTGGCGATCTGGATGGCCGCGAGCCCGACGCTGCTGGACGCCGCCGGGATGATCACGAAGTCGCCTTTGCCCACCCGGGCGTCCTCGATCAGCGCGCCGTAGGGCGTCATGAACATCATCCAGACCGACGCCGCCTCGGTGAACGAAAGCGATGGCGGATGCTTCACGACCGCGTAAGCCGGCAGCGTGACGACCTCGCCATACGTGAAGTATTGATTCATCGAGAACGACGGGATCACGCTGACCGCGTCTCCGACGGCGATGCCGGTCACGTCCTGGCCGACCGCATCGACGATGCCGGCCGCCTCATAGCCGAGGCCCGCCGGAAACTGCACCGGCTCGATATAGAGATCGTTCCGCCACATCGATTCGGCGCGATTGATGCCGATCGCCTTCACCTCGATGCGGACTTCGCTGGGCGCGGGCGCGCGGACCGGCGTATCGACGAATTCGAGCACTTCCGGACCGCCGGCTTTCGAGAACTGGATGATGCGTGACATGCGAATCTCCTGAACGTGGTGAAATGAACGAGAACGACTCAAGCGTTCCGTCCCGCGTCGCAGGCCGGAAAACCGGAGTCGTGCCGCTCCGGAACGCCGCGCGCATGAATGGCGCAAGCGCGACCCGATGCGCGAGCGTTTGCGCACCGGCCAGCTTCGGCGTGAATGCAGCGTACTACGCGGCTGCATTCGCGTCCCGGCACCCAGCCTGCTGCGGCCAGTTGCGACCTGCTGCCCACTGCGACGAGTCTCGCCATTTCCGGATTCCCGCGATCAATCCGGCGCAACGAGCCGGAACACCGCAACGTGCGGCTCGGGACTGAGCCAATGCTGGTCGATCGCCCACCCGCCGAGCCGGCCAGCAATCCGAACGATTCGACGGTGAACTTGTGCGAGCTTTCGGTATGGAGCCGCTCGCCGGCCTTGAACGCGAAACCGCGGCCGGCAACGTGAACGAGCTGGTCGATCCGGCTGACGAGATGCATCTCGATCCGCTGCAACGGCGCGTTCCAGATCGCGCGGTGATCGAACGCGTCCAGGTCGAAATCGCCGCTCAATTCGCGGTTGATCCGCGCCAGCAGGTTCTTGTTGAAGCGTGCGGTGACGCCGGCCGCATCGTCGTACGCGGTGACGAGCGTTGCCGGATCCTTCACCATGTCCACTCCGATGATCAGGCTGCCGCCGGGTCCCAGCAGACTGCGCACCGTGCGCAGAAGCTGGACGGCTTCGGGCGGCGTGAAGTTGCCGATCGTCGAGCCCGGAAAGAAACCCACGCGCGGCGCATGGCCGACCGGCGAAGGAAGCGCGACGGCGCGCGTGAAGTCCACCGTCACCGGCAACACCCGCAGCGACGGATAATCGCGCGCGATGCGCGCGGCCGCCTGCTGCAACGCGTCCGGGCTGATGTCGATCGGCACATATGCGCCGACCTGCGGCGCCGCGTCGAGAATCAGCCGGGTCTTCTCGCTGGCCCCGCTGCCGAATTCGACCAGCACCGCGCCGCTTTCGATCGTCGCCGCGATCTGCGGCGCGCGGCTGCGCAGCAGCGCCGTCTCCGTGCGCGTCACATAGTATTCGGGCGTCGCGCAGATTTCCTCGAACAACGCCGAGCCGCGCTCGTCGTAGAAGTATTTCGGCGGCGTCGCCTTCTGCGGCATCGACAGGCCCGCGACGATATCCGCTTCGAAGCGGCCCCGGTCGTTGTCGTCGCCGGGTGAGCGCCGCGAGCCGGCATCGCGGGACGCATCGCGAGCCGCGTCCCGAACAAGCCGCAGCCCCGCGAACATCCAGCGTTGCTCCGGCCGGAAGAAGTTGCGGTAGCTGCACCGCGCATGCTCCGGCGACGTCACGCTCGCGCTGCCGCGCAGCACCATCTGCCCGACCATGAACTTGCCGTTGTACTCGCCGACTGCGTCGTCCGTCGCGCGAAAACCCGGATACGCGCCATACGCGCTTTGGGTCCATTGCCAGGCGACGCCGTCGGCCTGCTCCAGCAGGCCGGCGTTCGCCGCCGTCTCCCATTCCGCCTCGGTCGGCAGGCGCGCGCCCGCCCAGTTCGCGAACGCCGCCGCCTCGTAATAGCTGACGTGCGTGACCGGCGCATCGGGGTCCAGCGGGCGCAGCCCGGCGAGCGTCATCACGCTCCAGTCCACACCGTTCGCCGCGCGCTCCCAGTAGAGCGGCGCGCTCCAGCCCTCGGCCTGCACGAGCGCCCAGCCGTCGGACAGCCAGAGCCCCGCGCGCCGATAACCGCCGTCGTCGATGAACTGTAGCCACTCGCGGTGGGTGACGAGACGGTCGCCGATCTCGAACGGCTCGATCCAGGTTCGGTGACGCGGACGTTCGTTGTCGAACGCGAAAGCCGTTCCATCGTCGCCGATGTCGAGCAGACCGCCCGCATGGAACCGGAATCGCGCGGGCCGTCCGCCGCGATCGGCCGGCCAGTCCGATCGATAGGCCGGCTTGAGCGGCGACTGGGCGAACAGATGCAGCACGTCCATCAGCAGCAGTTCCTGGTGCTGCTCCTCGTGCGCGATACCGAGTTCGATCAGCGCAACCAGCGCGTCGGGCAGCGCGGCGTCGAACATCTGCGCCATCTGTGCATCGACGTAGCGCCGGTACGCGTCGATCTGCGCGCCGGTCGGCCGGGTCAGCAGGCCGCGCTGGCGGCGTGGCTGCCTCGGACCGAGCACTTCGTAATAGGAGTTGAACAGATACGCGAAACCCGCATCGAATACGCGATAACCGGGCAGATGCCCGCTCAGCACGAACGTTTCGAAAAACCACGTCGTATGCGCGAGATGCCAGTTCGCGGGGCTCGCATCGGCCATCGACTGCACCACCCGGTCCTCGGCCGCGAGCGGGGCCGCAAGGCTCGCCGTATAAAGACGCACGCGGCTGAAACGTTCGTGCAGATTTTCAACGGCGGAAGATTTCCGATCGTTCGTGCTTGCGGAAACCCGCGGATAGCGGCTTGTGTCTTCGGCGGAGTGATTCAGGCTCATACGGGTTCCCACGTGCGATCGGTTGATGGCCGGCCGCAGGGTCGCGCGCCGGTCCGCAGGAATTTATCCACTGACTTGATGACAAAGAAGGCTCGAATCGGGAATATCCGTCATTCCAGATCGGGATGAATGAGCTGGATGGCGACGCGACGGGGCTAACGACAACGCCGGCGAACCGCAGGACCGGGGCTGACGAATTGAAATTGAATGTATCGCCGCGCCGAAGCCCTGTCCTTTGGGATGCCTGATATAAGCTGATGCGGTCTGCGGGATGCTGTGGGCGTGCGACGCGATCCTGGAAACGGGCTTGCACGCGTGCAGAAAAAACGATCGAAAGCGCGCTAGCTGTAACGCCATCGCCCCGTTCGCGGCCAGCGGTTATGCGATACTTCAAAACCAGTGTGAACCGGCCACCCTATAACTGCACAGCGGGTCTGCGATGGAAACGCAAGCGCTGCAATCCGACGGCTTCTCGTTCGGCGCGACCGTCGTCGTGCCGCGCAGACGCGAGCTGCTGCACCACGGCATCCGCATCGACCTCGGCGACCGCGCGTTCGACCTGCTGCTCGTGCTCGTCGAAAGCCGCGGCTCGGTGTTGAGCAAAGATCGGATCATTGCGCAGGTCTGGCCGAACCGCATCGTCGAAGAGAACACGCTCGAAGGGCAGATCTCGATACTGCGCCGCGCGCTCGGCGACGATCGCTCTGCAATCCACACCGTCACCGGCCGCGGTTATCAGTTCGTTGGAGAACTCACGGGGACGGCGCCTGCCGCGAACGGCGCGCCGGTCGCGCCGACACGGGCGCCAACGCCGGCGCCGACGCCCGCGGGCATCCGCCTGCCGGCCGCCATCTCGCCGCTCATCGGCCGCGCCCAGGCGTTGCGCGACGTCGGCGACGCAATGCAACGGCATCGGCTGGTCACGCTCGTCGGCTCGGGGGGCGTCGGCAAGACGCGGCTCGCGATCGAGGCCGCGCGCCAGCTTGCGCCGCAGTTCGCGGACGGCGTCTATCTCGCGGAACTGGCGGCAACGTCGTCGGCCGATTACCTGCCGACGACGCTCGCGGTCGCGCTCGGTTTCCCGTCCGGCGACGGCACCGCGTCGCTCGACCGGCTCGCGGCCACGCTGCACACCCGGCACCTGCTGCTTCTGCTCGACAACTGCGAGCATCTGATCGAAAGCGCCGCGCAGATCGCGGAACGGCTGTTGCAGATCGCCCCGCGCGCGACGATCGTGGCCACGAGCCGCGAACCGCTGCGGATCGCGGGCGAATCCGTCTATCGCGTGCCGTCGCTTGAAGTCCCCGCCGACGAGCATGCCGCCGACGCGCGCGAATTCGGCGCGATCCGGCTGTTCGAGGAACGCGCCGGCCCCGACGTTTTTGCGTGCAGCGCGTCGAGCGACGCGTTGCAACTCGCGGTGCGCATCTGCCGCCAGCTGGACGGCATTCCGCTCGCGATCGAACTGGCCGCCGCGTGCGTGCCGACGATCGGTCTGCAAGGCGTCGCGGAACGCCTCGACGACCGCTTCCAGTTGCTCACGCGCGGCGCGCGAACCGCGCTGCCGCGGCAGCAGACGTTGCGGGCCACGCTGGACTGGAGCTACGGCCTGCTGCCCGCGACGCAGCGCACCGTGCTCGACCGGTTGAGCGTATTCGCCGGCCCGTTCTCGATGGAGTCGGCGCAGGCGGTCGCGAGCTGCGACGACCTTGCGCCGGACGCCGTCGTCGGCGCGCTGATCGAACTGGTCAACAAGTCGCTCGTGTCGACGATCGCGGGTCCGGAACGGCTGCGCTACCGGCTGCTCGAAACGACGCGTGCGTATGCGCGCGAACGGCTGGCCGCGAGCGGCTCGCTGGACGAATGGTCGAACCGCCACGCGCGCCACTTCCTGCGGGTTTTCGAACGCGCCGAACAGCAGGCGGCACAACGCATCGACATCGACTGGAACGCGTGTTACGCGCCGCATCTCGCGGACCTTCGCGCAGCGGTCAAATGGGGGTTCTCCGATCGAGGCGATCCGCAACTCGCGGTCGATCTGACGATCGCGAGCATCCCGCTGTCGATGCAGCTCGCGCTGCTGGAGGAGTGCCTCGCGCGCGCCGATCGCGCGCTCGAATGGCTCGCGGCAAAAGGCGACCCCGCCGGCGAGCGGGAAATGAAGCTCTATGCGGCGCGCGGGATGTGTCTGCTGTGCCATACCGTGGGTCCGCAGACGAGCGCCGCATTCAGCGCCGCGCTCGACATCGCGACCGGCACCGGCAATGCGGCGTATCAACTGCTCGGCCTCTGGGGACGCTGGATGTGCGTCTATCTGAACGGCCAGTATGCGGACGCGCTGCCGCTGTCGCGGCAGTTCGACGCCGTCGCCGGCGCATCGGCATGGACCTGCGACCGGCTGGCCGCGTACCGGCTGGCGGGCATGTCGCATCTGCTCCATGGCGGACTCGACGAAGCGCACGTGAACCTCGCGCGCGCCGCCAGTTCGCGCATCCAGCTTCCGCGCGCGCAGCGCATCCGCTTCCTGTACGACGAACGGATGCTGTCGCACGCGTCGCTCGCGCTGGTGCTGTGGCTCATCGGACGTCCCGGCGAAGCGATGCTCGCGGCCCGGCAATCGCTGGACGACGCGCGCGAACTCGATCATCCGGTATCGCTGTGCTATGCGTTGAGCGAAGCGGTCTGCACGCTCGCGGTGCTGACCGGCGACGAAGCGATGCTCGCGGACGCGGTCGCGGCGATGACGGTCGAAACGCGCCGCCATGGCATCTCCACATGGAAGGCCCGTGCGCAGATGTGGCGAGGGTTCGTCGAACTGCTCGCCGGGTCCGCGTCGGCGTGGAGCGAGCAGATCTATCCGGCGATGATCGGCATCGGCTCGAAGCGTTTTTATCTGTCGCTGACACCGTTTCTGTGCGCGACCGCCGGCCTGCTCGCGCGGCATGGCCAGGTCGCGCAGGCGCTGGACCTGATCGGTCCGGCCGTCGAGCGCGCGACCGAAACCGGCGACGTGTGCTCGCTGCCCGAGTTGCTGCGCACGCAAGCCGAACTGCTGCTCACGGCGTCGGGATCGGCTGTTGGGCCGGTAGCCGAAGCGATGCTCGACGATGCGCTCTCTCGCGCGCGCCGCCATCGCTTCGTTGCTTGGGAATTGCGCTGCGCAACGAGCCTCGCCGCGCTGAAGCAACGCCAGGGCCAAATCCAGGCGGCCCGCGAACTGATCGTGCCGGTGTATCGACGGTTCGCGCCGGATCTGAACAACCGCGATCTCGACGCCGCGCGGGCGCTGATCGCGTCTCTCGACAGCGGCGCGTAACAACAGGCACCGCGCGAATCCGGTTTCAGCCCAACGCGGCAAACGCCGGCTGATGCTGTACGCCCGGCCGCTCGCGCATCCTCGCATACCACTCGCGCAGCGCGTCGCATTCGTCCGGCACCGGCAGCTTCACGATCGCCGCGAAGATCAGGCCGGCGATCACCGTGATGTCGGCCATAGAGAACGCGCCCCCGGCGACGAACGGCTGCCGCTTCAGCACGTCGTCGAAGTAATGCATGCCCCTCACCGCCTTGTCGCGCTGCCGGAAGCCCCATTCGGCGTTCTGGTAAATCTCGACGTCCGGTCCGAGCCCCGGCGTGCCGTGATGGAAATACACGCTGATCGCATCGAGCAGTTCCAGTTCCGCGCGCTTGCTCATCATGTGGATCAGACCTTTTTCGAGCGGCGTCGTGCCGGTCAGCGTGGGCGCGCCGTCTAGCGTATCGAGGTATTCGGTGATCGCCGTGCATTCGGCGATCAGCGTGCCGTCATGGAGTTCGAGCACCGGCAGCGTGCCCGAGTAATTCTTTTGCGCGATGAATTCGGGTTGCTTATGTTCGCCCTTGTAGAGATCGACCATCACGAACTGGACGCGCGATTCCAGCCGCTTCTCGGCCAGCGCAATGCGCACGCGGGTCGGATACGGCCCGCGCGGGAAATCGTAGATCGTCATCATGGGAAGTTGTGTCGCGTCGAAATGGGCGATGCGGGAAGTCATAGGCCTGCCTCTCTGTCGATGGTCGTTGCACCGGGCCGGGCGACGTGGAACTACGCCGCCCACAAACCTACCTAACGTTTGTTAGGTTAACCATAGAGGGTATAATGCCGGGTGTCAACAGCCCTGTCCTGGTTGCGGAGGCGAAAGCAGTGAAGAACGATGCGGGTTCGAATTCGAAAGAGAAAATCCTCGCGGCCGCCACGACGATCGCGCAGGCGCACGGTTATGGCGGGCTGAACTTTCGCGACCTCGCGGACGCGGTCGGCATCAAGGCCGCGAGCATCTACCATCACTTCACGAACAAGGCCGATCTCGGCGCGGCGGTCGCGCGGCGCTACTGGCAGGACTCGGCGGCTGCGCTGGACGCGCGGCGGGCCGAATCGGCAGACCCGCTGCGCTGCCTGCGCGACTATCCGGACACGTTCCGCAAGGCGCTGCAAACCGGCAATCGCATTTGCCTGTGCAGCTTCATGGCCGCCGAATCCGACGACCTGCCGGAAGAAGTGTTGAAAGAAGTGCGGACCTTCGCGGACGTGAACGTCGCGTGGCTTGCGAAAGTGCTGTCCGAAGCAGGCGTGGTCGAGGCCGGACAAAGTGAAGCGCGGGCAGGCGCGATCTTCGCGGCCGTCGCCGGCGCGCAGCTCGTCGCGAGAAGCCGCTCGGACCTGGCGCTGTACGACATGCTGATCGACGGCTATCGCGCGGCGGGCCTGCTGCCGTCGTAGCGGCGTGCCCGTCCGCGCGGCGTCATCGCGCGAGATCGAAAAACGCGCGCGCGACGACCCCGCCGTTGACGATCAACTCGATCTCGTGCCTCCCCGCGTAATGCGTGCGCGTCGTGAAATCGCGGATCCGCTGGCTGCGGCTCAGTGCGACGTGCTGACCGGGAGCCAGCGTCAGTTCCTTCAGCTTGAACACCTTGCCCGCCGTCGCGCCGTTCTGCTTCACGTAGCCGATCCGGTAATCGACGACCAGGCGTTGCGCGATTTCCGCCGTCGAATGCAGTTCGCACGCGAGCGTGATCGTGTCGCCAAGGACGATCGTCGCCGGCGTCACGTCGAACGGCCCGACGCGGAGGAAGGGCGCATCCCCCGCGCCGAGCATCGCCAGCGCCTGCGCGTTGCCCTGCTTCACCAGCGTGCGCAACGCGTGGCGCACGATCCAGCGCGTGGACGCGTCGTCGATGCCCCATTGCTTCGCGCGCGCCAGCACCCACGCCGGATCGGTCTTCGTCACGTCGTTCAGATGGTTCGCCACCGACCGCCGCACATAGGGGCTCGGGTCCGCGCGCAGGTTGTCGAGAATCCGCGCGGCCAGCGACGGGTCGGCCTCGATCCCGCGCAGCCTGAACGACCACGGCAGGCGCGGCCGGCTGCCTTCGCTCGCGAGCCGGCGCACCGCGTCGTCCGCGTCCCGCGACCAGACCTCCATGATCGCGAGCGCGCGGTGCACGTCGTCGCGCAGAAATTCGCGCACGCCGAACTCGGAAGAGCCGAACGTCGTGAAGTATTTCAGCGCGTCCATCGAACGGTCGAATGCGTGGCGGCCATACTGGCCGACATAGTCGGGCGCGACGAGCGACACGAAGCCGTTGCCTAGCCGCGGCGCCGCTTCGGTCAGCATAATCAGCACCGCGTCGTAACCGCCCGGCAGCGCATGCGCGCCCGCGTCGATCGCGACACTCGCGCGGCGCACGCGCTCCATCAGCGTCAACGAGTCGAGATCGTCGAGCGCGGTCGATAAAAAAGCCTCGGCGTCGAAAGCCGGTTCGATCGACTTCAATACGGACGACAGGCTGCGGAACTGTCGCTCGCCCATCGACTGCTTGAGCGGAACGGCAACGGGAGTGGTCATCGTGATGGCGTATCCGGCGTCCGCACAGGGACACCGTCGGGCAAGGAAACAAGCAGTATCGCCGAAGCCGCTGTCAATTCCTGTCAGCAGCCGGCGCGCGAGCGGACAGCGCAAGCTGCTCGTGCAGCCCGCGCAGCAGATCGGCGCGGCGGGCCGGATAACGCGCGCCCTCGGTCGCGGCGAGAATCCGGTCGGTCCGGAACGTGCGGAACGCCTCGCGCAGTTCGCACCATGCGGCGAGCACGCGCGCGCTGTCCATGAAACCGATCTGCACCGGCCACACCACGCGCCGCGAGCGCCGCCCGGCCGCGTCCGCATAGACGATTTCGAGGCGGCGCTGCGCGCGGATCGCGTCGCGCAGCCGCGCCAGTTCGACCACGTTGTCGGGGAAGGACGGCGCAGGCGGCCCCGGCATCGCGAGCGGCGCATCGAGCGTCGCGCCCGCCTGCGGCGGCAGCACCGCCGCGATCTTCGTCAGCGCTGCCGCGGCGGCGGTTTTCAGCACGTCGTCGCCGCGCTGATCGACGTAGCGCAGGCCGAGCACGATCGCCTCCAGTTCGTCGCGCGAGAACATCAGCGGCGGCAGGAAGTGGCCCGGCTTCAGCACGTAACCGACGCCCGCGCCGCCCTCGACCGGCACGCCCTGCGCGGCCAGTTCGGCGACATCGCGATAGACCGTCCGCTCCGAGACCGACAGGTCGGCCGCGAGCTGCGCGGCCGTCACGGGCCGCCGCTTCGTGCGCAGGATTTCCATCAGGCTCAACAGCCGCCCCGAACGTGACATGCATGGCTCCGGTTCAACGACGATCTCGCGCCGCCGGCGCGACGGATCGCGCGGCAGCGTCCCGATGATTGTATGTCGTCGCGGACGGGTCTCGTTACGCAGCGCCGCGCGGCATTCGCGCTGCTGACAGGAACTGACAGCCGCGCCGCCTACGATCGGTTCAGGACAACCCGGACAACCTGGAGAATGCGATGCAAGACCTCACCCATGCACTGCCTGACGTAATCGCCGCTCACATCGCCGCGCACAACCGCCCCGATCCCGATGCGTTCATCGCGACGTTCGCCGCCGATGCGCTGCTGAACGACGCGCAGCGCGAATTCGTCGGCCACGATGCGATCCGCGCGTGGGCCGACAAGGAAATTTTCGGCGACCACGTGACGATGCAGGTCGAAAGCGCGTTCCGCCATCATGCGGACATCGTGGTCCATGCGCGGGTCGACGGCGACTTCGACAAATCGAAGCTGCCCGATCCGGTGATCCTCAGCTACTACTTCTCGCTCGACGCCGGCAAGATCGCGCAGTTAATCATCCTGCTGAACAAGTCGCGGTGGCATGGATAACGTTTCATTCGCGGGGAATTCGCGGGCCGCGCATCGACCGCGCGCGAACGCGTGCGGCGCTGCGCCGGCCTAACCCCGCGACGCCAGCAGCCTGATCCCGGCGACGCCGAACACGACCGCAAGGCATCCTTCCATCGCGCGACGCGTCCGCCGCCCACGATCATGTCGGTCTCCGGAATGAAGTCAGCCGACATTCCCGACGGAGGCCCGGCCCGCGAACAGAGACAGTTTTCGCGCGCGCCGCTGGGCCAGTCACGCCGGCCGCGTCCGGATGAAATCGATGAACGCGCGCAGCGGCGCGGGCACCAGACGGCGGCCCGGATAGTACAGAAACGGCCCGGAGAACGGCCGCCACCAGCCGTCGAGGATCGGTTCGAGCGCGCCGCGCTCGATGTGCGGACGCAGCCAGTCCTCGTATAGATGGACGATGCCCGCGCCGCCCAGCGCCGCGTCGATCACGAGGTCGACCGCGCCGCCGATCTGCACCAGCAGCGGACCGGACGGCTCGATCCGCACCACTTCGCCGCCCTGCTCGAACTCCCACGCCGGCATCGCGCCGCTCGGAAAGCGGCCGCGCAGACACGCGTGGCCCAACAGTTCGCGCGGATGCGCGGGCCTGCCGCGCCGCGCGAGATACGCGGGCGACGCGGCGGTCGCGAAACGCTGGATGCGCGGGCCGATCGGCACCGCGATCATGTCCTGCTCCAGCCGCTCGTCGTAGCGAATGCCCGCGTCGCAGCCGGCCGCGAGCACGTCGACGAAATTTTCGTCGGCGACGACTTCCAGCTGAATGTCCGGGTACGCGTCGAGGAACGGCGCGACGATCGACGGCAGGATCAGCCGCGCCGCGCTGACCGGCACGTTGAGGCGCAGCGTCCCCGCCGGCCGGTCGCGAAAGCCGTTGACCACGTCGAGCGCCGCTTCGACCTCGCTCAGCGCGGGGCCGAGTCGCGCGAGCAACCGTTCGCCCGCTTCGGTCGGCACGACGCTGCGGGTCGTCCGGTGCAGCAGCCGCACGCCGAGCCGCGCTTCGAGCCGGCGCACCGCTTCGCTGAGCCCGGACGCGCTGACGCCGGCCAGACGCGCGCCGTCGCGAAAGCCCTTCGCGCGCGCGACGGCCACGAACGCGTTCAGGTCCGACAGGTCGATCTGCATTGTGCGCCCCTCCGTACAGCCCGTGCGGATTATGACGGCTTATCGCGCAATGGCACAAGCTCTAAGCTGGCGTCATTCCCGTTACGGAGATCACCCATGTCCAGCAATCAACCGTCCGCCACCTTCAGGCTCGGCGACCGCGCCGTCAAACGGCTCGGTTATGGCGCGATGCAGCTCGCCGGCCCCGGCGTGTTCGGGCCGCCGAAGGATCACGCGGCGGCGCTGGCCGTGCTGCGCGACGCGGTCGCGTCCGGCGTCAATCACATCGACACCAGCGATTTTTACGGCCCGCACATCACCAACCAGTTGATCCGCGAGGCGCTGCATCCGTATCCGGACGACCTCGTGATCGTGACGAAGATCGGCGCGCGACGCGGCGCGGACGCATCGTGGCAGCCCGCGTTCTCGCCCGAAGCGTTGACCGGGGCCGTGCACGACAACCTGCGCAACCTCGCGCTCGACGCGCTGGAGGTCGTCAATCTGCGGATCATGTTCGACGTGCACCGGCCGGCGGAAGGGTCGATCGAAGCGCCGCTCACCGCGCTCGCGGAACTGCAGCGCCAGGGCCTCGTGCGCCATATCGGCCTGAGCAACGTGACGCCCGCGCAGATCGCGGAAGGGCGGCGGATCTGCGAGATCGTCTGCGTGCAGAATCACTACAACCTCGCGCATCGGGCCGACGACGTGCTGATCGACGATCTCGCGCGCGACGGCATCGCCTACGTGCCGTATTTTCCGCTCGGCGGCTTCACGCCGTTGCAGTCGTCGACGTTGTCGGCCGTCGCGGAACGCGTCGGCGCGACACCGATGCAGGTCGCGCTCGCATGGCTGCTGCGCCGCGCGCCGAATATCCTGCTGATTCCGGGTACGTCGTCGGTCGGACACCTGCGGGAGAATCTCGCGGCCGCATCGCTCGACCTGCCGACGGACGCGGTCGAGGAACTGGACAGGATCGGCAACGCCAATGCCTGATCGGGGGGCTACGTTCAATCGTTAAAGGTGAGGCAATGCAAGAGGAGCGGTCCTCCTGCATTCGTCCTTCAACGCGCCGCCATGCCGGCAGCGTGCATCACGAGCACGCGATATCGTGATACTTCCGGTTGTAATAGATCAGGATCCCGCTGTGCGGATTCGCATCGATCCGGTCCACCTCGCACAGCAGGATGTCGTGCGTGCCGACCGACACCGTGCTCGCGATCCGGCAATGCAGCGACATGATCGCGTCGCGCAGCGCGGGCGCGCGCCCCGCTTCCTCGATCCACTCGCCCGACTCGAACCGCACGTCCATCGGCGCCTTCGCGGAAAACGCGGCCGACAGCGGCTGCTGGCTCGCGCTCAACGTGTTGATGCAGACCGTGCGATTGCCGAGCGTCGCCGCATACGCGGACGAGTTGCGATTGATGCAGACGAGCACGCTCGGCGGCGAATCGGTCACGCTGCACACCGCCGACGCGGTGAATCCCGCGCGGCCCACCGCGCCGTCGGTCGTGATGATATGCACCGCGGCGCCCAGCCTGGCCATCGCGTCGCGGAAGTCCGTCACGCAGGGTTCGCCCTGCTGCGATTGCGCGGCCTTGCTGGCCGCGCTCAATACCGTGTCGATCGACATCGGAAATCTCCTCGTGCTGAAGAACCGGACGCGCGTCAGCGCGCGTGCCGGCTCACGGGGCGTTCGAGCCCCAGGTTGTCGCGCAGCGTCGTGCCGGTGTATTCCTTGCGCAGCCGGCCGCGCCGCTGCATCTCGGGCACCACCTTGCGCACGAAGTCCTCGGTGTCGTTCGGCACGACGTGGAACGCGAGCATGAAGCCGTCGGCCGCGCCGCCGTCGACCCACTCTTCCATGTAATCGACGATCTGCTCCGGCGTGCCGCAGACCGTCACCTTGCCGCGGTCGTAGCTCGTGTACAGCTGGCGCAGCGTCAGGTTCTGCTCGCGGATCAGCGTCGTGATCTGGCGGAAGTACGCCTGATGCAGATTCGCCTTCTTCGGAATCAGATGCTCGGGGATCGGCTCGTCGACCGGCAGACCGGTCAGATCCGCCTCCAGGTCCATCCCGAGCCGCATGCGGCCGACGTCCGGATGGATCAGGTTTTGCAGTTCGCGGTACTTGTCCTCGGCTTCGGCCTTGCTGCTGCCGACCATCACCGACAGTCCCGGCAGGATCTTCAACTGGCTCGTATCGCGGTTGAACGCGGACATCCGGCCTTTCACGTCCGCATAAAAGCGCTTCGCTTCGTCGAAGGTCGGATCGGACGCGAACACGACCTCGGCCGCCTCCGCCGCGAACGACTTGCCCTCTTCCGACGAACCCGCCTGGATGATGACCGGCCGCCCCTGCGGCGTGCGCCGGATGTTCAGCGCGCCGTGCACGCGCACGTGCTCGCCCTGGAAGTCGGTCACGTGGAATTTCTCGGGCTCGAACATCCGGCACGCGGCTTTGTCCGCGATGAATGCGTCGTCATCCCAGGTATCCCACAGGCGCATCACGACCTCGAAGAACTCGCGCGCGCGGGCATAACGCTGCCCGTGCGGCGGCAGCCGGTCGAGCCCGAAGTTGCGCGCCGCATAGTCGCTCGCGGTGGTCACGACGTTCCAGCCCGCGCGTCCCTGCGACAGATGATCGAGCGACGCGAACAGCCGCGCGAGGTTGTACGGCTCGTAGAAGCTCGTCGAGCCGGTCGCGCCGAGCCCGATGTGCTTCGTGCTGCCGGCGAGCGCGGACAGCAGCGTGACCGGCTCGAACATGTTCATCATGTACGGAAAGCGCGAGAAGTCGTTCAGCTTCTCGGTGCGCGCGCCGGGGCTGTCGGCGAGGAAAAACAGGTCGAAGCGGCCTTCCTCGGCGAGGCTGGCGAGACGCCGCCAGTAGCCGATGTTGGTCGTGGCGTCGGCGGGCGCCGTCGACTGGAGCCACGACGCAACGTGCTGGCCCGTCGCGTACGCGAGCATGCCCAGCACCATGTTGCGATTGTCCGTATTGCTCATGGCGTTACGTATCCTTGGTCGTTGGTCTGTGAATGTGGCCCGGCGCGATGCGTCGGGAAGAAAGCGGAACCGGCCGCCGCGCGAAGCGCATGCGGCGCATGGGGTGCATGCGGCCCGCGAGCGTCACGTGGGCCGCTCATGCCGCGCATTCGGCCACGACCGCGCGCACCGGCGCGTCGTCGATCCCGATGAAGCGCCGCACGCGCGCGGCGTCCGGCGAGCGGCGAATCTCGTCCGGCGACGCGAGCAGTTGCACGACGCCGCCTTCCATGAACGCGATGCGGTTCGACACCGACATCGCGAAGTCCATTTCGTGCGTGACGACCACCATCGTCATTCCTTCGTTCGCGAGATCGCGGATCACGTTCAGCACGTCGTCGACCAGTTCGGGGTCGAGCGCGGACGTCGGTTCGTCGAACAACATCACGTCCGGCTCCATCGCGAGCGCGCGGGCGATCGCGACGCGCTGCTGCTGGCCGCCCGACAACTGGTGCGGATACTTGTGCGCATGCGCGAGCAGGCCGACCTTGTCGAGCAGCGTCAGCGCGCGCGCGTCGAGTTCCGCGCGGCTGCCGCGCCGGTGATAGCGCGGCGCAAGCGTGACGTTCTCCAGGATCGTCCGGTGCGGAAACAGGTTGAAGCTCTGGAACACCATGCCGATGTGCTTGACGCCATGGCGCACGGTGCGGTTGCCGGGGCGATCGCGCGCCGACAGGTAAGCGCGGCCGAACAGCACGATCTCGCCGCCGTCCGGCCATTCGAGCGCGTTGACCGTGCGGATCAGCGACGTCTTGCCCGAACCCGACGGCCCGATGATCGACAGCACCTCGCCGGCCTTCACGTCCAGATCGACGCCCTTCAGCACGAGATGCTCGCCGTAGCGCTTCTGCACGCCGTTGAGCAGCAGCGCGGGCGCCGCGCCGCGAGCGTTCTGCTGAACCGCTACCCGCGCAGGGTGCGCCGCCTGCGCGCGGCGCAGCGCGCTGGTTTCGTCGTCGGACAGCGTGCCGGGCTTGCGCGCGGCGAGATTCATGTGCCGCTCGCCCAGTTGCATCAGCCACGTGAACAGCGACACGATCAGCACGTAGTAGATCGCGCACGCGAGCAGCGTTTCCATCACGAGGAAGTTCTGCGCGTACAGGCGCTCGCCGACGAGCAGCAGTTCGCTCAGCGAGATCGCGGACGCGAGCGACGTCAGCTTCACGCACGAGATGAACTGGTTGCCGAGCGTCGGCAGCGCGATGCGCAGCGCCTGCGGAATGATTACGAGCCGCTGCGCGCCGACCCAGCGGATGCCAAGCGCGGTCGCCGCCTCGTACTGCCCCTTCGCGACCGACATCAGCGCGCCGCGATGGATCTCCGCCATATACGCGGTCTCGGTCAGCACCAGCGCGATCAGCGCCGAATTGAACGGGTTCGACAGCACGCCGCCGGTGTGCGGCAGCAGTTGCGGCAGGTTGTACACGAACACGATCAGCACCATCAGCGGCAGGCTGCGGAACAGCCAGATGTAGACCGATGCGAAAACGGACAGCGTGCGCCAGCCGGACAGCCGCGCGGTCGCGAGCAGGAAGCCCGCGGCGGCGGCGATCAGCCACGCGAGCGCGCTCAGCTCGACGACCGTGAGGCTCGCGCGCCAGAACTCCGGCATCGCGAACAGCGACAGCATGTAGCGGAAATCGAAGTGCATGTAGGTCTCGCTGGATCAGGGCACCGGCAGCGGCGCGGGGCCGGATATCGCGGCCCGGACAGGGCCGCGCCGCTTACGACGCGCTCGCCGCGGGCGGCGGCTTCAGCCCGTAGCGTTGCAGCAGCGTGTCGTACTCGCCGGACTTCTTCAGTTCCGCGAGCGCCCTCACAACGGCGTCGTGCAGCGGCTTGTTGTCCTTGCGCACGAAGATGCCGATCGTCTGCGGGTTGATGAGATCCGTCGACGTGACGACCACACGGCCGCCCGACTTGTCCGCGAGCGCCTTCGCGGTCGCCGCGACCTGCATGCCGGCCTGCACGTTGTTCGACAGCATCGCCTGCAGCACGTACGACGTGGAGCCGAACTCGCTGACGACGATCGGCGGCTTGCCGTTCGGCGTGCAGTAGTGATCCGAAACGTCGTGCAGCTGGCCGACCCACGCGGTCCCCTGCACGATGCCGAGGTGCATCCCGCACAGGTCCTGCATCGTGCGCGGCTTCAGCCCCGTCGACGCGGCGACCATGATCGCGGAGCCGGTCTGCGCGTACGGAATCGGCGTGGCCTGCGACGCGCGCTCCGGCGTCACGTACATCGCCGACATGATGATGTCGAAGCGGCTCGCGTTCAGCCCGAGGATCAGTTGCGGCAGCGGCGTGTCTACGAACGCCGCGCTGCCGCCGAGCTGTTTCGCGATCGCACGCGCGAGTTCGGGGTCCGCGCCTTCGATCTTGTCGCCGTCGTAATACTCGAAAGGCGGATAGGTCGCCTGCATGCCGACCTTCAGCGTGCCGGGCGTGAGCGTCGGCGCGGGGTCCGCCGACGCGCCCGCCGCCGCGAATCCGGCGGCCGCGACGAGCGCGGAAACGATCCATTGCCGGCCTTTACTGATTTTTTTGTCCATGGTGGAGAGCCCTGCTGCGATGAGTGACGACGGCGAAAAGACACGCTCTGCGGCGCGAACGTGTGGTGTACCGCAAAGTCTGTGCCAGTAGGCTGTTATTTCGGGCGATCCTCGCGGCCCGCACCGAACCCCTTATGCGGCGTCCCGCCGCAGACTCTTTCGGGCTGCAAAGCGGTCGGCTGCCCGGCGCGCGCAGGCACCAACCTGGGTGCGACGACGCCGATCGTGCACAGCGCATGTGCGGGCCGCGTCTTTTTGGTGATATACGTGGCATACCACGCAGATCGTCCGAAAGCGTGACCGGGACTGGACGGCAAAAAAATGACTGTCGCCCTGCGAGCCTCTGCCGAAGCCGGCGCCAGGCCGCGCGCACCGCCGTCGGGCGCGTTCGCCGGACGCATCGCTTCTTCCTCAAATAATAAATGGCATACCACGCATACTGATATAGTGGCGACGCGACGCCGGGCCTCGATCCGCCCCGGCACACAACTTGCGGTACACCACGCATTGCAACAGGGAACCGGACCATCCATGCCCAAACTTCTTCTCAAACAAGGTCGCGTGATCGATCCCGCAGCCGGTGTCGACGCCACGCTGGACATTCTCGTAGACGGCAACACCATCGCCGCGATCGGCGCGGATCTGTCTCCGCAGGCCGTCGGCGCGGAAATCGTCGACTGCCGCGGCCGCCTCGTGCTGCCCGGCCTGATCGACACCCATGCGCACGTGTACCAGTACGTGACCGGCCGCTTCGGCCTGAACGCCGACCTGTGCGGCGTGCGCTCCGGCGTGACGACGCTCGTCGATCAGGGCGGCGCAAGCTGCATCACGGTGCCGGGTTTCCGGCACTACGTTGCGGAGCCGTCCGCCACCCGCGTGCTGTCGTATCTGTCCGCGTATCTGGTCGGCGGGCTCGAAGGACACTACTACCCGGACCTGTACCGCCCCGAATGCCTCGACGCGGACGCGTCGGTGAAGTCCGCGCTCGCGAATCCCGATCTCGTGAAAGGCATCAAGGCGCACGCGGAAATCGGCGGCTTCGCGCGCTGGGGCGTGGACGTGATGAAGATCGCGTCGAAGATCGGCCGCGACGCGAACCTGCCGGTCTACATCCACTTCGGCCAGTTGTGGCCGAAGCCGGAATCCGGCGGCCGCGCGGTCGATCCCGATTCGATCTTCAACCAGGTCGTCGACATGCTGAAGCCGGGCGACATCCTCGCGCATCCGTTCAGCCGCCATCCGGGCGGCTTCGTCGAGCAGAACGGCAAGCTGCATCCGCTCGTGCCGGAAGCGGTCCAGCGCGGGCTGCGCGTGGACGTCGGGCATGGCTCGCATTTCAGCTTCCGCACCGCGCAGCTCGTGCTCGAACAGGGCGTCATGCCGGACACCCTCGGCGCCGACATGCACGGCTACAACACGGTGGTCCCCGCGCCGCCCGGCACGCCTGATTCGCACCCGGACGAAGAGCACTCGTTCCTCGGCAAGACGCAGTTCAGCCTCGTGAGCGCGATGACGAGCATGCTCGCGCTCGGCCTGTCGCTCGACCACGTCGTGAAGATGGTCAGCGTGAACGCCGCGCAGATGATCGGCATGGATGGCACGCTCGGCACGCTGAAAGTCGGCGGCGTCGCGGACATCTCGGTGCTCAACGACGAGCGCGGCCGCTGGACGCTCGAAGACAACGAAGGCACCCGCCTCGTCACCGACCGGATGCTGACCCCCGCGTTCTGCGTGCGCGACGGCGTGCGCTACGACGCCGATGCGCCCAGCCTGCCGCTGCCGATGGCGGCCTGACCGTGACACCCTGACTGTTACACCGTCACAGAGCAATCAGGCGATGACGAAACGCCCGCCCCACCCCAACGGCCCCGACCGCCCGCAAGGCATCGGCGCGTCGCCCACGCGCAGGGAGGACGACCGCTTCATGCGCGGCCGCGGCGAATACGTCGGCAACGTCCGGATGGTCGGGACGCCCGACGTCGCGTTCGTGCGCAGCCCGGTCGCGCACGGCCACATCGTCGGCATCGGGAAACCCGCCGGTTTCGAGCACGCGGTCGGTACGCTCGCCGATCTGAACGGCGTGAAGCCGATCGTCGCGAATTCCGGACTGCCCGGCTTCAAGTCGTCGGAACAGCCGGCGTTCGCCGGCCCGAAAGTGCGGCCAGTCGGCCGCATCCTGCCGGGGCCGCACAAGGTGCGGCCGCATCCCGTCGCCTGTGATTACGAAAAGCCGTCCGCGTTCGACGACGCGATCCGCTTCGCCGCCGCATCGGACGGCAGGGGCAGACTCATGCCCGGCAACCAGTCGCGCGGGCCGATGATGAACCTGCGTCTCGCACAGCCGGACCGGCTGATCGATCTGCACGGCATCGGCGCGCTGCGCGAATGCCCCGCCTCCTTCTCCGCTTGCGCTGACCGCCGGCGCCAGACTTCTCTTTTCGACCGCCCATGAAAATCGAACAAAGCTTTATCGTGCCGTACCCGCGCGACGACGGATGGCAAATTCCCGGCGCCGTCGCGTGCCTGCCCGGCGCGTCGCTCGCGGCGCTGCCGCAGGACGGCGCGCTGAAACGCGCGATGATCGTCGCAACTTTCGCGGGCGACGGCCCGATGCAGCTGGACGACGACACGCGGCGCGGCAGCGTGAGCGGCGCGGGCGTCGACCGCAACAGCGCGTCGCGCGTGGACGTGAGGGTCGATCATTCGATCCGCGGCGTCGCGAAGGAACTGGCGACGCGCCTGACCAATGCGTTTGCGACCAACCTGAAGGCGAAGCTCGATGCGACGGCGGAACGCACGGCGGCCGCCGCGCAACCGGTGGCCGATGCGTTCGGCGCAACGGTTGCGGACGCACCCGGGTCATCGCCCACGGCGACCCCGGCCTCAGCGCCGCCGCCCGATCTCGGCAAGCTGTTCTGGAAGGTGCTGTGGGCGCGTCTGCTCGGCGGGTTCGGTGTCGCGCGAGGCTCGCGATGAGCGCCGGCGCACTGGCCGAAACCCGTGCCGCCGCGAACCGGGCCGCGCTTGCGCGGCTGCACGCGGTCCGACCGCAATGGAGCGCGGTCGTCCGCGCGCGCGACGCAGTCGGCCTCCCCGACTTCACGCTGCTGCACGCGGGGCCGCCGTTCGAAGACCCGGTCGGACCGCCGCCGCCAGTGCTGTCGTCGGCCGTGCTCGCGTGCCTGCACGAAGGCTGGGCGTCGACGGAAGCCGACGCCCAGCGGCTGATCGCGAGCGGCAAGGTGCGGCTCGTGGATGCGCAGTCGTATCGGGTGGTCGTGCCGCTCGCGGCGATCGTGTCGCCCGGCACGCCGCTGATCGAGGTGACGGACGCGGCCGCGCCGAACGATCCGCGCCGCCGCGCATGGTCGATGTTCGGCAGCGGCGCGGGCGCGCAGATCCGCTTCGGCACGCGCGAGCCGGCCGTGCTCGAACGGCTGCGCTGGCGCGACAACGTGTTCGTGCCGCTGCTGTCCGACGCGCTCGCCAACGGCCCGATCGAACTGTTCCCGCTCGCGGCGGCCGGTCTCGCCGGCGGCGACGACCTGCACGCCCGCACCACGGCCGCGACGGCCGCGCTCGCCGACCGGCTCGCGCTGCCGGCCGCGCACAGCATCCTGAGCCAGTCGCCGCTATTCTTCCTGACGCTATGGATGGCCGCGTGCCATCTGATGATGGACGCCGCCGCGAACGACGGCTCCGATCCCGACGCGACGCTGGTCGTCGCGCTGGCCGGCAACGGACGCGAAGTCGGCGTGCGGCTCGCGGGCGATCCGTCGCGCTGGGTCACGCTGCCCGCCGCCGCGCCGCGCGGGCCGCGCATCAAGCCGGGATCGACCGAGAGCGCGTCGCCGCTCGTCGGCGACAGCGGCGTGATCGACGCGGCCGGCTTCGGCGCGCAGGCGCTGCGCTTCGCGCCCGAGCCGGCCGACGCGCTCGCGCCGTGGCTGCCCGCCGGCTGGCAGAGCGCGCAACCCGCATTGCTCGCGGACGACTGGCCGGCGTTCGCGGGGCTGCGCTGCGCGCTCGACGCGGCGGCGGTCGCCGCGCACGGCACCGCCCCGCTCGCCGCGATCGCGATGATCGACGCGGCCGGCCGCGCGGGCCTGCTCGGCCGCGGGCTCTATACCGCGCCGGTCGCGTTGTTTCTGGCGGCGCTGAACCGGCGCTGACGCGGCCTCGGATTACGCGCGGCCCCGGCCGCGCCCTCCTTTAACGCGGACGCGCCTCCGGCGATCGACCGGAAGCGCGTCCGCCCACGAACCACTGCCATGCACATCAACGAACCCGGCCCGTATGCCGAAGTGGAACGCGCGTCGTCGGCCTATGAACTCGCGCTGACGACGAACGACGTCGCGCAGCTCGACGCGCTGTTCTGGGACAGCCCGCACACGCTGCGCTTCGGCGCGACCGAAAACCTGGCCGGCTACGACGAGATCCGCGCGTTCCGCTTGCAGCGCCCGTCGAAGGGCTTGATGCGGACCGTGACCGGCCGCTGGATCACGACGTTTGGCGACGGCTTCGCGGTCGCGAACATCACGTTCGCGCGCGACGGCGAACCGCGCGTCGGCCGCCAGTCGCAGACGTGGGTGAAGATCGGCGGCGACTGGAAGGTCGTCGCCGCGCACGTAAGCTGGATGGACGAACCGAAGCCGCAACGATGAACCACGCCGATCTGCTTCAACCGGGCCTGCATCGCGCGTTCGTGCGCGATGGTTTCGGCGCATTGCCGCCTGCCGCGTTGCCCTCTGCGGATACACGGTCGTCGTCGTTGTCGGGCGCGCGCCTCGCGGTCAAGGACGTGTTCGACGTCGCGGGCCTGCGCACCGGCGGCGGCAATCCGGCATGGCGCGACGCGCAGCCGCTCGCCGCAGCGACGGCGCCGGCCGTGAGACTGCTGCTCGAACGCGGCATGCGATGGGTCGGCAAGACCGTCACCGACGAACTGACGTACAGCCTCGCCGGCATCAACGCGCATTACGGCACGCCGGAAAACCCCGCCGATCCGGCGCGGCTGCCGGGCGGCTCGTCGTCGGGATCAGCAGTCGCGGTCGCGGCCGGCGACGCAGACGTCGGTCTCGGCACCGACTGCGGCGGCTCGATCCGCCTGCCGGCGAGCTACTGCGGCATCTGGGGCATCCGGCCGACGCACGGCCGCATCGCCGGCAACGGCTGCGTGACGCTCGCGCACAGTTTCGACACGGTCGGCTGGTTCGCGCGCGACGCCGCGCTGCTCGCGGACGTGCTCGGCGCGCTCACGCACGGCGAGCCGGCCGCGCCGTCGAACGACGTGCGCCGCGCGCGCATCGTCGTGCCGAACGAGCTGCTCGCGCTGCTGCATCCGGCCGCGCGCGCCGCGTTCGACGCGACGTGCGCGCGGCTGCGGGCGTCGTGGTCCATCGACGTGCGCGACGCGGGATTCTCGCCGCCGGCGTGGGCCGATGCGTTCCGCGTGTTGCAGGCGGCGGAGGTCGCGGCGCAGCACGGGCCGTGGGCGACCGCGCATCTGGATACGTTCGGCGCGGACGTGCGCGCGCGCTTCGCCGCCGCGCTCGCGATCGCGCCCGACCAGGCGGCGGCCGCGCAGCGGGTCCGGGTGGACGCGTTGCGCTCCGTCGCGCGGCTGTTCGCCGACGCGGACACGTTCGTCGTGATGCCGACGCTGCCGTGGGTCGCGCCGCGCGTGGATGCGTCCGGCGCGGAGATCGACGACATTCGCCGCCGCTCGCAGCAGATGCTGTGCATCGCGGGGCTGGCGGGCTTGCCTCAGGTGAGCTTGCCGTGGACTGCGTTCGACGGCGCGCCGCTCGGACTATCGGTCACCGGCGCGCGCGGCGACGACGAAGCCGTGCTCGCGCTGGCCCGCGCACTGCACGCGGCGTTGATGGATTGACAGGCTGACGGGCCGCCGCCGAAGCGGCGAGACGCAAGAAGACGCACGAAGACGGGCGCGGCATCGGCCGCGCCCGTTTCACATGAGCCGAAGCACCACGATGGCGATCCGCCGCGTCAGCGGATTTTCAGCGGCACGACGCTCGTGTCGTTGTTCGCCTCGACGAGGCGGATCAATTGCAGCATGAACAGATCGCGCTCGCCCGGCGGCAGATGTTCGAGCGTGCGGTCGTGCGCGCGCTGCACGGCGGGCCGCATCTTCTTCACGAGCGCGCTGCCCTTGCGCGTGAGCTTCACCAGCTTCATCCGGCGATCCTGCTCGGACTGGCGGCGGCTCAACAGGCCGCGCAACTCCAGCCGCGGCAACACCTCCGCGACGCTGCTGCGTTCGAGCCCGATGTCCGACGCGAGCGTGTTCTGATCGGTTTCGCCGTGCTCCGCGAGCGCGGTCAACAGGCTGTACTGGACCGGCGTGATGTCGAATTCGCTGGTTTCCTGCAGGAACAGCCCGCCATGAATCTGATGCAGGCGGCGGATCAGGAATCCCGGCCGCGAAAAGAGGAGCGTGCGCTCGTAGTACTGTTGCAGCGACGCCTGGACCGCCGCAGAAGAGTCGTTATCCAACATGGGTCACCGGGTTGATTGTGTATGCACGGCGGGATCATGCCAGCCCGCGGCCATCGCGGGTCCGGTCGATTATATAGACGCGATACCGATATCGCCAATCGACCTGCCGCCGCCCTCCCGGGCGGACACCGCACCGTGCCGTTCCGTCGTCCGTGGCATACCGCTTTTTCGGGCGGCCGGCCGACCGGCCCGCCTCGCCCTTCTGCACTGGAGACGTGCCGCCGCACGACGATGGAACGGCGGTCACGCCGTTTTCGCATACATGTGGTGCACCACGGGTTTGCGGATCATAGCATGACGTTGCGGACGCTCCGGATTCGCAACGCCGCAAACATGCGCTGCGACAGGCTTTGCCGATCTTTATATGTGGCATACCACTTATTGGCACGGCTATTGCGTAATGGGGTTGGGCCGTGACCACGCCGGCACATTATCCAAAACAGAATCCAATTCGCCCATGCATCTCATCTTGTCGATAGCCGGATACGGCCATCACCCCGCTGCCTGGGGCCTGTCCGGGCTCGCCGCGTCGCCGCAGGGCTTTCCGCAGCACGCGGGCGTCGTCGCGCGCGCGCAGTCCGGCGCGCTCGACTGCGCGCTGTTCACCCGTCCGCGCGCCGCCGGCCCGAACGGCGAACGCATCGACCTCGCGCCGGACACCACGCCGCTAGTCGGCTCGCTCGTCGCCAAGACGTCCGCGATCGGACTCGGCGCGACGGTGCGCGTCGCCTATACGGAGCCGTTCCACACCGCGCGCGCGCTCGCGGTGCTCGACGGCCTGTCGTCCGGCCGCACCGCGCTGCGCCTCGACCTGCGCCACAGCGCGGGCGGCGACCCGGCGTTCGCGCACGCCCGCGTGCTGTCGGCCGACGAGCACTACGCGCGCGCGGCCGAATACATCGACATCCTGATAAAGCTGTGGGATAGCTGGGAAGACGGCGCGATCGTCGCGGACAAGGCGAGCGGCATCTTCGCGGACTCCGACCGCATCCATCCGATCCACCATCAAGGCCCGTGGTTCAGCGTGCGCGGACCGTTGACCGCGGTGCGTCCGGTGCAGGGCCATCCGGTGCTCGTGTTCGACGACGCCACGCCGGCCGGGCTGCAACTGGCCGCGCGTTTCGCGGACCTGTTCATTACCGACTCGGACTCGCCGCAAGCCGTCCAGCGGCTTCGCGCTGAACTGCGCACGCTCGCGCAGCGCGCGGGCCGGCCGGCGGACGCGGTCCAGGTGCTCGCGACCGTGTCGTTCGTGCTCGCGGATTCCGACGCCGAAGCCGCCGCGCGCGCGCGCCATCTCGACGAACTCGCGCCGGAAGGCGCCGGCCTGCCCGGCCATCGTTTCGTCGGCACCGCCGACGGCCTCGCCGCGCTGCTCGACGCGTGGGACGCGGACAGCGTCTGCGACGGCTTCGACCTCGCGCCGGCCGTGTTGCCGGACGACCTCGACCGCTTCGTGACCGGCGTCGTGCCGAAGCTGCTGCGCCGCAGACCGGCCGCCCCGACCGCCACGCTGCGCGAACGCCTCGCGCTCGCGCGCCCGACGAACCGCTTTTCGGAATCCCGCTCATGACCCGGCAACTCCACCTGGGCCTCTTCATCTATCCGGGCGCGCACCACATCGCCGGCTGGCGCCATCCGTCGACGCCCGCCGCGTCCGTGACCGGGCTCGACTTCTATCGCGACGTCGCGCAGCTCGCGGAGCGCGGCAAGTTCGACCTGTTCTTCGTCGGCGACACGCTGTTCACGCGCGAGAAGGACGGCCGCTTTTTCGGCCGGCAGACGACGTCGAATCTCGACCCGGTGTCGCTGCTGTCCGTGCTGTCGTCGGTGACGACGAAACTCGGGCTGGTCGGCACGCTGTCCACCACCTATCACGAGCCGTATGAGATCGCCGCGAAATACGCGACGCTCGATCACCTGAGCGGCGGCCGCGCGGGCTGGAACGTGGTGACGACGTGGGAAGACAAGGCGTCGCTGAACTTCAGCCGCGAGCAAGCGATGGCGAAGGCGGACCGCTATGTGCGCGGCCGCGAGTTCATCGACGTCTGCACGTCGCTGTGGGACAGCATCGACGACGGCGCGGCCGGCTTCCTGCGCGACCCCGCGCACGTGCATCCGGTCGCGCATCACGGCGACAGCTTCGCGGTGTCCGGCGCGCTGCCGGTGCCGCGCCCAGTGCAGGGCTGGCCGGTGCTCGTGCAGGCCGGCGGCTCGCCGCCGGGGCTCGAATTCGCGGCGCTGGTCGCGGAAGCCGTGTTCACCGCGCAGACCGACTTCGAGATCGCGCGCGCGTTCCGCGCGTCGACCCACGATCGGATGGCCCGCTACGGCCGCCGGCCCGACGAAGTCGTCATCATGCCGGGCCTGTCGCCGCTGCTCGGCTCGACCGAGGCGGAAGCGCAGCGCCTCGAACAGGAACTCGGCGACCTCGTGCATCCGGAAGTCGGCATCTGGATGCTCAGCGAGAACCTTGGCTTTTCGCTGTACGACCGCGATCCGGACGACCTGCTGCCGGTCGACGAAATCCGCGCGGCGAAGAAGCCGACCGCGAACGCCGACATGCTGCTGACGAACGCGGCGCGCCAGAAGCTGACGATCTCCGGCAGCGCGCGGCTGATCGCCCGTTCGCGCGCGCATCACAGCTTCGTTGGCACCCCGGAACAACTGGCGGATCTGATGGAACGCTGGCTGCTCGGCGGCGCGTGCGACGGCTTCAACGTGATGCCGCCGTATTTCCCGCAGCAACTTAGCGTGTTCGTCGAACAGGTGGTGCCGGAACTCCAGCGCCGCGGCCTGTTCCGCGAGGACTACGAGGGCAATACGCTGCGCGAGCACCTCGGGCTCGCGCGTCCCGAACCGGGGCGTTTCCAGCGGATGCTCAAGCACGTGCCGGCCTGAAGCCCGACGCCTGGCGCGAACAAGGTTCGCGTCTCGTGCGTCTCGTACGTTGCCTGCTGTTACCCGCTGTTGCCTGCTCCGCACGCGTCGTCGCACCAGGCGTGCGGAGCGTCCGCAACACCCGTTCGCGCTTTCCCAGTTTCGCAGTGGAGACCCACGTATGACCGTATCCCCGCCGTACGCCGCCTCGCGGACGCAGCCATGAGGGGCGCGCATCCTCGCGTCGCGTCCGCGTCGCAGGCCGGCTTGACCGCCGCGCCGCCGCTCGCGGCGACGGCGGACGCGCCGATCCTGCGCATTCGCGGGCTCGGCGTCGAATTCGCCGGCGAGCACGGCGCGGCGCCGGCGCTGCGCGGCGTCGATCTCGACGTCGCGGCGGGCCGCTGCGTCGGCGTCGTCGGCGAGTCGGGCAGCGGCAAGAGCGTGACGTCGCTCGCCGTGATGGGGCTGCTGCCGCAGCCCGGCGCGCGCATCACCAGCGGCAGCATCAAATTCGAAGGACGCGACCTGCTCGCGATGTCCGCCGCGCGCCGCCGGATGCAGCGCGGCCGCGCGATCGCGATGATCTTCCAGGACCCGCTGTCGTCGCTGAACCCGGTGTTCACGATCGGCGACCAGATCGCCGAGGCGATCGTCGCGCACGAAGCCGTGGACCGTCGCGCCGCGCGGCGCCGCGCGATCGAACTGCTGGACCAGGTGCGCATTCCGTCGGCCGCGCGGCGCGTCGACGACTATCCGCACCGCCTGTCCGGCGGCATGCGCCAGCGCGTGATGATCGCGATGGCGCTCGCGTGCAATCCGCGCCTGCTGATCGCGGACGAGCCGACCACCGCGCTCGACGTGACCGTGCAGGCGCAGATCGTCGAGCTGCTCGACGAGATTCGCCGCGAACGCGGCACCGCGATCGTGCTGATCTCGCACAATCTCGGCCTCGTCGCCGGGCTCGCGGACGAGATCGCGGTGATGTACGCAGGCCGCATCGTCGAACACGGGCCGGCCGAACGCGTGATCTCGCATCCCGAGCATCCGTACACGGTCGGCCTGCTCGGCGCGGTGCCGCGCGCGGAGCCCGGCGACGCGCCGCTCATCGCGATCCCCGGCAGCGTGCCCGACCTGCGCATGCTGCCCGCGGGTTGCGCGTTCGCGCCGCGCTGCCCGTTCCGCCTCGACGCGTGCCAGTCAATCGAACCCGCGCTGAATCCGCTCGCGGCCGGTCATGCCGCCGCCTGTCACGCCGCGCCGCTGGAGCCGAACACATGAACCCGAACCCGACTCCGACCCGCGCGGCCGCGCACCACGAAGCGCCGCTGCTGCGCGTGCGCGACCTGAAGAAACACTATGCGGCCGGCGGCCTGTTCGGCCGGCGCGCGCGCGTATCGGCGGTCGACGGCGTGTCGTTCGACATCGCCGCCGGCGAAACGCTCGGCCTCGTCGGCGAAAGCGGCTGCGGAAAATCGACCGTCAGCCGGCTGCTGCTGCGGCTGCTCGATCCGGACGAAGGCCGCATCGAGTTTCGCGGCATCGACCTCGCGCGCCTGAAGCGCCATGCGCTGCTCGACTTCCGCAGCGATCTTCAGATGGTGTTCCAGGACCCGTTCAGTTCGCTGAACCCGTCGATGACCGTGCGCGAGCTGATCGCGGAGCCGCTAATCGTCCATCACGCGGACCTTCACGCGGGCATCGAGCGGCGCGTCGCCGAACTGCTCGAACGCGTCGGTCTGCACGCGGCGCAGATGCATCGTTATCCGCACGAATTCTCCGGCGGGCAACGGCAGCGGATCGGCATTGCGCGCGCGCTGGCGCTGGAGCCGCAACTGATCGTCTGCGACGAGCCGGTGTCCGCGCTCGACGTGTCGGTGCAGGCGCAGGTGCTGAACCTGCTGCGCGCGCTGCAGCGGCAGACCGGCGTCCGCATGCTGTTCATCTCGCACGACCTGATGGCGGTGCGCTACGTCGCGCACCGGATCGCGGTGATGTATCTCGGCCGGCTCGTCGAGACCGCGCCGACCCGCGCGATCTTCGCGACGCCGCGCCATCCGTACACGCGCGCGCTGCTCGGCGCGGTGCCGGCGCTCGAAGCGGGTCAACGCGCGCGCGTGGTGCTCGGCGGCGACCTGCCGAGCCCGCTCGATCCGCCGTCCGGATGCCGCTTTCATCCGCGCTGCGGGTTCGCGACCGACCGCTGCCGCAGCGAGACGCCCGAACTCGTCGCCGACGACGCCGGCCACGCGTGCGCATGTCATCACTGGCGCGACCTGCCGCGCTGGGAAGGACTGAGCCCGTCGCTGACCGAACCGCCTCCGCCGCGCGTCGCGCGGCTGATCGAGCGGTTCCGCCAGCCGGCCGCGCCGCTGCCGTTGCCGCTGCCGTCGTCTTCGTTGCCCGCGCGATCCGCGTAGGCCCGCTGCATCCGTTTGCGATCTCATTCAACAACAGGAAACCAGAACTTCATGCGCAAGCTTTCTTCGCTGCTTCTCGCCACGCTGCTCGCCTGCGTCGCCGGCCATGCGGCCGCGCAGGGCGTGCTGCGGATCGGCCTCGTCGAGGACCCCGACACGCTCGACCCGACGCTGAACCGTCTCGCGACCGGCCGCCAGCCGATGACCGCGCTGTGCGACAAGCTGTTCGACGTGAAGGCCGACGACCTGTCGCTGGTCCCGCAGCTCGCGACCGGCTACGAGGTCGCGAAGGACGGCAAGTCGGTCACGATCCGGCTGCGCCCCGGCGTGAAGTTTCAGGATGGCGAAACGTTCGACGCGAACGCGCTCGCGTACAACGTCAAGCGTCACATGACGCTGCCGGGCTCGCTGCGGCGCACCGAACTGAGCATGGTCGATCACGTCGACGTCGTCGATCCGTCGAGCGTGCGTTTCGTGCTGAACGCGCCGCAGGCGAACCTGCTGCTGTACAGCCTCGCGGAACGCGCGGGGATGATGGTCGCGCCCGACGCCGCGCAGAAGCTCGGCGACCGCTTCGGCTCGCAGCCGGTCTGCGCGGGCGAATACCGGTTCGTCGAGCGCGTGCCGCAGGGGCGCATCGTCGTCGAGAAGTTCGCCGGCTACTGGGATGCCGCGCACACGGCCGGCGACCCGGACCGGATCGAGTACCTGCCGATCGGGGATTCGACGGTGCGGCTGTCGTCGCTGCGCTCCGGGCAGATCCAGATCGCCGAGCGACTGACGCCGACCGACCTGCCGCAACTGGCGAACGATCCCCGCGTGAAGGTCGTGTCCGCGCCCGACCTCGGTTATCACTACATCCGCTACAACAGCGGCAACGGCCCGCGCGCCGCGATCTTCCACGACGTACGCGTGCGGCATGCCGTCGATCTCGCGATCGACCGGCGCGTGCTCGTGAAGGCGCTGTTCAACGATCAGTATCAGCCGGGCAACCAGTTCGTCGGCCCGACGAGCCGCTATTACGATCCCGCGCATCCGGTGCCGGCGCGCGACGTCGCCGCGTCGCGCCAGTTGTTGCAGCAGGCCGGCGTCGCGCATCTCACGTTCACGCTGCTGGTGCCGCCCGAGCGCGAGCGCCAGGAGGCCGCGCAGATGGTGCAGGCGATGCTCGCGGAAGCGGGCATCACGATGAAGATCGAAACGCAGGACGACGCGGTGATGCTGCAAAACGCGCGGCGCGGCAACTTCGACGCGATCTTCAACTTCTGGAGCGGCCGCCCGCATCCGGACGGCAACGTCTACGCGCAGTATTCGTGCAACGGGCCGACGAACGATTCGAAGTTCTGCGACCCGGCCATCGACAAGCTGATGGTCGCCGCGCGCGAGGCCACGACCGACGACGAACGCCAGCGCCTGTACCGCGAAGTCAACGGAATGCTCGCGCAGGCGTATCCGTCGTCCGTGCTGTGGCACCGCCGCACGTTCACCGGTGTCAGCGCGAAGCTGACCGGCTTCGTCCCGCACCCGGACAGCACGATCCGCGTGAAGGGCCTGCATTTGCAGCCATGACGAGGAGCCGCCCGTGATCCGCTTTATCGCGTTCGTCGGCCGCCGTCTCGCGCTCGCGCTGCCGACAGTGCTGATCCTGTCCGTGCTGATCTTCCTGTTGCAGCGGATGCTGCCCGGCGATCCCGCGCTCGCGCTGGCGGGCGGCGAGAACGTCGACGCGCAGATGCTCGGCGAACTGCGCCACAAGTACGGCCTCGACCTGCCGGTCTACGTGCAGTATCTGCACTGGATCGGCGGCGCGCTGCACGGCTACCTCGGCGTGTCGATGCGCGACGACATCGGCGTCACGCAGTTGCTCGTCGGCAAGCTCGCCATCACGCTGCAACTGGCGCTCGCGTCGATGACGCTCGCGCTGCTGATCGGCATTCCGCTCGGCATCGTCGCCGCGACGCATCGCGGCCGTCTCGCGGATCTGCTCGCGACGGCGGTCGCGCTGACCGGCATCTCGATTCCGCACTTCTGGCTCGGCATCCTGCTGGTGCTCGCGTTCTGCGTGCATCTCAACTGGTTTCCGGCGTCCGGCTACGTGCCGTTCTCCGAGAACCCGGTGCGCTGCGTGATGGGTTTCGTGCTGCCGTCGATCGTGCTCGGCACCGGCATCGCCGGCGTGCTGATGCGGCACATGCGCAGCGCGATGCTCGACGCGCTGCGCGCCGACTACGTGCGGACCGCGCGCGCGAAGGGGCTGACCGAACTGCGCGTCGTGCTGCGCCACGCGCTGCGCAACGCGCTGATGCCGGTCGTCACGCTCGGCGCGATCGAGTTCGGCCAGTTGCTCGCCGGCGCGGTGCTGACCGAGCAGGTGTTCTCGATTCCCGGCTTCGGCAAGCTGATGGTCGACAGCGTGCTCAATCGCGACTACCAGGTCGTGCAGGGGCTGGTGCTCGTGTCGTCGGTGATGTTCGTGCTCGCGAGCCTCGCGGCCGACATGCTGTATTTCCTGATCAACCCGCGTTTGAGGAGCTGACGATGGCTGTCGTCGTCCCGTTGCCGTCCGCCGCCATGCCGCGCGCGAAAAGCCGCCTGCGCGCCGCCGCCGAACGGCTGCTGCGCCGCCCCGCGAGCGTGACCGCAGGCGTCGTGATCCTGCTGTTCGTCGCGCTCGCGGTGTTCGCGCCGTGGTTCGCACCGCTCGATCCGCTGCATTCGGACTTCCT
The DNA here is from genome assembly GCF_900104845.1 of Paraburkholderia caballeronis. Lineage (NCBI taxonomy): Bacteria > Pseudomonadati > Pseudomonadota > Betaproteobacteria > Burkholderiales > Burkholderiaceae > Paraburkholderia > Paraburkholderia caballeronis. The sequence continues at coordinate 1,863,293 of NZ_FNSR01000002.1, read as the reverse complement.
GATGGTGCGCAAGGGGCCGTCCGCGCTGCACTGGCTCGGCACCGACGAAGTGGGCCGCGACGTGCTGTCCCGACTGATCTGGGGCACGCGCGCGTCGCTGCTCGCGGGGATCGTGCCGGTGCTCGTCGCGTGCGCGGTCAGCGTGCCGCTCGGCGTGATCTGCGGTTATGCGGGCGGCTGGATCGACGCGGTCGTGATGCGCGTGACCGACGCCGTGCTCGCGGTGCCGTTCCTGATCGTCGCGATCGCGATGGCCGCGTTCCTCGGCCCGAGCCTGCACAACTCGATCCTCGCGATCGGCGTGGCGGCGCTGCCGACGTTCCTGCGCCTCGCGCGCGCAGCGGCGATGGCGATCCGCACCGAGGACTACGTCGATGCGGCGCGCGTCGTCGGCGCGTCGCCGCTGCGCATCGTGTTCCGCCACGTGCTGCCGAACATGCTGCCGCCGCTGTTCGTACAGGCGAGCATCACCGCGGCCGCGGCGGTGATCGCCGAGGCGTCGCTGTCGTTCCTCGGTCTCGGCCAGCAGCCGCCGTCGCCGTCGTGGGGCAGCATGCTGAACGCCGCGCAGCAGTACATGGTCGACGCGCCGTGGATGGCGGTTGCGCCCGGCGCGATGATCTTCGTGCTGGTCGTCGCGCTGAACGTGTTCGGCGACGGCGTGCGCGACGCGCTCGACACGAGGCAGCGTCGCTGAGCGCCGCCCTCTTCCCTTATCGACACACCAAAAAACGAAACCCGGAGAACCGATCATGCAACAGACCGTCTGGCGCCAGCCGATCACCACGCCGCACGCGTGGCGACGCGCCGACCTGCTCGACCACGACCGCTGGAAGCGCCGCATCACGGCCGCCGAGCAGCGCGAGGTGATCGCCGCGCTGCGCCACGCGCAGGCCGCGAACGTGCCGATGCTGCACTGGCAGACCGACGATTTCCCGCTCGACACGCTGCGCGGCACGCTGGACGAGATCGCGTCCGAAGTGCGCGACGGCGCGGGCCTCGTGCTGCTGCAAGGCCTCGACATCGCCGGGCTCACCGACGAAGAAGTCTGCATGATCTACTGGGGCCTCGGCGTCTATCTGGGCGAACCGCTCGGCCAGAATCCGAAGGGGGACCTGCTCGGCCACGTGTTCGATCAGGGCCGCGAATACGGCAAGATCGACGTGCGCGGCTACGAGACGAGCGCGTATCTGCCGTATCACACCGACCGCGCGGAACTGCTCGGCCTGATGTGCCTGCGCCAGGGGCTGGCGGGCGGCCTGAGCAGCTACGTGAGCGCGGCCCAGATCTACAACATCATCCTCGCGGAGCATCCGGAATATCTCGGGCTGCTGTACAACGGCTTCTACTACATCCGCCGCGAGGAGGCGCTGAGCGGCAACGGCGTATCGGCGCAGCCGCTGCCGGTGTTCGGCCACCAGGACGGCGTCGTGCGCTGCCGCTACATCCGCAACCAGATCAACGCGGGCGCGGACAAGCGCGGCATTCCGCTGACGCCGCTTGAGCGCGAAGCCCTCGACTACCTCGACTCGCTGACGCAACGCGACGACCTGCGGCTCGACTTCATGATGGCGCCCGGCGAGATCGCGTTCTGCAACAACCTGACGACGCTGCACTCGCGCACGAGTTTCGTGAACGGCCCCGAGCATCAGCAGCAGCGGCACATGCTGCGGCTGTGGCTGCGCTTCGCGAATCCGTGGCCGATCTCGGCGCTGTTCGGCGAGGACGGCAACTACGTGCTGCATGGCCGCACGGTCGTATCGACCGCCACGACCTGAGCGACTGGATGGACCCGGGCGCGGCGGCTGGTGGCAAGGCCGCGCCCGGTTGACTGACTGACGCAGCATCGACGACGACGAGCTGAATTTCCTGTCCACGATCGATTCCATATTAATACGGAATCCGAATCGACTCGATGCGCAATTGGAATGAAGCCGGCGAAGAGAACCGCGCGAACGCGCGGCGCTTCTCGCCGCACCGGTTCGAAGTGCATACGGCGCAGCCGCGCCGACAATCCAGTCGTCCTTCCGGACGCTTATTACCTTGGGGAACCCACGATGAAAAAGATCATGATGATCGCCGCGACGTCCACCACGCTCGGATGTCTGTCGACCGCGCACGCGCAAAGCTCGGTCACGCTGTACGGCGTCGTCGATGCGGGTCTGACGTTCAATAGCAACGCGAAGGGAGAAAAACAGTATGCGATGACGAGCGGCAACGCGTCCGGATCGCGCTGGGGTTTCCGCGGCAACGAGGACCTCGGCGGCGGCCTCAGCACGTTCTTCCGGCTGGAAGGCGGCTTCAGCACCACCAACGGCACGATCGGCCAGGGCGGCACGCTGTTCGGCCGCGGCGCCTACGTCGGGCTGGCGAGCAAGACGTACGGCGCGGTGTCGGCCGGCCGCCAGGCGACGATCCAGTACGACTTCATCAGCCCGTATCCGTCCGGCGGCACGTGGGCGGCGTCGGGCATCGGCTACGGCACCCACCTCGGCGATCTCGACGGCCTCGACAACTTCAACCGGATCAACAGCTCGCTCAAATACGTGAGCCCATCGCTGCACGGCCTTCAGTTCGGCGCCGACTACAGCTTCGGCGGCGTGCCGGGCCAGTTCTCGCAGAAGCAGACGTGGGGCCTCGGCGCGCAGTACCTGAACGGGCCGCTCGCGCTCGCGGTCGCGTTCAACGACGCGTATCAGCCGAACTTCTCGTTCTTCGGCAGCAAGGCAAACGACAGCGCGACCGCCAACAACATGACGAACCCGGCGTTCAGCGGCTACGCGACGGCCCGGACCCAGCAGATCTTCGCGGCGGCCGGCCAGTACGTGTTCGGCAAGACGACCTTCGCGCTCACCTACACGAACACGCGCTTCACCGACCTCGGCAGCGTGAACATCGCGGGTCTCGCCGCGCGTCCGGCCGGCTTCCGCGGCACCGCCGTGTTCAACATCGCCGAAGGCAACCTGATGTACCAGCTGACCCCGGCGCTGCAGCTCGCGCTCGCGTACACGTACACGCACAACGGCAACGCGGACGGCGTCGGCCCGGCGATCTACCACCAGGTGAACGTCGGCGCGGACTACTTCCTGTCGAAGCGCACCGACCTGTTCATCGACGCGTTCTATCAGCGCGCATCCGGCACCGATTCGACCGGCGGCCCGGCCGTGGCGGCGATCACCGGCGCAACCGCGTCCGATTCGAACCACCAGTTGCTCGGCCTCGTCGGCATCCGCCACAAGTTCTGAGCCGCTGCCCGGCGCGACGCCTGATCGGAGTGCAGCCTTGCCCCACCGCGAGGCATCGTTCCGGACTTCGAACGCACCCGCGTCGGGCATCGCGAATCGCCGGCACCCCGCGCGCATCGCCCGCTTTTTACGTGGTACACCACACACATGGGCGATGCGCGGTTATTTGATGCCCCTCAAGGTTTGTATGGCATACCCCTTGCTTTTAACCGATACAGCCTTGCTTGACGTCTCCCACCTCAACCGGAAATCGTGATGTCGAACTCCACCACGAACAACGACAAACCTGCCGCCGCCGTCGATACGCAACGCCGCAACGTGCTGCGCGCGGGCGCGGCCGCCGCGACCGCGCTCGCGATGCCCGCGATCGTGCGGGCCGACCCGAAAGTGCTGTATGTGAATTCGCAGGGCGGCACGTGGGAAGCCGCCGCGCGCAAGAACCTGTTCGATCCGTTCACGAAGGCGACCGGCATCGAGATCAAGACCGCCACCGGCGCGTCGTTCGCGAAACTCGCGTTGCAGGCGCGCACCGGCGTCTACGAGTTCGACATCGAAACGGTCGGCGCGCCGAACGTGATCCAGGCGATGAACGCGAACCTGCTCGAACCGATCAACTATTCGGTGCTCGGCCACGGCTCGGTGCCGTCGAACCTGATCCTCGAAAACGCCGTCTGCAATCACGCTTACTCGACGAACATCTGCTTCAACACGAAGAAATACGCGCCCGGCTCGATCAAGACGTGGAAAGACTTCTGGGACCAGCAGCGGTTCCCCGGCCCGCGCTCGCTCGGCCGCGAACTGTCGCAGACGATCGTGTTCGCGCTGCTCGCGGACGGCGTGCCGCGCGACAAGCTCTATCCGATCGACCTCGACCGCGTGTTCCACAGCCTCGACAAGATCAAGAACAGCGTGCGCGTCTGGTGGACCACCGGCCCGCAGATCCGCGAACTCCTCGGCGGCGGCGAAGTGGACATGGGCTCGGTCTGGCACGCGCACGGCGTCGCGCTGCGCAACAGCGGCGCGCCGGTCGAGATCGTCTGGAACGAGTTCACCATGGACCGCACGTACTGGATCGTGTCGAAGGGCACGCCGCGCGCCGACTACGCGTGGGAGTTCATCAAGTTCGCGCTGCAGCCGAAGAACAACGCCGGTTTCTGCGTGGACGGCGCATACGGGCCGGTCAATCCCGCCGCGTTCCAGTACCTGACGCCCGAGCAGACCATGAACATGCCGACCAATCCGAAGTATGCGAGCGGCGCGATCGAATACGACGGCCGGCAGATGGGCGAGGTGATGACCCAGGCGGAGCGGCGCTTCCAGCGCTGGCTGCAGCAATGACGATGCGCGCGAACGCCCTCGAACGCCCCAGCGGCGCGCACGCGGTCATCGCGGTCTGCGTGGCCGTGTTCATCCTCGCGCCGATGCTGATCGTCGTGCCGATGTCGTTCAGCTCCGCCCGCTCGTTCGACTTCCCGCCGCCCGGCTACTGGCTGGGCCACTATCGCGCGTATTTCACCGCCGACTGGCTGAAGCCGACCTTCAACAGCATCGCGATCGCGATCGCGTCGAGCATCGTCACGCTGCTCGTCGCGACGCCGGCCGCGTTCGCGGTGAACCGGCGCGACTTCCCGGGCCGCCGCGCGCTGCAGATCGTGCTGCTGCTGCCGATGCTCGTGCCGAGCATCGTGATGGCGATCAGCTACTACACGGTGTTCGGCCGCGTCGGGCTGAACCAGACGTATCTCGGCGTCGTGCTCGCGCACTCGTGCATCTCGATTCCGGTCGTGCTGATCGCGATGGCCGCGCCGCTGCGCCACCTGGACCGCAACCTCGAACGCGCGGCGCTGATCTGCGGCGCGACGCCGGTGCAGATGTTCCGCTACGTGACGCTGCCGCTGCTGCGCCCGGCGTTCGCGGTCGCCGCGTTTTTCGCGTTCATCCATTCGTTCGACGAAGCGACGATCTCGCTCTTCATCTCCAGCCGCGAGGTGTCGACGCTGCCGAAACGGATGTTCTCCAGCATCAATCTCGACGCCGATCCGGTGATCGCCGTCGCGTCCACGTTCCTGATCGCCGCCGCGCTGACCGTGATGGTCGCGATGGCGACGATTTCGCGCCGCCGCCAGGCGGCAGAGGGTCGCTCATGACTGCCCCTAATGCCCACACGGCCCACACGGCCCACACCGCCGCCGCGGTGCCGACCGCCGCTCCGTCGTCGCCGCGCCGCGCGAACACGCGCCGCTCGCGCGCGATGCAGGCCATCCCGACGTGGCTGCTGCTGTTGCCCGCGCTCGTCTATCTGCTCGCGACGTTCGGCGTGCCGCTCGCGAACACGTTCTGGACCAGCATCTCCGATCCGACGCTGTCGCTCGACAACTACCGCGCGGTGTTCACCGATCCGATCTACCTGACCGTCTACCTGCGCACGGTCGCGGTCGCGCTGGCGGTCACGGCGCTGTGCCTGCTGCTCGGTTATCCGCTCGCGTACTACATGGCGCGCAAGGGCGGGCTCGCCGCGACGGTGCTGCTCGCCATCACCGGGCTGTGCTTCTGGATCAGCTTCCTCGTGCGCACCTACGCATGGACCGTGATCCTCGGCAACCACGGGCCGTACACCGAGATCGCGCGCGCGTTCGGCCTCAATCCGCCGCCGGTGCTGCTGTTCACGACCGCCGCGTCGCTGATCGCGCTCACCCACATCCTGCTGCCGTACATGGTGCTGACGCTGTACGTCGTGCTCGCGAAGATCGACACGCGCCTGATCCGCGCCGCGCACAGCCTCGGCGCGAGCCGCCATCAGACGTTCTGGCGCGTGATCGCGCCGCTGTCGCTGCCGGGCGTCGTCAGCGGCTCGCTGCTGGTGTTCATCTTCTGCATCGGCTTCTACGTGACGCCGACGCTGCTCGGCTCGCCGCGCGACATGATGATTTCGAGCCTGATCGCGAACGAGATCGAGTCGCTGCTCGACTTCGGCACCGCGTCCGCGCTGTCGATGGTGCTGCTCGCCGCGATCATGCTGATGCTGTTCGTGTACGACCGCGTGGTCGGACTGCAACGGATCGCCGAATGAACGCGCCGGCTCCTTTCGATTCTCCGTTCGCTACGCCGCCCGGTCTGCGCGCGCTGTTCGCGCCGCGCAGCATCGCGATCGTCGGCGCGACCGACCGCCCCGGCCCCGCGTTGCGCATCCGCGCGTCGCTCGACGCGCTGGGTTTCACCGGCGAACTGCATGCGGTGAACCCCGCGCGCGCCGAGGCGCTCGGCCGGCCGTGCGCGCCGTCGCTGTCCGCGCTCGCGGCCCGCAGCGGCGCGCCGGACGTCGCGCTGCTGTGCGTCGGCCCCGAACGCGTCGCGGCCGCCGTGCTCGACGCGGCGCAGGCCGGCGTGAAAGGCGTCGTCGCGTATGCGAGCGGCGTCGGCGCGACGTCGCACGACGGGCGCGCGTCGCTCGACGTGATCCGCGCCGCGTGCGCGGAAAACGGCATCGCGTTCTGCGGCCCGGACTGCATGGGCATCCTGAATCCGGCCACGCGCTCGACGCTCTACATGGGCGAGATCCAGGACGCGACGTCGATCGGCGGCGACGTCGCGCTGATCACGCAAAGCGGGTCGATGGCGATCGGCCTGCTGACCGACGTGCGCCGCTTCGGCTACAGCCACGTGATCTCGACCGGCGCGGAAGCGGTGCTGACCGCCGCCGACTATCTGGCCGCCCTCGCGGACGACCCGGCGACGCGCGTGATCGTGCTGTTCCTCGAAGCGGTGCGCGACATCGGCCGCTTCGTCGCGGCGGCGGACCGCGCGCGCGAACGCGGCAAGCCGGTCGTCGTGCTGAAGGTCGGCAAGACCGCGTTGAGCCAGCAGGCCGCGCTCGGCCACACCGGCGGCATCGCGGGCGACGCGCGGGTGTTCTCGGCGCTGCTCGCGCGGCACGGCTGCATCGAAGTCTCGACGCTCGAAGAACTGACCGAAACGGTCGTCTGCCTGCGCGCCGCGCGGCGTCCGGCGCAGGCGGGCATCGGCATCGTCAGCCCGTCGGGCGGACACGTCGAATATGCGCTCGACACGGCCGCGCGCGCCGGCATCGACCTGCCCGCGCTGCCCGACGCGCAGCGCGCCGCGCTCGCGGCGACGATCGGCACCGTGTCCGCCCACGGCAACCCGGTCGATGCGTGGGGCAACGGCGATTACGAAACGAATCTGCGCGCGGGGCTCGACGCGTTCGCGGCGTCGCCCGCTCACGGCGCGGTCGTGCTCGTCACCGACACGATGGACGGCCAGCCGACGCGGCCGACCCGTTACGTCGATGCGCTGCTCGACGTGGCGTCGCGCTCCGACAAGCCGTTTTATCTGCTCAGTTCGCGCGCCGGGCTGTTCCGCCGCGAGTACGCGGACCGCCTGGCCGAACACGGCGCGAGCCAGTTGGCCGGCGTCGAACCGGCGCTGCGCGCGATCGCGAACGCAGCCGCATGGCGCGCGGCGAAGCCGCAACCGCCGCGCGCGCCGCAGATGTCGCCCGCGTTCATCGACGCGCTGCCGCGCGGCAAACACTGGCTCGACGAAGCGAAGGCAAAAGCGTGGCTGCGCGCGTGCGGACTCACGACGCCGGCCGGCGCGCTCGCGGGCGCAACCGACGACCCGTCGAAGCTCGCCGCCGAACTCGGCTTTCCGGTCGCGCTGAAGGTGATCGACGAGCGCATTCCGCACCGCACGCCGTATGGCCTCGTGCAGCTCGATCTCGACAGCGCGGACGCGGTGACGCGCGCGGCCGGCACGATCCGCGCGCGCCTCGCGACGCATTTTCCCGCGTGCGAGAACGTGCCTTTGCTGGTCGAGCGGATGACCGGCCCCGGCCTCGACCTGTTCGTCGGCGCGAGCACCGACCCCGAATGCGGACCGATGCTGATGATCGGCCTCGGCGGCTTCCTGCTCGAAACCGTGCGCGACGTCGTGGCGATCCCGCTGCCGCCGCGCGCCGGCGAAGTGGCCGCGCGGCTCGCGCAAAGCGGCCTCGGCCGCTTCCTCGCGAGCCGTTCCGGCGCGCTGTTCGGCGGCGTCGAGCCGCTCGTGCGGTTCGCGGAAACGATCGGCGACCTGTACGTCGCCGCGAACGGCCGCCTCGCGCTGATCGAACTGAATCCGGTCCGCGTCACCGACCGCGCGGCCGCGCCGGTCGTGCTCGACGCGCTGATCGCCACCGCGGAGGGACCCGCAGCATGATCGACACCCTGCTCGCCGAACAGCACGGACCGATTCTCGTGCTCACGCTGAACAAGCCGCAGAAGCTGAACGCGATCGACGCGGACATGCTCATCGAACTGGCCTTGCAGATCGAGGCGGCCGACATGGACGACACGATCGCCGTCACAGTGATCCGCGGCGCCGGCCGCGCGTTCTCGACCGGCTTCGACATGAGCGCCGGCGGCTCGACCGAGCCGGCCGGCCCGCGCCTGCGCGCGAATCTCGAACGCTTTCTCACGATCTGGCGCGCGCGCAAGCCGGTCGTCGCGGCCGTCGACGGCTACGCGCTCGGCGCGGGCTTCATCCTCGCGAATCTGTGCGACTTCGTGTACGCGTCCGAGCGCGCGACGTTCGGCGAACCGGAGATCCGCTACTGGAATCCCGCGTCGATCACGATCCTGCCGTGGCTCGTCGGCGTGCGCCGCGCGAAGCAGTTGCTGTTCTTCGGACGTCCGCTCGACGCGCGCACCGCGCTCGACTGGGGCCTCGTGAACGACGTGCTGCCCGACGCGAATTTCTTCGAGACCGTGCTCGACGCCGCGCGCCCGCTCACGCATCTGCATCCGGACGGCGTCGCCGCGCTGAAGCGCTCGATCAACGGCGGCTTCGACATCGCCGGTTTCGTCGATGCGCTGCGCGCGGGCGTCGATGCGATCGCACCGCTTTACGAACCGGATGCGCCGGCGAAAAACGCCGCGCGCGCCGAAGTCGAACGGCTCGGCTTCAAGGCGTATATCCGTCATCGAGACTCACTGCTGGGGAACTGAACCGATGTCACATTTGCAGCTAGTAGGCGTATCGAAGCATTACGGCGCGGTGCAGGCCGTGATCGACGCGGTGCTCGACGTGCAGGACGGCGAATTCGTCAGCCTGCTCGGACCGAGCGGATCGGGCAAGACTTCGACGCTGATGATGATCGCCGGCTTCGAGGAGCCGACCGCGGGCAGCATCCTGCTGGGCGGCAGGCGCGTCGAGAACGTGCCGCCGAACCAGCGGGACATCGGCATGGTGTTTCAGAGTTATGCGCTGTTCCCGCATCTGTCGATCGCGGACAACGTCGCGTTCCCGCTGAAGGTGCGCAAGTGGAAACGCGCGGACATCGACGCGGCCGTGCGGCGCGTGCTCGCGCTGGTCGGCCTCGAAGACAAGGCCGAGCGCCTGCCGAAACAGCTTTCCGGCGGCCAGCAGCAGCGCGTCGCGCTGGCGCGCGCGCTCGTCTACGAGCCGAAGCTGCTGCTGCTCGACGAACCGCTCAGCGCGCTCGACAAGAACATGCGCGAGCAGATGCAGATCGAACTGCGCCGCATCCACCGGCAGGTCGGCATCACGACGCTGTACGTGACGCACGACCAGAGCGAGGCGATGACGCTGTCCGACCGCATCGTCGTGTTCAACCACGGCCGCATCGAGCAGGTCGGCACGCCGCTCGACGTTTATGCGCGGCCGGTCAGCCGCTTCGCGGCGAGCTTCATCGGCGACAGCAACCTGTTCGACGGCCGGCGCGGCGCGCAGCCCGACGAACTGATCGCGGACGGCGGCCTCACGCTGCGCACGTCGTGCGCGCTGCCGTCCGGCGCGGCCGATGCGGCCTGCGCGCTGGTGCGCCCCGAGGACATCCGGATCGGCGCGGCGCCGGACGGCGCAAGCGTCAACGCGGCGTCCGCGCAGATCAGCAGCGTGCTGAACATGGGATCGAGCGTGCTCGTGATCGCGCGGCAGCCCGGCCATCCGGCGCGCGAACTGCGCATTCAGACCTCGGTCGCGGCGCTCGCGGGCGCGGGCGAAGGCGCGACGATTCCGCTGTGGTGGACGAGCGCGAGCACGTGGCCGATTCCCGCCGATGCGGCGCGTCATTGAGGGGCATTGAGCGCCATCGAGCGTCGCTGAACGTCACGGAACGTCGCTGAGCGCCGTCCCGCCGTTACCCGTTTCCGGCCTCGCCAGACTGACGAGGCCTCATAAGACCAAGGAGCTTCACATGCACGCGAACCGACGCCCGGACAAGATGAAACTGGGTGCCTTCTTCCATCCGACCGGCCATCACGTGGCCGCGTGGATGCACCCGGGCTCGCAGATCGACGCGGGCACCAACTTCCAGCACTACGTGAGCCTCGCGCAGACCGCCGAGGCGGGCAAGTTCGACCTGATGTTCCTCGCGGACAGCCTGTCGGTGCGCGAAGCGCCGCTCGACGCGCTGAGCCGCTGGCCGCAGTACACCGCGTACTTCGAGCCGATCACGCTGCTTTCGGGCATCGCCGCGAACACGAAGCATCTCGGGCTCGTCGCGACCGCATCGACGAGTTACAACGCGCCGTACAACGTCGCGCGCTCGTACGCGTCGCTCGATCACATCAGCGGCGGCCGCGCCGGCTGGAACGTGGTGACGTCGGGCGGCGCGTCGGTCGCCGCGAACTTCGACAACGTGTCCTATCCGCACGACGACCGCTACGACCGCGCGGTCGAATTCGCGGAAGTCGTGCGCGGCCTGTGGGACAGCTGGGACGACGACGCGTTCGTGCGCGACCGCGAGAGCGGCCGCTACTTCGATCCGGCGAAGGTCCACACGCTCGACCACGTCGGCGTGCATTTCTCGGTGAAGGGTCCGCTGAACGCGGCGCGGCCGCCGCAGGGGCATCCGGTGCTGTTCCAGGCGGGCGGCTCGCCGCCGGGACGCGAACTGGCCGCGCGGCTGTGCGAGGCGGTGTTCACGCCGCTGCATACGCTCGATGCGGCGCAGTCGTTCTATTCGGACGTGAAGGCGCGGATGGAACGCTACGGCCGCCGCCCGGACCAGTTGAAGATCATGCCGGGGCTGAATCCGGTGGTCGGCCGCACGCGCCAGGAGGCGCTCGACAAACACCAGTATCTGCAATCGCTGATCCATCCGGACGTCGGCCTCGAACTGCTGTCGAACGCGCTCGGCGGCTACGACCTGTCGGGCTGCGATCCGGACGGCCCGCTGCCGGACGAACTCGACTCGATGCACACCGAGGGCGGCCAGACGCAGTTCCGCAACGTGCTCGGCTGGGCGCGCAACGAGAAGCTGACGATCCGCCAGCTTTACGAGCGTTTCGCGGGCGCGCGCGGCCAGCGCACGGTGATCGGCACCGGCGAGGAGATCGCGGACCAGATGCAGTCGTGGTTCGAATCGTACGGCGTCGATGGTTATCTGATCCAGCCGCCGTATCTGCCGGGCGGTCTCGACGAATTCGTGGCCGACGTGATTCCGGTGTTGCAGGACCGCGGGCTGTTCCGCACCGAATACGAAGGCAGCACGCTGCGCGAGAACCTCGGGCTGGATCGGCCGAAGAGCCGTTACGCGCGGTCGGTCTGATCGCGCGGGCGCATCGAAGGAAAAGGTGATTCCGACCTGAAACCGGACCGGAGCGAGACTGCTCCGGTCCGGGGAGGAATTACCACATAAGAGCGTCTGGTTAGTCGATCAAGCTGTCCAGGTCGTGACGCCGGCCCCTGCTCCGCGGTTCGGATCGTTTGTCCACGATCATCTCCGGACAACGGGTTACGCCCTATCGGGGCCCTCCCGGAAATTCCTCCCTCCTTCTTCGGCCCAGGTCGGCCACCGCGTTACTTGCCGGGACAACCGATCCCGGACGCCATGCCTGCATCGGGTTCGGCGTGACCAGCCATTACCCGAACCTATCTTGAGCCGCTAAAGGGCCCGACCGGGCCGCCATCGTCGCGTGCGTCGTTGCTGCGTGCGCGGGGCGATCTGCGTCGTCCGTCGTGTCCCGGCCCCTTGCGGCGCGGAACGACGATTGCTCCACCTGTGCGCATCAGACCGGGGGAGCCAGCGACGACGACGGTGGGTGAATCGCAGCGACAGACGCATGAAGGTCTGCGGCCGCCTCGGAACCCTGGCCGTCGCCGCCTTTTCGCTGCGGGCCTTCGCGCCGATCGGCGCTTTTGTCGCGGGCTTCACGATCGCACCCAGGCCATCGCCAACGATCGCTCATTGATACTCAGGCTCGAACGCGCCGACGTCCCGCCCGCATGGATGGCCCGTCCGTTCAAGTTGTTCCGACCCATCATCCCAAGGAGCCGCACATGGCAACCCGCAAACGTCAGCCATCGAAAGACACGCAGCAGCCTGCACTGGACACGGCCTACCTGAACTCGGACAGCGGTCCGGCATTGCCGCCGGCGGCCGGCGCGACGCATCCGGCGTTGAGACAGGCGCGCGCCGTCGGGGAGACGGTGAGCGGCCAGCCCGCCAACCAGAACAAGGCGGCGGAATACGGCGAAAAGGCGGCCCGCCCGCCGGCCGGCGCGACGGTCGAACCCACGGATGAGACCGCCACCGCCAGCACGTTGTCGGAGAAGAACCGCTCCGGCAAGACCGGCGCGCGGGCCAGTTCCGGCGTGAACGCCGCCGGCGGCGAGCTGGTGCGCGTGCGCGCGGACAGCGGCGGTCAGGCGATGACCACCAACCAGGGCGTCCCGGTCGCGGACAACCAGAGTTCCCTGAAGGCCGGACTGCGCGGCCCCGCGTTGCTGAAGGACTTCATCCTGCGCGAGAAAATCACCCACTTCGACCACGAACGCATTCCCGAGCGGATCGTCCACGCGCGCGGCTCCGCCGCGCATGGCTACTTCGAATGCTACGAACCGCTGGCCGAACTGACGTCCGCGTCGCTCTTCGCGGAAGCGGGCAAACGCACGCCGGTCTTCGTGCGCTTCTCCACCGTGGCTGGCGAGCGCGGCTCGAAGGATACGGCCCGCGACGTGCGCGGCTTCGCGGTGAAGTTCTACACCGACCAGGGCAACTGGGATCTGGTGGGCAACAACATGCCGGTGTTCTTCATCCAGGACGCGATGAAGTTTCCCGACCTGATCCACGCAGTGAAGCCGGAACCGCATCACGGCATGCCGCAGGCGGCATCCGCGCACGATACGCTGTGGGACTTCATTTCGCTGATGCCCGAATCGACCCACATGATGATGTGGCTGATGTCGGACCGCGGCATCCCGAGGAGCTATCGCATGATGCAGGGCTTCGGCGTCCATACGTTCCGGTTCGTCACCGCCGAAGGCCTCTCCAGGCTGGTCAAGTTCCACTGGAACCCGAAGCTGGGGACGCATTCCCACGTGTGGGACGAGGCCGTCAAGATTTCCGGCGCCGATCCGGACTACCATCGGCGCGACCTGTGGGAAGCCATCGAGGCGGGCGAGTATCCGGAATGGGAACTCGGCGTGCAGATTTTCGACGAGGCGCAGGCGGACACATTCAGTTTCGACGTGCTGGACGCGACCAAGATCGTGCCCGAAGAACTGGTGCCGATCACGCCGATCGGCCGCATGGTGCTCGATCGCAACCCGGACAACTTCTTCGCCGAGACCGAGCAGGTCGCGTTCTGCACGGCCCACGTGGTGCCGGGCATCGACTTCACCAACGACCCGCTGCTGGCCGGCCGCATCCACTCGTACGTGGATACGCAGATCACGCGGCTGGGCGGCCCGAACTTCCACGAGTTGCCGATCAACACGCCGCTTGCGCCGGTCCACAACAATCAGCGCGACGGCATGCACCGCCAGGCCGTGCATCGCGGCCGCGTGGCCTACGAGCCCAACTCGCTCGCGGGCGGCTGCCCGTTCCAGGCGGGCGCGGCCGGTTTCGTTCCGTTTCCGGAGCCGGTGGCCGCCGACGAACTGCGCGGCAAGCCGGAGAAATTCGCGGAGCACTACAACCAGGCCACGCTCTTCTACGAAAGCCAGGCCGACCATGAGAAGCAGCACATCATCGAAGCGTTCTCGTTCGAACTGAGCAAGGTGGGCGTGCCGGGCATCCGGCAGCGTACGGTGGCGACGCTGCGCAACGTCTCGGAGGAACTCGCGCAGGCGGTGGCGGCGAACCTCGGGATGCCCGAACTGCCCGCGCCGTTGCCGAAGGCGACGACGGAGACGATCGAACCCGAAGTCACCCAGTCGGCGTTCCTGTCGCTGCTGGCCCGGCCGGGCGAAGGCGGCATCCGCACCCGCAAGATCGCCATCATGGTCACCGACGGCGTCAACGCGAAGACAATCAGCCAGGCGGCGCAGGCGCTGATCGCCGCGGGCGCGGTCGTTCGTCTGGTGGGTCAGCACATCGGGCTGATTCAGGCCGCGGACGGCGAAACCCTCGACGCGGATGCGTCGTTCAAGAACAGCCCGGCGGTCCTGTTCGATGCGGTGGTCGTCCCGGACGGCGAAACGGCCGTCGCGGCGTTATGTGCGGACGGGCTGGCGCTGGAATTCGTGCGGGAGCCGTTCAGGCACGGCAAGGCGCTGCTCGTCGTCGGCGAGGGCAGCCGGTTGCTGGAACAGGCGGGGATTCCGTTCGACAGTTCCGACCCGGGGCTCATCACCGCCGACGCCGCCGGGAAAGAAGGCCTCGCGCAGTTCATCGAGGCGGTGGAAAAACACCGCCATCCCGCTCGCGAATCGGACCCGCCGGCGGTGTAGGCGCGCGCCGCGCCGGTCATGCCGGCGCGGACGCCTCGGCGGAACCCGCGCCGAGCTGGCCGCGCGCCATCACGTAGCGGACGGCGCCTGCTCTCCTGCGTGCCCTGCATGCCCATCCGGCGCATCGCCGCCGGCCGGGTGGGCAACCAGTTCGCGCTGGTCCGGCGCGACGCGCGACGCGGCCACCACGTCGTGCACGAAATGCAGCTTGTCCACGATGCCGGACGCGAGCGCGAACGGATACGCGTCCGGCATCCCCATGCTCCGGTTCAGGCTGTTGAGCGCGTAGGTCAACGGAAACCAGCGGCCGATGAGATTCGCAAAACTCGCCTCGTCCACCGACGTCTGATCGGAGAGCTGCGGCAGCGACGTATCGGCGGGCGCGAGCACGAGACCGCAGGCCGTCGCGGTGTCGAGCGTATCGACGATGTGCAGATAGTGCGCCCAGGTTTCCGCCCAGTCCTCCCACGGGTGCATCGTCGCGTATTCGCTGATGTAGCGGGTTTCCCAGCCGTCCGGAGGGCCGTTTTCGTAATGCGCGTCGAGCGCCGCCTGATAGTCGGCCCGCTCGTCGCCGAACAGCCGGCGAAACGGTTCGTTCCATGCGGTGCCGTTCACCAGCCGGTCGAAGTAATAGTGGCCGATCTCGTGACGAAAATGCCCGAGCAGCGTCCGGTACGGCTCGCCGAGATCGGCGCGCACGCGTTCGCGCGTCGCGTCGTCGGCTTCGGCGAGATTGACGGTGATGACGCCCTGCGCGTGGCCGGTCATCACGGGCTCGGCGTCGGTCGACTGCTTGAACACGAAGCTCATGCCGCGCCCAGGCTGCTGCCCTTCCGGCTCGACCGGCAGCCCGAGCATCAGCAGCGTGTACAGCAGCCGTCGCTTTGCCGTTTCCAGCTTGTACCACAGCGAACGATTGGCCGGCTCGGTCAAATCGGGAATGATCCGGGTCAGCACGCATGCGGCGCACAGCGGCGAACCGGAGTCCGCCGGAATCATCCAGTTGCAGACATTCTCGACCGCATAGTTGTGGCATTGCCGCCAGGCGCCGTCGGCCGCCGCCGCGCCGAGGCTGCGCCACACCCCGTCGCCGGCTGGCTCGAACGCGCTCATTTCGCCGCTCTCAGGCAGGTAACCGAGCAGCGACCCGCAACGCTCGCATGTCACGTTTTCGAAGAACACCAGCTGCGAACACTTCGTGCAACGGAACGTTTTCATCGCGCAGGCCCTCACTGATCGCGGGTTGGCAATCGACGCCCGCCCCGGCCGCCATTCCACGCTTTCAAGGCCAACCTCAGCCGGACCGATCCGCAACGCGCGGCTTTTTTCAGTGGTCGGCCAGCCACGCGTCGCTGATGGCCGCGAAGATCGGCGGCACTACGTCGTGCCCTTCGAACGAAACGGGTGTGTCGTTCTTCGGGTAGTGCAGCAACGGCGATGCCCGCAAGGTTCGCAGCACGCGGCTGCTGTGCTGACCGGTTTCGGCCACGGCGTCGAGCGCCTCGCGCTCCATCCGGTGCAGCAGCGCCCACGTCAGCGTGCCGGCTGACCGGTGTTTCGCGACGATGGCGGGTATCGCGTTCCGGATTGCCGTTTCGGCGGCGAAAAATTCGTTCATGGGGGCGGTTTCCTGGCGGCTCCTGGTCCCGGATGGGATGGGGCGGGCGCTTGACGTCGGCGCGCGTCGCGCCGGCGAACGACGGGATATCGCGTTCGCGGCTGCGAGCATTCCAGACGTGTTCGCGCAGGATGCATTATGGACGACCTGCGGCGGCTGAACCTCCTTCTGGGCCAAGGCCGCGAGGCCCGCGCCCGTTTTCGTCATCCCGGATAGCGCGCGCCGCAATCAGAACGCCGCCACCCCGCCATCGGAGCGCAGATCGAACCCGCCTTCGAGGCTGCCGTCCGCATGCCGGATCAGGCAGCCCGCATGGCCGCACGCCTCGTCGTACGCGCCGAGCAGTTCGACCGTATGCCCACGTCGGCGCAATTCCTCGACGGTCTCCGCCGGAAAGCGGCTTTCGAGCTTCAGCGTGTCCGACGACTGCCCCCACGTGCGCCCGAGCAGCCAGCGCGGCGCGTTGACCGCATCCTGCGGATTCAGCCCGTGCACCGCGGTCCGCGTGAACACCGCCGACTGACTCTGCGGCTGGCCGTCGCCGCCCATGTTGCCGTACACGACGAGCCGGCCGTCGCGCAGTTCGGCGAGCGCCGGATTCAGCGTATGGAACGGCTTTTTCAGCGGTTCGAGCGTGTTGATGTGGTCCGCGCGCAGCGAGAACGACGCGCCGCGGTTCTGCCACGTGATCCCGCTTTGCGGCAGCACTATGCCCGAGCCGAACTCGTGATAGATGCTCTGGATCATCGACACCGCGTTGCCGTCCGCGTCGACGACGCCGAGCCACACCGTGTCGGCCGGCCCCTTGCCCTCGCCCCACGGCGCGGCCTGCTGCATGTCGATCGTCGCGGCCATCGCGTCGAGCGCGGCCGGTTCGAGGAACGAGACCGGATCGACGCGCATGTGCGCGGGGTCGGTCAGGTGCGCGTCGCGCGTGCCGAACGCGCGCTTCACCGACTCCACCGCCGCGTGCACGTAGTCCGCGCCGAGATGGTCGGTGCGCGACGCGTCGAGCCGGTCCATCAGCCCGAGGATCATCAGCGACACGAGCCCCTGGGTCGGCGGCGGCATGTTGTACACGGTGCCGAGACTGTGCGCGAGCGCGAGCGGCGTGCGGTCCTCCGCGCGATGGCGGCGCAGGTCGTCGAGCGCGAGCGGGCTGCCGGCCTGCTGAAGATCCGCCGCGATCTGCTGCGCGAGTTCGCCGGTGTAGAAGTCCGCGAGGCCCGCGCGCGCGAGATGGTCGAGCGTCGCCGCGAGGCGCGGCTGGCGAAACAGCGAGCCGATCGCCGGCGCGTGGCCGTCGGCGGTCAGGAACGTCTGCGCGAAACCCGCCACCGGCGCGAGGCCGGCGAGCTTGCCGTGCGTGTTCCGGTACTGGCTTTCGGTGACCGGCACGCCGTAACGCGCGTAGTCGATCGCGTCCGCGAGCAGGCGCGACAGCGGCAGACGCCCGCCGAGCCGCTCGCGCGAGATCGCAAGACTGCGCTCCCACGCGCTGATCGTGCCGGCGACCGTCAGCGCCGCGTCCGGTCCGCGAAACGGGATCGCGGCGACCCCCGCGTACCGGTCGCGGGTCGCGGCGGCCGCGGCCGCGCCGCAACCTTCGACGCCGACGAAGGCGCGCGATCCCGCGCCGCCGTTCGCGAGCGACAGCAGCCAGAAGCTGTCGCCGCCGATGCTGTTCATGTGCGGATAAACGACGGCGATGGTCGCGGCGGCGGCAACCATCGCCTCGACGGCGTTGCCGCCTTCACGAAGGATCGCGAGCGCGGACTGCGACGCGAGCGAGTGCGGCGCGACGGCGATGCCGCGTCGGCCGCGGGCGGGGTTCATCATGGCGAGCCCTGATCGATGAGTGAAAGTGAACCGGCCGGCACGCGAGCGTTCCGCATACCGTGGTATGCCACGCATCATACCGGTTTCGCGGGGCGCTCGCCAGAGAACGAAATGCTAGTGCCCCAGCGTCGCCCTCATCGCCGCCGCGTAACGGTCGCCGGCCGCTGCGCCGAACGACGCGGCTTCGTCGAGCGCCCGCCGTTCGGCGCGGGTCAGCACGATGTTCGCGGCCGCGACGTTCTCTTCCAGATACTTCACGCGGCGCGTGCCCGGAATCGGCACGGCCCCGGCCTCGATCGTCCACGCGATCGCAAGCTGCGAAGGCGTGACCTGCTTCGCGTGCGCGATCTGCACGATCTGCGCGATGCGTTCGATGATGCGCAGATTAACCCGAATGTTGCCGTCCTGGAAGCGCGGATCGAACCGGCGGAAATCGGTCGGCGCGAGCGTGTCGATGTCGTCCAGCTTGCCGGACAGAAACGCGCGCCCGAGCGGCGAATATGACACGGAGCCGATGCGGAGTTCGCGCACTGCGTCGCGCACGCCGTCGCGCTCGACGCCCCGCTCGAACAGCGAATATTCGACCTGCATCGCGATCATCGGCGCGTAACCGCGGAAATGCGCGATCGTCTGCGCCTGCGCGGCCTTCCACGCCGGCAGGCCGGACACGCCGAGATAACGCACCTTGCCGGACGCGACGAAATCGTCCATCGCGCGCAGCGTCTCCTCGATCGGCGCGGCGCGGTCCCAGTTGTGCAGCCAGTCCTACGCGCAGCTGCTGCGCATCGACGATCTGGCGGACATGGCCGGCATGAGCGCGTCGACGTTCCATCGGCATTCCCGCGCGATCACGACGACGACGCCGGTTCAGTACCAGAAGCAGGTCCGGTTGCAGGAGGCGCGCGTGCGGCTGCTGTCGCAGCAGGAGGACGTCGCGGCAGTGGGGTTTTCGGTCGGGTACAACAGCCCGTCGCAATTCAGCCGCGAATACAGCCAGTTTTTCGGCGTGCCGCCGGGAAAGGATGCGGCGCGGCTGAGGGACGTCGCGCGAGCGAACGGCGAGTGATCTCCGGATCCCGAAGCATCGGAACCGGTCACGCGTCACGCCGCATTCGCTTTCAGGATCTCGCTGACGAAATCGACGAACGCCCGCACCTTCGCCGCGCGATGCAGCCGTGACGGAAAGATCGCGTACAACGGAAACCGTTCGTCGGACCAGCCCGGAAACAGTTCGACCAGCCGGCCGCTTCGCAACAGTGCCTCGCAGCCGATCTCGATGATCTGCGCGATGCCGAAACCCGCCTCGCATGCGCCGAGCAGCGTGCCGGAATCCGACGTCAGCAATCGCCCCTTCACGCGCAGCGACAGCACCTCGCCCTTGCGGTGCAGTTCCCACGGATACGGCCGCCCGTTCGTCGCGTCGTAGAAGTCGATGCAGTCGCGCGTCTCGATGTCCCGCGGATGGGCGGGCTTGCCGTGCGCCTTGAGGTAGCCCGGCGACGCGACGGTGACGACGCGCGTTTGCGCCAGCTTGCGCGCGACGAACGAACCGGTCGGCGGCTCGCCGAAACGCAGCGCGAGGTCGAAGCCGTCCGCGACCAGGTCGCCCACCGAATCGCGCATGATCAATTCGACGAACAACTCCGGGTAACGCGCGAGGAATTTCGCCATGTGCTTCGACAACACGACCCGCGAGAAATACGGATCGATGTTCACGCGCAGCCGTCCGCGCACCCGGTCCGCCGACCCGGCCGCCTCGATCGCCGCTTCTTCGATCGCGTCGAGGTGCGGCCCCACCTGCTCGTAGAAACGCCGCCCTTCGTCGGTCAGCGACAGCGTGCGCGTCGTGCGCGCCAGCAGACGCGCGCCGACGCGCTGTTCGAGACGCGCGAGCGCGCGGCTCACGCCGGACGGCGACAACCCCAGCGCCTCGGCCGCGCGCGCGATCGTGCCCGCCTCCACCACCGCGAACAGAACGGAGACCCCGGAGAACAGTTTGCCGTCGATCGTCATCGTCTATTCCTGAGTAAAGATCACGAGTGAAATTACATAGGCGATATTGAATCACGAACCGGGCGGGACGATAGTGCAGCCATGTCGCCAGCCGGCGACGCCACGATGAAGGAGATCCCGCCATGCCGCTCAATCTCACGCGCCGCGCTTTTCTGTCGGCGTCCGCCAGCACCGTCGCCGCCGCCGCGCTGGGCGGCCTTTCCGTTCGCGCCCTGGCTGCGTCGGGGCAACCGGCCTCGGCGGCCGGCAACCCGGCGTTCGCCGCCATCGACAACGCATTGCAGCGCGCCGTCGCGAACCGGACCGTCGCCGGCGTCGTCGCGATGGGCGCGACGCGCGAAGGCGTCGTGTACGAAGGATCGTTCGGCAGCGCGAATCTCGACACCGGCGCGCCGATGTCGCCGGACACCGTGTTCTGGCTGCTGTCGATGACCAAGGCGGTCACCGCCGCCGCGTGCATGCAGTTGATCGAACAAGGCAAGCTCCGGCTCGACCAGCCGGCCAGCGACATCCTGCCGGAACTGAAGACGCCGATGGTGCTCGAAGGCTTCGACGCCGCCGGCCAGCCGCGCCTGCGGCCGGCGAAACGCGCGATCACGGTGCGCCACCTGCTGACCCACACGTCGGGTTACACCTATCCGATCTGGAGCGACAACATCGTCCGCTACGAGAAGGCGACCGGCATGCCGGACATCGCGCTGTCGAAGAACGCGTCGTTCACCGCGCCGCTCGAATTCGACCCGGGCGAGCGCTGGCAGTACGGCATCAGCATGGACTGGGTCGGCAAGCTGATCGAGGCGGTCAGCGACCAGTCGCTCGAAGTCTATTTCCGCGAGAACCTGTTCGCGCCGCTCGGCATGCGCGACTCCGGGTTCCTGATCGGCAGCGCGCAGAAGCGCCGCGTCGCGACGATGTACAACCGCGAGGCCGACGGCGCGTTGAAACCCGCGCCGTTCGAGATGAACCAGCGGCCCGAGTTCTTCATGGGCGGCGGCGGACTGTTCAGCACGCCGCGCGATTATCTGGCCTTCCTGCAGGCGCTCGTGCGCGGCGGCGAATACGGCGGCGCGCGTATCCTGCGGCCCGACACGGTCGCGGCGATGTTCCAGAACCAGATCGGCGCGCTCGACGTCGTCGAGATGAAAACGGCCGAACCCGCATATTCGCGCAGCTTCGACCAGTTCCCCGGCATGGCGCACAAGTGGGGGCTGTCGTTCGACCTCAACACGCAGCCCGGACCGCACGGCCGCAGCGCCGGCAGCGCGAGCTGGGCAGGCCTGCTCAACTGCTATTTCTGGATCGATCCGGTGCGGCACGTCACTGGCGCGCTGTTCACGCAGATCCTGCCGTTCTACGACCCGCGCGTCGTCGAGTTGTACGGCCAGTTCGAGGAACGACTGTACGGCGGGCTCGCCCGCGCGTGACGCTAAACCGGCGGACGTCAATGGGATGTGCGCCGCGACTCAACCCTTGATGGAGGAAACGATCATGTATGCAATTACTGGCATCACCGGACAGGTCGGCGGCGCACTCGCCCGCACGCTGCTCGCCGCAGGACAACCCGTGCGCGCCGTCGTGCGCGACGCCGGCAAGGCTCGCCAATGGACGGAACGGGGCTGCGAAATCGCGACCGCCGCCATGGACGACGCGGACGCGCTGACCGCCGCGTTCGAGGGCGCGGAAGGCGTGTTCATCCTGCCGCCGTCGGAGTTCGATCCCGCGCCCGGTTTTCCGGAGGCTCGCGCGGTCATCGACGCGGTGGCGAACGCGATCGAACGGGCGCAGCCGCGCAAGGTGGTCTGCCTGTCGACGATAGGCGCGCAGGCGACGCAGACGAACCTGCTCACGCAACGCACGCTGATGGAAGCGGCGCTGTCGAAGCTGACGATTCCTGTCGCGTTTCTGCGTCCGGCCTGGTTCATGGAGAACTTCGCGTGGGACGTGGAGCGGGCTCGCACGGACGGCGTGATCGACAGCTTCCTGTTGCCGCTCGACAAGCCGGTGCCGATGATCGCGACCGCGGACGTCGGCCGCGTCGCGGCCGGGCTGCTTCAGCAGCAATGGGAAGGTCTGCGCATCGTCGAACTCGAAGCCGCGCAGCGCATTTCACCGGACGACGCGGCCGCCGCATTCGCGAAGGTGCTCGGCCGCCCGGTAAAAGCGCGGGCCGTGCCGCGCGAAACGTGGGCGACGCTGTTCGCATCGCAGGGCATGAAGGATCCGCAACCGCGCATCCGCATGCTCGACGGGTTCAACGAAGGCTGGATCGAATTCGACGGCGACCGGGCCGATATCGTCAAGGGCGAGGTTCAGCTTGAAACGGTGCTGCGCGGACTCGTTCGGAAGGCGGCCTGAACTCGCCTCACGCGGCCCGGGGACGTGGCTTATCATGACAACGCAGGCGATGGCGACGCACTCGATCCGTCGAGCCGCCATCGCGAACGCTGCGCCCGCGCAGCATCGTTCCCGTCCGTCGTCATCCCGCCATGGAATCCGAACAACGCCGCCCGTCAACCGTCATCGTCAGCGAACGCTCCGTGCGAGTGTGGGACGTGCCGACGCGGCTCTTTCACTGGCTGACCGTCGTGCTCGTGATCGGCGCTTACGTCACGCAGCGGCTCAACTGGATCGACCTGCACGTGCGCATCGGCGAAACGCTGCTCGCGCTGGTGCTGTTCCGCCTGCTGTGGGGCTGCTTCGGCAGCGAGACTGCGCGGTTCCGCAGTTTCGTCGCGTCGCCGGCCGCCGCGCTCGCGCACCTGCGGCGCGTGCTGCGCCGCGAGCCGGACGTGCAGGTCGGCCACAACGCGGCCGGCGGCTGGATGGTGCTGCTGCTGATCGCGCTGCTGCTCGTCGAAACGCTGAGCGGGATTTACGTGTACAACGACGTCGCCGACGAAGGGCCGTTGAGCGAGATCGTCCCCGCCCCGGTCGCGAACGCGATCTCCTCGCTGCACGCGCTCGGCTGGGATCTGCTGCTCGCGGCAGTCGTGCTGCACGTCTGCGCGATCGCGGTTTATGCGATCGCGAAAGGCCACCACCTGGTCGGCCCGATGATCTCCGGCCGCAAGCGCCTGCCGTCCACAGTGCGGGCGCCGTCGCGCGCGCCGTTGTGGCTCGCGGCGCTGCTGCTCGGCTGCGCGGCGCTCGTGGTCGCCGCGCTTGCAACCTGGCTGTAAGCCGACGCCGTTCAACCCCGCCTCACCCGACACGCCGCTTACACAGACGATCGTTCCATACGAACGCCCATAACGAAGCGCGCGCAACGAGTTTCACCCGCGCGGCCATGCGCGCCGCATCTGGCATCGCGCGGCTTCCCACCGCCGTATCGCATGCCCGCTTACGGTTCGCGCGATGTCATCGCCGGGTCATGTAATCAAGCCATCGTTTCGCCAACACCCACCACGCGACGCTTGCGGCTGCGCCCCCGCGCACGCTTCACGCACGGCGGCTGCACATGCTTCGTCCCACTCATCCCGCGAGGCGATTCGACATGACGAAGAAGATCATCCCCGACGCATCCCCGAACGAAACAGCGCCCGGCGTATCGCGCCGCGGCTTCCTGAAGCTCGCCGGCGCATCCGGCTTCGCGAGCGCGGCCGGCGCGCTCGCCGGCGCGGCGAAAGCCGACCCGGCAACGTCCGACGGCACGCCCGAACAGATCCACCTGACGTGGGGCGAAGACCCGACGAGCGAAGTCGTCGTGTCGTGGGCGTCGCTCGCGGCGGCGTCGAATCCGCGCGTGACGATCAGCGCCGATCACGGCCATCGCGACACGCAGCATGCGGTGCAGCGCACGTACACGGACGGGTTGAACGGCGTCGTGGTGTTCACCTATCATGCGCGGCTGCGCAACCTGAAGCCGGGCACGACGTATCGCTACGAAGTCACTTCGGACAACGACAGTCAGGCCGGCTCGCCGTTCAGCTCGACGTTCACGACCGCGCCGCGCGGGCTCGCGCCGTTCCGCTTCACGAGCTACGGCGACCTCGCGACGCCGAACACCGGCTGGGTGCTGTCGTCGCCGCAGAGCCGCTTCGCCGTCGAGGCAGTCGAACGGTTCCAGCCGCTCTTTCACCTGCTGAACGGCGACCTCTGCTACGCGAACCTGAACCCCGCGCATCAGACCGACGTGTGGCGCGACTTCGCGAACAACAACCAGACGTCGGCCGCGAACCGTCCGTGGATGCCGTGTCCCGGCAATCACGAGATCGAATTCAACAACGGTCCGCAGGGACTCGATTCGTACCTGACGCGCTACACGCTGCCGGACAACGGCTCGCGTTTTCCGGGCCGCTGGTACAGCTTCCGCGTGAGCAACGTGATGTTCATCTCGCTCGACGCGGACGACGTCGTCTATCAGGACGCGGCCGCGTTCGTCGCCGGCCCCGCGCCGCTCGTGCCAGCCGCGAGCACGGGCCGTGCGCCGATCCCCGCGGGTTCGTCGTTCTACGTGCGCGGCTACAGCAACGGCGAGCAGACGCGCTGGCTCGAAAAGACGCTGCGCAGCGCATCCGGCGACCGCGACGTCGACTGGATCGTCGTGCAGATGCACCAGGACGCGCTCAGTTCGTCGAAGACCGGCAACGGCTCCGACAAGGGCATCCGCGAAGCGTGGCTGCCGCTGTTCGACCGGTACGGCGTCGACCTCGTCGTCTGCGGCCACGATCACGACTACGAACGCAGCTATCCGGTGCGCGGCTGCAACCGTCATGCGGGCATCGACGCGAAAACCGGCGAGCCGGTCGATACGCTGCAGCCGCGTCCGGTCACGCACACGCATTCGAGTGGCAACACGTTCGACACGAGCCACGGCACGATCCACCTGATTCTCGGCGGCGGCGGCACCAGCGCGCCGCTCGACGTGTACGGCGTCGACATCGGCAACGGCAATCCGCAGGCGCAGGTGTTCACGAAGCCGAACCGGCCGGTGCCGGGCACGGCCGCCGGCACGTTCGTGCGTCCGACCGCCGATGCGCTCGAAGACGCGATCTGGTCCGCGCAGCGCGATACCGGCACCGGCTACGGGATCGCGGTGTTCGACGTCGATCCGGGCCAGCACCACGGCCGCACGACGATCACGATGAACTACTATCACGCGCCCGGCGCGGACCAGACGCCGACCGCCAATTACGAACTGTTCGAGACGATCACGCTCGCGAAAGACCGGCGTTGAATGCCGAGACGGCCCGCGCCGGATCGTGGATCGGTGCGGGCCGTGGACGGCGAATGCTCCGGCAGGGGTGCCCGGGACTGATCGGATAAGATACGGCTCGCCAGTCATTCACCGGATAGATAAACGGAGTGTTTTCAGTGATCCAGCCGAGCAACGTATTCAAGGACAACCTCGCCCAACTGCCGGCGATCGACAGCATCGAACGCATCGACCTGGTCGACGGCCGCGGCGCGGTGGTCGCGAGCATCGAGAACAAGCCGGGCAAGCAGGGCTCGCTCGCGGTGTATCACTATCTGCGACAGGCGTTCGGCGCGCTGGACGCGAAGGCAGCGGAGCATGGTCTCGCGGTGTTCGCGGAGCATACGGCCGACGCGCGCAACCGTCCGGGCGCGCATCCGAATGTGGACCGGCTGCTGGAGATCGTCGCGGGGGCGGAGGGGTTGCGGATTGAGGTGGTGGCGAGGGGATAAAACGCGGCTACGGGGATGCGGAAGCTTGAATTCCAGTTTGTCCCGCTGAAGGCGCCGGGGCAGTACGCTGAGTCAGATCGGGCCAGAAGAATTGGTGGAGATCAGTCGAACTTGACCAGGTCCTTGAAGATCAGTTGACCCCAGCTATTGCCGCGCGCCTGCACAAGCAGACCACCTTCCGAAAGCCCACCAAGTTTGATCGGAGCGAAACCGAGTTTTTCTGCAAGCGCACCGATCTCCGTTGCGGCACTGTCATCGTCGCTCGCCAGGAACACGACTCTCCTGCCGCCATGCACGGCCGGGTCCTGGGCAAGGGTCGCCGCGACCAGATGGTTGAAACCCTTGACCAGCCGGCCGCCCCTGAAACCCTGCGCGATGAACCTGGACGAAGGTTGCCCTCCCAGTTCCTCGGGGGACACCCCATAGGCATTGGTCACATCGATGATGATTTTCCCTTGCCAATTGGGCAGCGCCTTCGCGACTTCCTGATGCGACTCGAAACGGACGGCCAAAAAGAGGATGTCCGCCTTGAGGGCTTCGGCCAGGGTCCTGGCAATGACCGTGGACCCGATCGCAGCCGCATCGGACGCAAAGCTTGCCGGGTCGCGCGTGGTGGCAATGGACACTTCGATGCCGTTGCGGGCAAACGCCTTGGCGAGCGCCTGACCAATCTTGCCGAAGCCGATGATGGCGTAGCTCATGTGCCCCCTCTTCCGCGTCAGAGTTGCGCCAAGCCGCCGTCAACGGCGACCTCGCTGGCGGTCATGAAGCTGCTGTCCGACGACGCGAGGAAGGCAGCCACCGCTCCGATCTCTGCCGGATCGGCCATGCGCTGGAGCGGAGTCATTGCGCCGTAGGCCTTCTGGCCCTCCTCGCCCAACGCCTCCTTGGCAAGTTCGGTCGCCGTCGCACCGGGCGACAGCACGTTGACCCGGATGCCGGTGCCCTTCAGGTCTTCCGCCCAGGTCCGCGCGAGGTTGCGCACTGCCGCCTTGCTCGCGCTGTAGGCCGTGAATCCGGGGGCACCCGTGGTGCCGGCGCTCGATCCGGTCAGGATGATCGAACCGCCCTCGCTCATCAGCGGCAGCGCCTTCTGGACGGTGAAGATCGTGCCTTTCACATTGGTATCGAAGGTTTCGTCAATATGTTCGGCGGTGATCTGGCCGAGCGGAAGCGGGCTTCCCGCCCCGGCGTTGGCAAAGACGATATCGAGGGTTCCGCGCTCCGTCTTCACCGCCGCGTAGAGACGGTCGAGGTCGGTCTCGTCGGAAACCGAACCCTTCACTGCGCGGGAACTGGAACCGAGATCGGCCACGGCGGCGTCGAGCGCTTCCTGCCGGCGGCCGAAGATGAAGACGAAAGCGCCTTCCTCGATGAAACGCTTTGCTGCGGCAAACCCGATGCCGGTAGCGCCGCCGGTAATCACGGCGGTCTTTCCATTCAGTCTGGTCATGTCATGCATCCTTCGTTGAGATGTACAGAAGCAGGAACCTGCTTGCTTGAAGTCAGTATGCTGCTCTGGTAACCTAACGACAAGTATGCACTTTTAGGTAAGTATAAAAATGACGACGCCCCCTGAAATCTGCGACACCGGCTGCGGGCTCAACGCCACGCTCCGCATCATCTCGGGCAAATGGAAACCGCTGATCCTCTTTTTCCTGCGCGGCAGCCCGAAGCGCTATGGCGAACTCAAGCGCTTGATCCCGGACGTCAGCGACAAGGTGCTGATCCAGCAGTTGAAGGATCTGGAAGCCGATCGCGTGCTGGCGCGAAATGACTACAAGGAGGTGCCGCCTCGCGTGGACTACGCGCTGACCCCGCTTGGCCGCAGCCTGGCCGAGGCGATCATCCCGCTGTGCACTTGGGGAACCGAACACGCGGTGGAAATGGCAAGCATCTTCGCCGCGCGTGATGCGTTGCCCTAGCAGGAGCTCAATCAGCCAATCGCGGGGCCTCGTTGTCTTTCAATCTCCCAAGACACCTCGACTCCTGGCGTTAGCAATCCAAGCTGGTGCGCGCCCGTGGCCGGTCCAGGTCGCCCTACTCTTCGGGTCAAAATACTTCGCAGCACCATTTCGCTTGCTGGCAGCTTTAGCTCCAGCCTTTTGCCGGCCACGTCGTCGCACACCAAGATGCGATTCAAGGTCGGCCAATGTCGGGCCATGCTTTTCCATCAACTCGCCGATCCTGGCAATGGCTGACAGCGCCTGCTTTTTTGACGATTGCATCCGCTTCTGCCTGCAACCGAAAAATTTTTGCCTGAATGTTCTCTAGCGTTACCATTAACCCTCCCGTCTTGGTAACGTGCCACACCGCTGTTAGTCGCCGCAGCAACATCGCACATGACGTTAGATCGCTCGGTGCCTCAACGGAGCGAACTTCAAGATATTGTCTACGCCCACTCGATTGCCAATCCACCGGCTGCGACCTTATCTGGATGAGAACGCAGCTGTTATCTGATTGGGCCTGACGTTTGACTGTCCGACGAAGCGCTCACGCAGACGGCTGGAGATGGCCAACTACCGACGGACGCGGAGAACCGAAGAATCGGTCATCGAATTGAGAAAAAATACCCGCCGCCCAATCTGCAAACACCTTGAGCTTTTCGGGCACGTGGCGATTCGATGGATAAAGCAGATGAACTGGATGCCGCGGACGAGTCCATTCCCGCAATAGCGGCACCAGCGCGCCACGCTCGATGTGAGGCCGCGCCAGGAACTCATAGGTCTGGCTGACGCCCAATCCCGCCAGAAGCGCCGTCAGACGAGCCGTACTCTCGTTGACGGCCAGCATGGCACTGTGGCCAATCTCGAACGTTTCCCGGCGCCGCCGGAACAACAGCGGATTCGGTTTCCCAGTCAGCGACGAGAAATAGGTGATCAGGCCATGTCCTTGCGCCAGTTGTTCCGGATGTGCCGGAACGCCATGTACCGTGAGATAGGCCGGGCTCGCGCACGTCACGTAATCGAATTCGGCGATCCGTTTCGCAACCAGAGACGTATCGGCAAGCACGCCGCTGCGGATTACGCAATCGACGCCCTCACCGATCAGATCGACCGGCCGGTCGCCCACGCCGAGATGAATCTGGATGTCCGGGTAACGGGCATGGAAATCGGGTAGCGCGGGAATCAGGATCGCGTTCGCTAGCGACGAGCCGATATCGATGCGCAGACGTCCGCGCAGTTGCGCATGGCTGCGCGCGACGAGCGCATCCATTTCCTCGACTTCCCCGAGCAGATGGAGCGCGCGCTCGTAGTATGCGGCGCCTTCCGCGGTGACCGTGACGCGCCGCGTCGTGCGCTGCAGCAGTTTGACGCCCAGATGCTTCTCGAGCTCCTGCATCAGCTTGGTGACGGTCGGCCGCGGCATGTCCAGCGAATCCGCCGCCCGGGAAAAGGATCGCGCTTCCGCGATCCGGACGAATACCCGCAGCGCAAGCAACTGATCGATCTTCATAAGGATCGTTTCTGCCGGTGAATGATGAATTAGGGAAGCCGGTCTTTATCCACCGTGCCATGCGCCCTATCGTGTCGAATCTTCATCCACGTTTCATTCAGCACGGAGCACGACATGAGCAGAACCATGGACGGCAAGATCGCCGTTGTCACGGGCGGCAGCACCGGCATCGGCCTGGCGACAGCCAGGGCATTCGCGCAAGCAGGCGCGCGCGTTTTCATCACGGGCCGCCGCCAGGCGGAGCTGGACGCGGCGGTCGCGGACATCGGCGCGTCGGCCACCGGGATCCGGGCGGACTCGGCCAGTCTGGCCGACCTGGAACGTGTGTTCGCGACGGTCAAGTCCGAAGCCGGCCGCGTCGACGCATTGTTCGCGAACGCCGGCGGCGGCTCCTTCCTGCCGCTGGGCGCGATCACCGAGGAGCAATACGAGGACACGTTCGACCGCAACGTGAAGGGCGTGATATTCACGGTGCAGGCCGCGCTGCCGCTGCTCGGCCAGGGCTCGTCCGTCATCGTCACGGGTTCCAATACGGGCATCATGGGCACTCCCGCGTTCAGCGTGTACAGCGCCACCAAGGCCGCTGTGCGCAATCTCGTGCGTAGCTGGATCCTCGATCTGAAAGGGCGCGGCATCCGCGTCAACACGGTCAGTCCCGGTCCGATCCGCACGCCGGGCCTGGTCGGTCTCGTCGGCCAGGACGCCGCGGCCCAGCAAGGCCTGCTCGACTACCTCGCGGACCAGATCCCGCT
Organism: Paraburkholderia caballeronis; assembly: GCF_900104845.1. Classification (NCBI taxonomy): domain Bacteria; kingdom Pseudomonadati; phylum Pseudomonadota; class Betaproteobacteria; order Burkholderiales; family Burkholderiaceae; genus Paraburkholderia; species Paraburkholderia caballeronis. The sequence continues at coordinate 1,833,021 of NZ_FNSR01000002.1, read as the reverse complement.
CGGCCGTGTCGGCGATCCGGAAGAAGTCGCGAAGGTCGTGCTGTTCCTCGCCTCAAGCGACGCCAGCTTCATCAACGGCGCGGAAATCTTCGTCGACGGCGGGCTCGCGCAGGTCTGAAGCCGGTCCGGACCGATGCGCTGCGCGGGCCCAGCCGCCGGTTTCCCGTGACCGGGCCCGCGCACGCATCCTCGCGCGTCAGGCAGTAAAGCCGCCGTTCACGTCGAGCACCGACCCGGTGATGTACCCGGCATCCGGGCCGGCCAGGAACACGATCGCGGCTGCCACTTCCTCGACGGTCGCGATGCGGTCGATCGCATGCGAAGCCATCACGATCGGCGGCAGGCTGCCGGCCGAGCCGGCGGCCATGTCGGTCGCCATGATGCCGGGCTGCACCACGTTGGCCGTGATCCGGCGCGGCCCGAGGTCGCGCGCGGCGCCCTTCGTATAGCCGATGACGGCTGCCTTGCTCGCGGCATAGTCGGCCGTGCCGGGGAAACCCACGCGCGTGCCGAGTCCCGAGCCGACCGAGATGATCCGGCCTTCGTCGCTGATCACTGGCGCGGCGGCCCGAATAGTTGCGACCACCCCCATCACGTTGACCTGCCACTGACGGTCGAGCGCCGCGTTGTCGATCTCGGGATCGTCGATCAGCTTGCCTTGAATCGCGAGCGCCGCATTATTGACGAGAATGTCGAGCCGCCCGAAATGGGCGACGACGCGCTCGATCAACGCCTTCGCCGCGGCCGGATCGCCCTGGTCACTCTGGATCGCGAGCGCGCGCACGCCTTTCGCTTCGAGTGCGGCAACCACTGCCGCGGCCTTCTGCGCCGACGCAACGTAGCTGATCGCCACGTCGGCGCCCTGTTCCGCCAACGCGGCGGCCGTCGCCGCGCCGAGGCCGCGCGAACCGCCTGTGACCAATGCCACCTTTCCTGCCAAACGCTTGTTCATGTGAGACTTTCCTTGTCTTGTGCCTGAAAATGGAACGGCGCCCTTCACCAGGGCAGCCGTTCGTCCTGGAAAAAGAATCCGCCGGTCGGCCCGTCCTCGCCCAGCGTCGCGTAGCGGATCGCCGTGCGCGCGCCGTCCTCAAGGCCGAGATCGGCATGCTTGCTGCCCATTTCGGTGCGCACCCAGCCCGGGTGGATCGCATTGATCTTGATCGGGCTGCCGCGCAACTGCTCGGCCAGCAGGATCGTGAACGCGTTCAACGCCGCCTTCGACGTGTCGTAGCCGAGCGCCTTGACCGGATACACCGGCGACGCCGGATCGGATAGATGCGCGAGCGAGCCGCGGATGCTCGACACGTTGACGACGCGCGCAGCCGGCGCCTGCTTCAGCAGCGGCAGCAGGGTCTGCGTGAGCAGCAGCGGCGCGAAGAAATTGACCTCGAAGGTCCGACGCACGACCGACTCGGGCACCTCGTCGATCGGACGATCGGGAGGCGTGGCCGCATCCGCGCTGTCGAGCCAGATGCCGGCGTTGTTGATCAGAATGTCGAGCTTGCCGAAGCGGCTGTCGAGCTCGCGAAACACTGCCGCACGATCGGCCTCGGACGTGACGTCGAGCTTGAGCGCCAGCGCCTCGCGGCCGTCGTCGCGCAACGCCTGCGCGACGGCTTCGGCGCGCGCCAGATCGCGCGCCGCGACGATCACATACGCACCGAGCGCCGCAAGCTGGCGGCACGTCTCGAGCCCGATGCCGCGCGTGGCGCCGGTGACCAGCGCGTGCTTGCCGCGCAGCGGCAGGTTGTTGGATGAGGTGTCGACCATGGTTTAGCCTCGTACGGTCTTGAATGCGCGGCGCAGTTCGTCGGTGAAGATCGCCGGCTGCTCGAACGCGGCGAAGTGGCCGCCGTGGTCGACTTCGTTCCAGTAGTACAGATTCGGCCACCACGCCTGCGCCCAATGCTTCGGCGCGCGCCAGATCTCGTGCGGGAAGACCGTCGCGGCCATCGGCAGCTCGATGCGGCCCGCGTTGAAGTTCGCGCCGTGACGCGCGTTTTCCCAGTAGATGCGCGCGGACGAGGCCGCCGTGTTCGTGAACCAGTACAGCGAAATGTTGTCGAGCATCTCCTCGGTGCTCAGCGCGTCCTCGGGATTGCCGTGGTTGTCCGTCCAGGCCTGGAACTTCTCGTAGATGTACATGGCCAGCCCGACCGGCGAATCGGCCAGCGCATAACCGATCGTCTGCGGCCGCGTGCCCTGCTGCTTGAAGTAGCCGTAACCGTCGTCCATAAACTTCTCGACCGATTCGATCGCTGAGGCCTCCGCCGCCGTCGGATGCTCGGGCAATGGCTCGGGGTACACGAACTGCCAGTTCACATGCGCCGCCTGCAAGCCGGCCGGGCGCACGTGGCCGAGCGCATGCGTAACGGCCGAGCCCCAGTCGCCGCCCTGGGCCACCCAGCGCGTATAGCCGAGCCGCTGCATGAGCGTGCCCCATGCCGTCGCTGTCCGCACGACGTCCCAGCCTTCCTCCGCGGGCTTGTCAGAAAAACCGAAGCCCGGCTGTGACGGGATGACCAGGTGGAAAGCATCGTCCGCGCTGCTGCCATAAGCCGTCGGGTTCGTCAGCGGCCCGATCACCTTCATGAACTCGACGATCGAACCCGGCCAGCCGTGCGTCATGATCATCGGCAGCGCATTCGCGTGCGGCGAGCGCACGTGCAGGAAATGGATACCGAGGCCGTCGATCTCGGTGCGGAACTGCGGATACGCATTGACCTTGCGCTCGAATTTTCGCCAGTCGTAGCGGTCGCGCCAGTATTCGACCAGCGTGCGCGCCTTGTCCAGCGGCACGCCCTGCGCCCAGCCGGCCGCGGTCGCGGCTTCGGGCAGGCGCGCGCTCGACAGGCGCAACTTCAGCGCGTCGATATCCGACTGGGGCACGGCAATGCGGAACGGCGCGATCTCGGTCGTCGCCGGCGGCAGGCTGAATGCAGCATGCGACTCGGCGATCCTGCCGCCAAGCGCGAGACCGACCGACGCGCCGGCCGTATGTTTCAGGAAGGTGCGGCGCGACGTAGAGGCCGCCGGATTCTTGTTTTCAACAGGAATACTCATGGATTTCACTGGTTCTGTGCTGCGTTTCGTCACTCAGGCGCCGACATTTCCCGCTTCCGTAATCCGCGGCGCCTGACGGCGCCGGGCTACGTCGACGAGATAGTCGAGCTTGCCGATGTCGAGGCCCATGTGGCGCAGGATCGCGTAGGCCGTCGTGACGTGGAAAAAGAAATTCGGCAGGGCAAACTCCAGCAGGTAGGCGCGCCCGTCGAAGGACACCCAGCGCCGACGGAGGTTGACCTTGATGACCCGGTCTCCACTGCCGATAAGGTCTGCTCGCGATACAAGATCCAGCAGCGCTTCCGTGCGGGCGATGCGCTCGCGGAGTTCGGACAGCGTGCGCTCGTTGTCCTCGATGCGCGGCACGCTGCGGCCGGCGAGCCGCATCGCGCAGGCCTTGGCCGCGTCGCTCGCATGCTGGATCTGGCGGCGCAGCGGATCCATGTCGTCGGCCAGCCGGGCTTCGAGCAGTGCCGTTTCCTCGAAGCGGCCGGCGGCCACATCGGCCTCGGCTTTTGCAAGCAACGCCGCAAGCGTGCGGAAACCGCCGCGGAACGTGGAGATGGACACGTCGTACATGTCGATCGATGCATCGTTCATGCGCGTACCTCGCGGCCGATCGGCGTCAACAACTCGAATCCGCTGAACGGTCCGCCGACTTCCATGCGACGGCCGCCATCGGCCAGGGAACCGAGCCCGAGCGGATGCAGGCCCATTGCCTCGATCAGCCCCGCGACGACCGACACGGCCACGTCGTCGTCGCCCGCTACAGGGATCACCCGCTGCAGGCCACTCGGTGCCGGCGCGAACATCTTCGCGAACGGCAGCGTGTTGAACGCTTTCACGACACGCGCCGATGGCGCCAGTCGGGCCACGATCTCGCTGCCCGACTCGCCATGCAGATCGTCTACACGGAAATCCGGCGCGTAGCTCAGGAAAATGTTCGTTGTGTCCACCAGGATGCGGCCGCCCCATGCGATGCCGGGCGTCAGCACGTCGCGCACCCGCGTCCACGGCACGGCGAGAAACACCACGTCCGCTTCCATCGCCTGACCGGTCGTGGCCGGCGTCAACGGCACGCCCGAATCCGCGAGCAAGGTCGAAAGATTTTGCGGACCACGCCGGCTTGCCACCGACACTTCATGACCGGCCGCAGCTAACCGGACGGCGAGCGTCATGCCCACCGTGGCCGCGCCGATGACTCCGATCTTCATTGCTGGTTCTCCAATACGACGGTTGAACGATGTGTCGCCGCCGGCGCCGCGCGACACATCAGAGCGATCACGACACCCGCGGCCGACACGAAACCACTGACGAGAAACGCCGCGTCGAGCCCCGAGTTATCGACCAGCACGCCGCCGATCGCCGCGCCGGCCGCGAGCGATATCTGGAATGCGCTGACCATCAGCGCTGAACCCGCCTCGTAGAGCGCCGGGGAAGCGTTGAACATCCACATCTGGACGCAGACCGGCACCGCGCCGAACGCGGCGCCCCACAGCATCACGACGGCGATGGCCCATGCCGGCGAGCCTTTGGCGGCCACGGCCAGCAGCACGGACGCCGCCAGCAGCGCCGCGGCGGCGGCAAATGCACCGCGCACGTCGGATCCCGCCAGACGCTCGCCGACGAACGAGCCGACGACGCCGGTCGCCGCATAGCCGGCCAGCGTCAGCGTCACACCGGTGGCGCCGAGGGCGAGCGTGTTGCGCAGATAGGGTTCGAGGAACGTGTAGGCGACGAAATGGCCGGCCGCGACGAAACCGCTGGCCAGCAGCCCGACCGCCGCCATCGGAATGCGCGCGAACGCGGACAACTGGCTCGCGCGAATCGCCGTGCGCATGACCAGACGCGGCAGATAGCGCAGTTGAACCAGCACGACCAGCAGGCCCAGCGCCGCGTTCGCTGCGAACACCATGCGCCAGCCGATCAAGCCGCCGAGACTTGCACCCACGGGCATGCCGAACACCGTTCCCGCCGAAATGCCGGCCGAGATGATCGAGGTCGCCCTTGCGCCGGCGCTTTCCGCCACCAGCCGGCGGCCGGCCGCGACCGCGAACGACCAGAGCCCGGCCACCGCCAGCCCGAGCATCAGACGGCTCGCGAGAAAGACCGGAAAATCCGGCGCCAGCGCGGCCATGACGTTCGACGCGACGATCGTGGCCGTCAGCGCGACGATGATCGCGCGCCGGTCCATCGCGCCGGCCAGCACGACCAGCAGGGGCGCCGCGAACGCCGCGACGAAACCGGGCGCAGTCACGGACAGGCCGGCCCGCCCTTCCGACACATGCAGGTCGAGCGCCAGCCGCGACAGCAGCCCGATCGGTAGAAATTCCGTCGCCACCAGCAGAAACGTGCCCGCCGCGATCGAAGCGACGCCCAGCCAGCCGTGCCTCGTATGTCCCTCGCCAGGCGCCTGCTGCCGGCACATCGATTCGCCCATGAAAATAAAGTATCAATCGTTACGATAACGAACGGTACTTTATTTGCCGCGAAGCCGTCAAGCGTTTTATAATGATCGGTATTGAAATCAGGCAGGCTTGCAAGACACAGTCATGGGTCGTCACAGAGAGTTCGATATCGACGAGGCACTAGGTGCCGCGTTGACCGTTTTCTGGCAGAAGGGATACGAGGGCACGTCGTTCGAGAACCTGACGCAGGCAACCGGCGTGGCCCGGCCGGGGCTCTATGCCGCATTCGGCAACAAGGAAGCCTTGTTCCGCCGCGCGCTGGACCGTTACGAAAGGGATTACCTGGGCTTCATGCAGGAAGCGTTGAGCGCACCGACCGCCCGGCAGGTTGTGGAGCGCACCCTGATGGGCTGCGCCGAACTGCACACGCGGTACGAGGCCACGCGCGGCTGTCTCGGCATCAACGGCGCGATGGCGTGTTCGGACGACAGCGAATCGATCCGGCACGAGCTGGCCGTGCGCAGGAGCGCCTCACAGGACGCGCTGCGGAAGCGGCTCGAACGCGCGAAAAAGGACAAGGATCTGCCAGCCTCGGCGGATTGCGCCGCGCTGGCGGCCTTCGTGATGGCCGTCTCGCAAGGCATGGCGGTACAGGCCAAGGCAGGCGCGTCGAGGAAATTGCTCGAGGGAATCGCCAGGCACGTCGTCAGCACCTGGCCGACGGGCGACAAATAAATTCGGTCCGGCCCGACGGACCGGACCCGGACCGCTCGCGTCAGATCTGGGCGAAACCGCCATCGACAAAAAGCTCGCCGCCAGTCATGAAACTGCTGTCGTCTGACGCGAGAAACGCGACGACCTTGGCGACCTCATCGTCCTCCCCGACCCGATTCAGCGGCGTGATGCCGGCGGCGTAAGTGTAGAACTGCTCCAGTTCTCCGCTCGGAAGGCCAGTTTTTCCATGGCCAGGCGTCAGGATCACACCGGGGCTGACCGCATTGACACGGATGGCTCTGCCCTTGAGATCGGACGACCAGGTGCGTGCGAATGAACGAACGGCCGCCTTGGTTGCGCTGTAGACACTCCAGTTGGCCCAGCCTTTCGATGCGACGATCGAAGCGTTCAGGATCACCGACGCGCCCGGCCCCATCAGAGGGAGCGCCTTCTGGACGGTCCAGATCACACCTTTCACGTTCACATCGAACTGGTAATCAACGTCTTCTTCCGCCAGGCTGCCAAGCGGTGCCAAGGTGGCGAGGCCCGCATTCGCAAAGACAATGTCAACCCGTCCGGCCTCCTCGCCAATCCGGGCATATAGCCGATCGAGATCGGCCGGCCGGGAAACATCGGTTTGTACCGCCGTCACCGTCGGCCCCAGCAGCGCGGCGGCCGAATCGAGCTCGGCCTGTCTACGGCCCGCGATATACACGCGCGCGCCTTCCTTCACGAAAACCTTGGCTGTCGCCAGACCGATTCCGGAGTTTCCCCCGGTGATGACCGCGATCTTTCCTTCGAGCTTGAGCATTGCTTCCTCCAGAGGTGGATAGAACCATCACGTTTCGGGACGCAACGCATTCGACCGCGCCCCATCATTCAATTCAAGTCCAATGATTGAACCGATTATGACCAACCCAGTCCAATCATGCAACCAGATTAAGCCCAGGAAGGACCGGCGCCGTCTGGACCGTATCTATCCGTGAAGATCCCGCACGCGCCGACCATCCCTGCGGTTTGATGATGAAACCAGATCACGTATCATCGTGGTATGCAATGCGCGGCACCGCAATTCGCACGTGCCGCGACGAAACAGGCATTGGAGGGAATCAGGTGAAACGCAAAAGTTTGGCCGATGAAAAATGTCCGATGGCGCGGAGCCTCGACATCATTGGCGACTGGTGGACGCTTCTGATCGTCCGCGATGCGCTTGCCGGCGTGAGCCGATTCAACGACTTCCAGCGCAGTCTCGGTGCCGCGAAAAGCAGCCTCAGTACCCGGCTCAAGGTGTTGGTGGATCAGGGAATATTCGATATCCAGCCGGCATCCGATGGCAGCGCCTATCAGGAATACGTGCTGACCGACAAGGGGCTGGCGCTCGCCCCTGTCCTGACAAGCCTGGCGCAGTGGGGTCTCGCCCATGCCTTCAAACCGGGGGAGCAGGCGTCCCAGTTGGTCGACAAAAAAACAAACCGCCCGCTAAAAGACATAGAACTGAGATCGTCTGATGGCCGGCGATTGCATGCCAGTGACATTCGGTTCTTATCTGGTCTTACCGAAATCCCCGCTTGATGCATCGGACATGAATGGTATGGATCGACCGCGGCCGGCAGACCCCGTCTCGATCCGTCACACCGATCATTCATTGTCTCTGCGCGCATGACCCATGACCGTGTCGCATCAGTATGAGCAGGAGAAGGATGCGTTTGCACGGATCGACACGACCTACGGCAGTGCAACCGGCGCAAGCGAGATGTTCCAGTGATACGTCCGCGATACCAAAGCTGTGCCCGCATGGGTCAACGTCGAACTGACGAAACAGGATGGCAGTACCGCGCGCCAGGACTGAGGGTGGCAGCAGACCCAATGGGACGTGCTCAGCCACCGGGGCGACGATCACGTTCATGCCGTGCTCAACGTGCTGGACAACGGCGTCACTCCAGACAGTCTCAAACGCGTCGCCGACGCGCCGACCTCGCATACGGTCGTAGTGCCGTACTGGCATGAAAACAGGGGACATCTTGTGGGTTTTCGTGCCTCATGCCGCCAGGCACTGAGCCAACCAGGCGGCGATATCGGCGCGACCGAGGTAGTGCGAGCGTTGCGCAGCACGGGACAGGTTTCGACCTGCTACTCGATGACGAAGGCATTCAACTCGACGTTGATACCGTTGAGGATTTGGCGCGCGCGGCGGCCCTTCTTGAGTTGCGTCGCAGTACAGGCTGAAATCAAAGCCTGCGCCTCAGCTATCTTTCAGCCCCTGGACGCACGGCCTTTCATCGTGAAGCAATCGCCCTCGGCAGACGGTCGATCTTTAGCGGCCGGCTGCATATCCTAATCAGGAAACCCGCGAGCCAATGCACCGGTCTCCGCCCTCCCAAGATCCGCGATCCCCTCCTGCAAAAACTCGACGAGCGTCCGTTGTGCCGCATTCAACACTCCGCCCGCGGTCACCAAAGCGAGCTCGGTCGGCGGCAAAGATGGCAGTCCCTCGCACAAACGATGCTCAGGAAGAACCGCCGTCGTCGGCAGCACTGAAATTCCCAGGCCCGACGAAACGGCAGCCTGGATGCCAGTCAGGCTTTGGCTCCCGAACGCAATACGCCAACGCCTGTGCGACTTGTCGAGACTGCGAATCGCACGCTGCCGGTACACGCAACCGTGCGGAAATAGCGCCAGAGGGATAGGTTCGTCACCCGCTTCTGCCTGCCACCCGGCCTCCGCGCTCTGAACCCAGACCAGAGATTCCGGCCACGCTGCGAGGCACTCGCCGCTGCCCGGCTCGCGCTTGATCAGTGCGATCTCGATTTCTCCGGCCGCCAACTTACGCTGCAGGTCAGCGCTCATTCCCGCCACCGTCTCCAGCCGCGCGCCCGGTTGTGCCTTGACGAAACCCGACAGCATGGCCGACATGCGGCGTGCGTCGAAGTCCTCCGGCACGCCGATCCGCACCGGCGTCAGTTTCACGTCGCTGGCCAGCGCGTCCTGCGCCTCCTGCGACAACGCCAGTAAGCGCCGCGCATATTGCGTCAGCATTGCGCCGTGCTCGGTCGTCGTCACCTGGGTGCCAGCACGATCGCGCAGCAGCAAAGGCCGTCCGACCAGCTCCTCCAGCTTGCGCACCTGTTGGCTGACCGTCGACTGCGTGCGATGCACACGCTCGCCTGCGCGCGTGAAGCTCCCTTCGTCGACAACGCAAACCAGCGTGTTCAGCAGTTCAAGATCCAACATGGCCAATCCACCCCGATATTTGAAATTCAACTTAACCACATATTTTAATTTAATTTCCAAATACCCATGAACCTCGCTAATCTCGGCGCCCATGACCTGATTATTTACCCTGGGAACGCACTTCCATGTCACTTCAGAACACCGCTCGCCCCCTGTGGCTCACGTTCGACTGTTACGGCACACTGATCCAGTGGGACGAAGGTTTGCAGGCCGCTGCTCGCCAGATCCTCGAGGCGAAGCCGGGCCATACCGTCGATCCCCAAAAACTCATCGGCGTCTACGACCACCACGAACACGCGCTGGAACAAACGCCGCCGCATCGCTCGTTCCGCGAGGTCGCGGGCGCCGGGCTGCGCCTCGCGCTGGAAGAACTAGGTTTGCAGAGCGACAGCAGCGACGCCGAAGTGCTGACCGGGCGCATTTCCGCCATGCCGCCGTTTCCCGAAGTGGTGAATACGCTACAGCAGCTCAAGGCAGGCGGTTATCGTCTGTGCATCGTGTCGAATACCGACGACGACATCATCGCGGGCAACGTCGCGCAACTCGGCGGCCATATTGACCGCGTGATCACCGCGCAACAGGCTGGCGCCTATAAACCCGCGCGACGCCTGTTCGATTACGCTCACGAACAACTGGGCGTCACGCGGGACGAGGTCGTGCATATCTGCGCGAGTCCGCATCTGGATCATGCGGCGGCGCGCGATATCGGTTTTCGCTGTGTCTGGATCGACCGCGGAACCGGGCGCGCGCTACTGCCCGACTACACGCCCGACGCCACGCTCGCGACACTCGATCAGGTGCCGGCGCTGTTCACGACACTCGGCTGGTAACACTTAAAGGCAACGCTAATGGCACACACACTTTTGTCCCCGGAATCCGTGACGCCGACGCGCCGCGTGGCGCTCGATTCCGACGCGATCAACGAGGCGCGCGTCGAACTGGCGGCCTGTTTTCAGCTCGCGGCGCAATACGGTTTCGAGGAAGGTGTCTGCAATCATTTCTCGGCGGTGGTACCGGGTCACGACGATCTGTTTTTCGTGAATCCGTATGGTTATGCGTTCTCCGAAATTACGGCGTCGAGGCTGTTGATCTGCGATTTCGATGGGCATGTCGTGGACGGTGAAGGCAAACCGGAAGCGACGGCGTTTTATATCCACGCACGGCTGCATCGGTTGATGCCGCGTGTGAAGGCGGCGTTTCACACCCACATGCCGAACGCCACCGCGCTTTGCCTGCTGCAAGGGCCGCCGCTCCTGTGGCTCGGGCAGACGGCGTTGAAATTTTATGGACGCACGGCTGTCGACGAACATTACAACGGTCTGGCGCTGGACGTGTCGGAAGGCGACCGTATCGCTCAGGCGATCGGCGACGCGGATGTCCTGTTCCTGAAAAACCACGGCGTGATGGTGGCCGGCGCCAGCATCGCGGAAGCTTGGGACGACTTGTATTACCTGGAGCGCGCAGCGGAAGTGCAGCTCAAGGCGATGAGCAGCAACCGGCCGCTGAAGCCCGTGCCGCACGATGTAGCGCAACGTGCCTACGAGCAGATGCGCCTGGGCGACAAGGAGAGCGCTCGCGCGCATCTCGACAGCGCGATGCGGGAACTCCGCAGACGCGGGATCCCGTTCGACAAGTAAACTGCAGGACCTGAAACTTCATCGAATAACCGTAGCAAGAATTGCCCGCCGAATTGTTTCGGCGGTATCGTCTTGCCGTTCAACCAAGCTGCATGGGAGAGATCGTCGAACCGCGACGGCGAGGGGAAAAACATCGCCTCAAGTCGGCGCTCCAGCATGTCCCGTCGACGGTACGCTCTTACTGTTTGCGATTTGACCGTACGCGCCAATGCCTGTTCCGCGAGCGAGTCTGGATAGTCAGTGCAGTCGGCAATCCAGTCGCGGAACGTGGAGCGGATTCCATGCACCGTGATATCGGTGCGGCCCAATATCTCCAGCGGCTTTAACATCGCCATATTTGATAACGGCTTTCCCTCCTTGAAACCGGGGAATAGCCAGCCACCCTTCGACTTCGCAGTTGCTTCGCGAACGATCTTCACGGCGTCATCCGGCAGTGGCTCGCGGTGTTCAATCTTCATCTTCATTCGCTCGGCGGGAATCGTCCAGACTTTCGCAGTCAGATCGAATTCCTCGGTGCGCGCAAACATGACTTCGTTGGTTCGCGTAGCGGTCAGGATCAATAGATGAAGCATTCGGGCAGCACGGCGCGGCCAGTGTTTCAGATCCCGGATAAATGCCGGCACATCCTCCGATGCCAACGCTGGATGATGCTGGACCTGTTGTCGCTTCTTCGTCCGCGGCAACACCCTATCTAGATGATCGACGTAACGCGCTGGATTCTCGCCAACACGATGACCTGGCTCAGCGATGAACTGTTCTGCCGCATCACGGAATGTGACCATTGGCGCAGCGTCGATCAGGTTCTTCCGGATAATTCCCTTTCGCGCCTCGATGGGGTCCGCTTCTGTTTCAGCAGGTCCCGGCATTCAACCGCTTCCTTGCGTGCCGCCGCAAGTGAAATCTGTGACAGTAGGCCAAGTCCCATCTCGCGACGACACCCAAATAGCGTGTACATGAAGATCCATGAGCGTGCGCCACTCCTGGCTATCTGCAAGTACAGCCCCCCACCATCGGCGTAATCGCCCGGCTCGACCTCTTTTGCAATGCGCATAGCCGTTAGTCTGTGCAATTGTCCCCTCTCTACCCCACTCTTACCCCACCTGGATGGCCAGATTGTGCGAAAACCGGCGAGAGCAGGCAAGCGACTCATTACCCCACAAAGCCCGGAAAATCATGGGTTCGCGGTGTCAATAGAGAGTCAATGGGAATGAACGGGAGCGCGATCTGGCGGAAGGCAGCAGACTACAACTGCCGCCCGGAAAGTGCCGCCAGGTTTGACTCCCGCTGTTACGGATTACCGCCCACGCACAATCGTACCCATACTTCACGCGACGTCACTGCGTCAGAATAGAACCCTAATTTTTCGAGCCGCCACCCAGAACTGCATTCCCTGTTTGTCCCCGCGCCCAGGCAGCGACCGGCGCACAGCACTCAAGTACTTGCACTTGCCCCAACGCAAGCCGCACGACGGCATGCTGCCCAGGTCGAGTGTTTAGCATTCTGCCAAAAGCGACCAACCTCTCCTTCATGACGGGCTATAACGCCCGGTTTGACAAGCCGCCGAAGAGCGACTTCGACGCGCACCGGCCACTGAGGGCTGACGGGAATCTGGATCAGCCGATAACGTGGCGCGGGACGCGCCGGGTGACAAAGTCGTTGACGGTGCAGTACGACCGGGTGATGTACCTGTTGGACGATACGTCGGAGAACCGGAAACTGATTCACCGCTACATTGACGTGTGGGAGTACCCGGACGGGCGCATCGAAATCCGCGCTAATGGCCAGGTACTGCCCTGTCCTCAATACGACCGGCTGACGCCAGCATCGTATGTCGGCAAGACGACTGAACGGGCGAAGAAGATCGCGTAACGGCCGCTGACCGTTATGGATGCAGGTCGACGCAAGGGACACTGCCGGGTATCAGCGAGGCGCCTAACACGAGGGCGCCCGCCGATCAGGCGAATCTAGAACCGCGTGACAATACCAAACTGCACACCGGTATCGTTCCCGCCTGCTTCGGGTGTCAGCGCACCCGAAGTCTGTGACATCGCATAGGCCGCCTTGCTATGGTTCGCCATGAAGGCCGCAGTGCCATACAGGGAGGTGCGCTTGGACAGGTTGTAGATATAACCCACTGCAAACAGCATCGCGTCCCGCGACGAATCACCGTGCTCATGCAGACGATTTACTGAGAAGCGAATCGCGTCCGGGCCGACCGGAATCATCCCGCCGAGCAGGTAAGTGCTCTGAATGCGCCCCGATGAGCCCACCCGTACGTTCTGATACAAGCCGTAGGCTTTGATGATCTTGAAATCGTACGTGCCGCCGACATTGATTTCGCGAATGTCGCCGACTTTGTAGGTGACGTTCGACATCGCTGCGGCGACACGCAGATCGTGCCCTTCATAGCCGAGACGCAGGCCCGCGAAATTGCCGTCGTGTCCGGTACCGTCTGCCAGATCGTATGGCTTGTTGCCGAATGCGTAATCGCCCTCGGCGAAAAATCCGCCGAGTGTATCCGGCGTCAGGTAAAAGACGCTGTTCGATGTGCGTGCCGCCGTCACGCCCGCTGATGCGAGCGTGAAAACACTGGAGCTGCCGACACCAAGCAACACGAAAGGATCAAACAGGAACAGGTTCCAGTAGGTCGGCGAAAAATCACGTCCGAGGCGGATTTCCCCATATTGCTTCGATTTGAGGCTGACGAACGAACGACGCCCGAAAAGCGATGAGGTCGCTGCCGCGGTGTTATCCACGCTGGCCGTCCCGCCCGTACCGTTGGTTGGATAGATGTCCCCTTCCAGGGTGAAGCCGGCCGACAGTCCCCCGCCGAGATCCTCTGTGCCAATAAGGCCAAATTTCGAAGAACTCAAACCGCTCGAATCCATCGAAAACTTGCTGCCGGCCCCACTCGCATGCGCATAGGTCACAGCCGCATCGAGAACCCCGTAGATCGTTACCGAACTCTGGGCGTACGTGACAGATGTAGCACTGCCAAGTAGTGCGGCAGAAACAAAAATTTTCCTTTTTTTCATCATGGTTCCCGTTCAAGATAGTTATTTAGCACTACTACGTTAGTAGTTCGATTTCGGGGCCAACAAACCCCTGACAAGAGGGGACAGCAACACTATCGGCACCAACGCCGATAGCGCAATCGCAAAGAAGACTACTTTGTTACAGGATGACGCAGCCAGAAGTCCATGTCTTCGTAGCGATCCTTGAAGAACGGAGGAATTTCCTTGTAATACGGCGTGCAAAGCCAGAGTCGCAGCAGATGCCGCTTTAGCTCGGGCTGGGCGAAATCTTCGAACGTGGTGCGCGAGTGCAGCACCAGATGATTGTTGAGAAACTGAAGGTCGCCCGGACGGAAATCCATATCCACCCGGAATTCTTCGCTCGCCGCCAGCGTATCGATCATGTCCATTGCTTCCAGTTGCTGGCCGGTGAGTCGCGGCACTTCGGGAAAGCGTTGCGCCGACCGAATATACGTCGGTCCATGCTGGGCGTAGAAGCGACCATTGAAGACCGCGAAACGCGGCTCGACGTAGTACGGCTTCCTGCCGGCAGGCTCTTCGCCGCGAACGTCTGCGTAGAAAGGACCGTACAACGCCTCGACCAGATCCGGCCGCGTATCCAGCATTTTGTCGTGGATCGCCGCTGCACTACAGATACAACTCAAACCACCGGCTTTCGCTGAACGGAAGCACAGCAGTCCGACCACGTCGCCCTGGTCGTTGTGGAACGGCAAACGCTGTGCGGTGTGATAGCCGCGTTGGGTTGGGTCCAGATACGGATCGCCGCCCTCGTCACGAACGTTCACAAGTAGATCGCCACGCGGGTTTTGTGCGAGGCCGACGCCCAGATGCGCACCGATGCCCCAATAGACCGTACGTGTGCCTTCAAGGCCGTAGTCGTCGATTTCGAGGCCGCGCAAAAACATGACGCCGCTCCCCTCTTCGAGTTCGACGCGCAATCGTTTCAGCTGCTCGCCGAAAGCGCCCAAGGGAAACTGCCCGGCGCCGAAAGGAATCGTTAACCCTGATGTACAGGCATTTTTCAATGCCCACTTAATATCGACCCGATCGGATTGCGTCAATTCATAGGACCACTCGCGATCCTGTTGAAAATCCTCGGTGCGCCATGCGTTAGGCGCTGCGATGCGGCTGCGTGACATTCTTCCTCCTTAGCGATTTTTTTTATTTAAGCACACAACCCCGAGAAAACCGATACAATTTTCAAAAATCGATTCTTTCCCTGGGGCGCCCCCGTGACCCGGGATGCATGAGCCTCGATGGACACGCAGGCCGCAATTGCGGCCTTTCTTGCGGGCACGATCGTCCGGACATGATTACCTTTTGGTCGCCGCATTTGACAGGAGTAGACATGAAGAAAGTGGTTCTGAGATTTGCACCCAAACTGGTCTTGCTGCTCGCAGGCATCGGCGTGTTGGGCATCGACAGTGCCTGGTCAGCGGACAAGGTGCGTGTTGGTGCGTATGCATCCATTGCGGATGCACCCTTCTATATCGCCTTGGACAAGGGGTTCTTCGCAGAACAGAATCTCGATGTTCAGGTCGAACAGGTCGATTCGGGCGCGGCGATGATGACCGAACTCGCGAGTGGCGGCCTCGACGCGTCGGGTGGGCCGCCGAGCGCCGGCGTGTACAACGCAATCCGTCAGGGCATCGACTTCAAGATTGTCGCGGACAAGGGGAGTTCTTCACCGGGTCACGGCTATTTTGCATTCGTTGTCCGTGAAGATTTGACGGACAAGATCAAGGCCCCCGCCGACCTCAAGGGTCGCGTGCTCGCCCTCACCGGCTTCAAAGACGGCGTCAGCAGCGAAGTCACCCTGCATCATCTGCTCGCATCATCCGGTATCAAGGAATCGGATATCAATCTGATCAACATGAACTTCGGTGATGTCGCTGCCGGATTGGGCACGAAGAACGTCGAAGTCGGCGTGCTGATCGAACCGCTGGTCAGTCAGGTCCAGGCGCAAGGTATTGCGACCGTCTGGAGGCGCGTAGACACCATCTACCCGAACCAGCAATACGGTGCGCTGCTGTACGGTCCCGGCATCATCAAACGGCCCGACGTCGCGAAGCGGTTCATGGTTGCGTACCTGAAAGCCGCGCGCTACTACACCGACGCAATCGACAACAAGATTCCGCGCGACGAACTGGTTTCGATTCTTACCCGGCATACATCGGTGAAAAATCCCACCGTTTACAAAACCATGGCATTCCCTGGCATCAATCCTAACGGCACACTGAATGTGCCCGGGATGAAGGAAGACATGCTGTGGTGGGTTTCGGCCGGGTACATGAAGCAACCGGTCGACATCTCGAAGATCGTCGATACGTCCTACGCAGAATACGCTGTCAAGAAACTCGGTGCGTACAAGTAACTTACTAACCGCGGCTCCATGGACCGGCGCATCGGGCGTCGGAATGTAGAGCCCAATTCTCGCCCTGAAATGAATCCGAAAATCTCTATCAACGGGCTGCGAAAAGAGTTCCATACGGGGCACGCGCCGGTCGTCGCACTTGAACGATGCAATCTCGATGTCCAAGAGGGCGAATTTATCTGCATAGTCGGACCTTCCGGCTGTGGCAAGACCACGCTGCTACGCATTCTGGCCGGCCTTGAAACGCCGTCCGAAGGCAACGTAACGGTTCGTCAAACCGATCCGACGAAGCCGCTCGCTACCATGATGTTTCAGGAAACCTCGGTGTTTCCGTGGATGAACGTGCGTGCGAACGTTGCGTATGGCCTGCGTCTGCGCGGCGTCGATCCGGCGCAGACGGAAAGCAAGGTGAATCACTTTCTGTCGCTGACCGGTCTTGAGCGTTTTGCCAATGCTTATCCACATCAACTGTCCGGCGGCATGAAGCAGCGCGTCAGTGTCGCGCGAGCGTTCGCCAACGATCCTGAAATTCTGTTGATGGACGAGCCGTTTGCGGCGCTCGACGAACAGAACAAGATTGTGCTGCAAGAGGAATTGCTGCGCCTGTGGAGCGAAACCCGCAAGACCGTCCTCTTCATCACGCACTCGATCGACGAAGCCCTGGTGCTCAGCGACCGGGTGATCGTGATGAGCGGGCGTCCGGCCCGGTTAAAGGCGGATTTGCGTATCAATTTTCCCCGGCCGCGCGCGGTGTACGACCTGAAAGACAACCCCGAGTACGCGAGCTTGAGCCGCGAGATATGGATGATGCTGCGAGAAGAGGTAGTCGGAAAATGAGCACCTTGAATTCGATTGAAGTAAAGATCGTCGCGGACAAAGACAGAAAAAAGTCGTTTTTGCACGGACTGATTGGGCGCGGCTGGTTCATGGCGATTGCGTCGCCCGTGCTCCTGCTGCTGATCTGGGAAGTACTAGTGCGTGTCGGTCTGCTCGACCCGCGGTTTTTTCCGTCGCCATCGTCGATCATCGAAGAGTTCTTCGCGATGAGCACAACGCCGGATCTTTGGATCGACATCGGGTACACGATCAGCCGGATGATGATCGGCTTCTTTCTCGGCGCGATCCCCGGGGTGTTTTTCGGCGTTGTAATGGGGATTTCGAAAACCCTGCGCAACGTCCTGCAACCAATCATCTCTGCGATTTACCCGATTCCAAAGATCGCGCTTTTCCCACTGGTAATGCTTATCTTCGGTCTGGGCGATCCGTCGAAATGGGTCATCGTCGCAATTGCCGTTTTCTTTCAGGTATTCATGAGCACACTCGCCGGCGTCGTAAATATCGACCGTATCTATCTCGATGTGGCGAAGAACTTCCACGCGACCCGCTGGCAAACGTACCGGACGATTGCGTTGCCCGCATCCGTTCCGTACATTTTCACTGGCTTTCAACTCGGCATGGGGATGGCGCTGATCGTCGTGATCATTGCGGAGAACTTCGGCACGAACCACGGACTCGGTTACGTCATCTGGCATTCCTGGCAGATCTTCGAGGTTCGGGACATGTTCGTCGCGTTGATTCTCGTTTCCCTGATCGGTTATCTGCTTCAACTCGGCATCGTGAAACTCGAACAAATGCTGATTCCGTGGAAGCGTCCGGCAAGGACAACGCGCTGATTTCTGGTTACGTTTGGAGTGACTCCTATGACAGCCCTCACTTTCCGCCCCATTTCCAGCCCGCTCCTGCGGCCGCCGCCCGGTCCGTGGAGCCACGCCATTGAGGTGCAGCCCGGTGCGCGTTTCGTCTACACCTGCGGCCTGGTCGGGACTCAGGCTGACGGCACGATCGAGCAAGGTATCGAAGCGCAGACGAAGCGCATCTATGACAACCTCGTCATCCTGTTGCAGGCGGCTGGCATGACAATGGCCGATGTCATCAAGATCAATACCTACATGCTCGACCTGAGCGAGCAACCCGCTTACGCACGCGTGCGCAATCCCTATCTTGGCGATGCACGCCCCGCAATGACGCTGCTCGGCGTCGCGCAACTCGCTCAGCGCGATTTGCGCGTGGAAGTCGAAGTTATCGCGGCAAAGCGCGACGTCACCGAATAACGCACGCTTCACTGTGGAGCCCTCAGCATGATTTCTAGCACACTGCCGAACCAGGATTTCGCGCAGCGGCCGTATTGGTGGGACGAAGCGCCGCCGCAGAACGAAGTGCGTCCTTCGTTGTCGAGTTCGTACGATGTCGCGGTAGTTGGTGGTGGATTTTCCGGGCTGGCGACGGCATTGGAGCTCGCGCGCAACGGCGTCAAGGTGGTTGTATTCGAAGCTGACCAGTTTGGCTTTAACGCGAGCGCACGCAATAGCGGCGGCGTCAGTTTCGGTATCGATTTTGCCGCCGTCACGCGCTGGCGAAAATGGGCGGGCGACAAAGGCCCCAGCGTCCCCGAACTCGCGCACGGCGCGCTCCAATCGCTGATTCACATGCAGGATTTCATCGCGAAGCATGCAATCGATTGTGACTTCCGCATGAATGGCCGCCTCACCTGCGCGACGACGCCGGAACACTATGGAATTCTGGAAAAGCGGATGGAAGCGACGAACCGATTGTTTGACGCGAACGCCTATATGGTGACACGTGGCGATCAGCACGAGGAAATCGGTTCTGATCGCTTTCATGGTGTGATGGTCATTCCACGTTCCGGTCAACTGCAACCTGCGCGTTATCTGCAAGCGCTATTGAAGTTGTGCCGTGAAGCAGGTGTGCATCTTGTAGACCGTACCACGGTTCGCCGTATGGATCGGCAAGGACCATCGCAGTTCACCGTGGTGACCGATGATGCAGCGATTCAGGCAACGTCTGTCGCGGTCACGACAAACGCGCAAGCGATGCGTCTGAAAGGGTCGCCACTCGGAAACCGCGTGATCCCTGTTGCGAGCCATATCATCGTTACCGAGCGTCTGCCGCAGGAACTTGCCAATCAGGTCGTGCCATTCCACCGCACGGGCGCCGATAGCCGGCGCTTGATGGCGTATTTCCGTCGGACGCCGGACGGTTCGCGTTTTTTGTACGGCGGGCGCGCGGCGCCGTCGGAGGTTTCCCCCGAGGAAGCCGCCGAAAAACTCTACGGCCGGATGATCGGGAGCTTCCCGTTGCTCGCAGGTAAGCGAATCGACTACGCGTGGGGCTGCAAGGTTGCGTTCACATTTGACCGCCTGCCCCACATCGGCCAGATAGACGGTCTGTATTACGTTGCAGGGTGCAACGGCAACGGCGTCGCGATGATGAACTATCTGGGTTTTCATCTTGCTCGTAAGATCATTGGTGGCGGCAACGAATCCTCCTGTGTGTTCGAGCAGGGTAATTTCCCGACTTTGCCGTTCTATACCGGTAAGCCGTGGTTTTTGCCTCTCATGACGATGGGCTTTGGTGCGCTTGATCGCCGTGAAGAACGCAAAGTGCAATGAAATTCATAAGGGAGTAGCGATGCAGACCTGGCTTATTGGAACGACCACTGTTACGCGCATTGAAGAGCAAATCGGGCCGAACGATACTCCGGCTGGAAGCTTCCTGCCTGCACTGGATCGTGAGCGCTTCGCGCAGCATTTTCCGTGGATGGTGCCGACGCACTACGACCCGGTCAACGACAAGCTGATCACCAGCAATCATTCGTGGTTGATCCGTACCGGAACGCACACGATCCTGCTCGATAGCTGCGCCGGAAATCACAAGGAACGGCCGTGGTTGCCCCGCTTCCATCAACTCGACGTGCCGTTTCTGGAACGATTGCGAGCGGCCGGTTCCTCGCCCGATGACATAGACATCGTGCTGTGCACGCACTTGCATACCGACCACGTGGGCTGGAATACCCAACTGGTCGACGGTCGCTGGGTGCCCACGTTTCCGAATGCGAAGTATCTGTTTTCCCGCATCGAGAACGAACACTGGGATTCGTCTATCGGTGAGCGGCGTACGCAGAATCCGGGCCGTGTGGCAGTGTACGACGACAGTGTGCTACCGGTGATCCAGAGCGGCCAGGCGGTGCTGCTGGACGGGGCACATGCAATCGACGACAAGCTGCTGGTCGAACCGGCGCCGGGCCATACACCTGGCCATATCATCCTGAAATTGAGCGACGCGGGCAAGTCCGGCGTATTTTGCGGCGATGTGATTCATCACCCGATTCAGTTGTACGAGCCGACATGGAATACCCGTTTCTGCGAGCGGCCAGAAGAGGCCCTGGTGACCCGCCGCAGAGTGCTCGAAGGCTGCGTGGAAAAACGTTCGCTGCTGTTTCCCACGCACTTCGCTGCGCCGCACGTTGCAGAAGTAGAAGCGGAAGGCGCGGCGTTCCGTCCGAAATTCGTATGTTGCAGTAACTGCTGATCAGCTCGTAGCAGTTCTGTTTCTACGGGACGGGCCGCCCGAATGACCGGGCGGCGCTTTCACGCCACCCGGATCGGGCAGCGGTCGACTTACGATGTTCAGACGTTCCAGTCCGGCAGATATCCGCCGTTAGCGTGGTGTCCGGCGATGCGGCAGCAGAAAGGCGCTGCAAAGTGCGTTGGCATCAGCAGGGACCCGCGTTCCGCGCAATCGTTCAGCATCCGGATACGAGTCTGGAGGGCGACGCCTGGATCCTCGTCGAAATGCGAGCATAGATCCGGATAGTGAAGTTGCAGTGGATGGTGAATTGTGTCGCCAGCAAACATCCCTTCGCTTCCTCCCGAGCGCACACGAATCTTCACGTTGCCTGCCGTATGGCCGGGCGCGGATTCCACGGTCAGAATATCGTCGACGCTATAACCGTCCTCGACGAATTGGACCTGACCGGCTTCGAGCACGGGCAAAAGACTGTCCTCGAACGCATTGTCGTTGATAGGTCTGGCCGCATAATCCGGGCGGCGTGAATCCCAACGGTCGAATTCCCGGCGGTTAAAAAGATATTTCGCATTTGGAAACGTGGGTATCCAGCGACCATCCTTCAACTGCGTATTCCAGCCGATGTGATCGGCGTGCAAGTGCGTGCACATCACGAAATCTACATCTCCGGGGTGAACGCTGGCGGCACGCAGACGTTCGAGCCATGGCACATCGCGCATGTGAAAATGCGGAATCGACGGACGCTGTTTGTGGTTGCCAATGCAACTGTCGATCAATATCGTATGATGCGGCGTACGCACGAGCCAGCTATGGATGCTGGTCAGCAGGCGATTTTCCGGTAAATCGACAAAGCGACGGGCCCATTCAGGCGAATCGTGCCACATCTGCTTCTGGATCGCCGGAAACATGAACTCCGGAGCGAGACCCGGCCCGTGATAGTCTTCGATTCGCGTAATTCGAGCGGAACCCAGTTGCATGTCCATTTTGTTTCAGCCTGTATAAAGAGACGTGCTCCCGATGCGCATACCGGGAGCGAAATGCCGCGATTACAGCTTCACACAAACATTGCGCAGTTCGGTATAGAACTCCAAGGAATGCAAACCGCCCTCGCGGCCGATGCCCGACATCTTCGCGCCACCGAACGGCGTACGCAGATCGCGCAGGAACCATGCGTTGATCCAGCAGGTACCGACCTCGAGCTGCGCAGCAATCCGATGTGCACGCTGCAAATTGCGCGTGTGTACTGCAGCAGCGAGCCCGTAACGTGTGTCGTTAGCAAGCGCAACGACTTCCTCTTCGGTGTCAAATGGAGCGATATGGCAGCAGGGGCCGAAAATTTCCTCTCGGACGACGGCGCTGCTTTCCGGCAGTCCGGTCCATACGGTCGGCTCGATCCACGCGCCTTCCGCCAGTTCCGCAGGCATAACTGGAATCCCGCCGCCGGCCACGATCATCGCACCTTCTTCTTTCGCGCGTGTGTAGTACGACAGCACCTTTTCGCGGTGACCCAGCGAAATCAGCGGCCCCATCTTGCCATTCGCATCGTCAGGGTGACCCGGCTTCGTGGTACGTGCGATTTCGCCGAAGCGCTGGACGAATTCGTCGAACAACGGACGTTCGACGTACACACGTTCGGTGCCGAGGCACACCTGCCCGCAGTTGGCGAACACCGCGCGGCTGGTGACTTCAAGTGCATTTTCGAGGTCGCAATCCGCGAACACAATCGACGGATTTTTGCCGCCGAGCTCCATCGACGTGGCCTTGATGCCGCTCGCGGCCGTTTCCAGGATCTTCGCTCCAGTTCCTGTCTCACCGGTAAAGGTAATCGCGTTGACACCCGCATGTTTTGTCAGGAATTCGCCTGCGGAGTCGGGACCGAAACCATGCACAACGTTGTATACGCCCGCCGGTACGCCGACCTTGTTCATCACTTCGCCGAGAAGCGTTGCGGTCGATGGCGTTTCCTCGGACGGTTTGACGACCACCGTATTGCCGCACGCGATCGCCGGGGCAACCTTCCACGTCATCAGCAGCAGTGGCAGATTCCAGGGGCACACCACGGCGATCACCCCCTTCGGACGGCGTAGCACATAGTTCAGCGCTGTCCCACCATCCGGCGTCGACATTTCGAAAAACTCTGCGCCAGCGCTCTTCACTGTATCGGCAAAAACCTTGAAGTTTGCGGCACCGCGCGGGATATCGAGGTGTGACGCGAGAGACCTCGGCTTCCCGGTATCGGCAACTTCCGCCTGCAGGAAGTCGTCGAAACGCAGATTGATTTCTTCCGCCACCGCATAGAGCATGTCCGCGCGGTTCTGTACCGACATGCTCCCCCAAGGGCCGTGCAGCGCAGCTCTGGCTGCTGCAACTGCCGCATCGACTTCAGCCTGACCGGCTTCGTGCACACGCGAAATCAGCGAGTTGTCGACAGGGCTACGATTGTCGAACAAGCGTCCGGATGCGGCAGGAACGAATTCACCGCCGATGAAGTTAAGCGTCTCAATCGCCATCAAACTCTCCACGTCTCAAATAAGGTACAACGAAATATAATCGATTATCCAAATTTAGTCGATTTTTGGTCTATAATCCCGAAGACTAAATTTGTATCCAGGAGTGGACCTTTATGGCGGAAATGCTTAATTCAGGCGCAGGCGCGGGTCAGACGCTGTCCTCGGCGGTTGCCAACACGCTGCGTATGCAGATCACCAGTGGCGCGATGCCGCCGGGCAAAAAGATCAACCTGGAAGATCTGCGTGCCGATCTCGGCGTTTCGCTGAGTCCGTTGCGGGAGGCGCTGTCGCGCCTCGCTGCCGAAGGGTTCGTTAGCCTCGAGAGCAATCGTGGGTATCGTGTCGCACCGGTTTCCGAACCGAATCTGGTTGAAGTGACGCGTTTGCGCACGATGCTCGAAACGTTCGCGCTGCGCGAATCGATAAGGCTCGGCGATAACGCATGGGAAAGCTCGATCGTCGCCGGCATCTACCAGCTCAACAAACGTATTGGTGCGAAGAACGTCGATCTCGACGACTGGGAAATCACGCACCGTACGCTTCATCATGACTTGTTGGCGGCATGCGGCATGCCGCTGGTATTGCATTTCTGCTCGATCCTGCACGATTTGAATGATCGTTATCGGCGCATGTTCCTTGAAGGCAACTCCCTCGATCCGTCGGTCGCTGATGAACATGCGAATATCTGCTCTGCCGCGCTTGCGCGTGATGCCGACAAGGCTTGTGCTTTGCTCAAGGAGCATATCGAACGTACCGGTATGAATGTGGCGGCAGCGTTGCGCAAGCGGAAACCTTCGGTGCCCGCCACCTGAAAACATCGGTAGTCAGCGCGCTATCCGGTACGCCGCGTTGCGTGGTCCCGCACCGCGGGCAGAGCCAGCCGGTCTTGCGCCTGACGTCCATGTCATTCCGCACCGGCGCTCTTTTGCTCTGCAGCTTCTGCTTCGGCCAGCGCATTCGGCATCACGTAACCGCAGCCTTTGCAGGTGCGATACGCTACATTGTCGTAGAAGTTGCGATAGGCTTGCGCGACCGGATCGACACCGTAGTTGCCGACCGTAAAGTGTTCTTCGTGCAGCAGGTGATCGCACTCCGGGCAATACCACTGGAATATATCCACCTCGCCTTCCCTGCGCGCCCGTTCGAGAATCATCGCGTAGGCGTCGGGCGGGAAACGCGGCGAATGCGGAATGCCTGCCGGCGTGTGAATGGCCGAGCCTTCTGGAATGATTGCGATCTCTTCCTTGCCCTCGGGCGTGCGATAGTGCAGATGCATTTCGCCCTTGATCTGGACCATCACTTCGTCGGTTGGATTGATATGGAATTCGCTGCGATAAGCGCGGCCACGAGCGACGAATACCAGCGATTCTGGCTGTTGCCACATCACGCTGACGTACTTGCCGCTTTCATTCAGGCTATCGACGCGATCCTTAATGCTGACGATGGGCATCTTGTACATATTGCCTCCGATCAGCCGAGGTAGGCGACACAATCGATCTCAACCAGCACGCCCGCGCGATGCGGTGTGCCCCCCGTGCAAGTACGCGTCACTTTTTCGCCGTTCAGCACTTCACGGAACGTCTCGTTGAACACCGGAAAATCCGAAGTGTTGCGCAAGCAAACGCGCATGTTAACCACGTGTGCGATAGTCGCGCCGCCGGCTTCGAGCACGGCAGCGAGATTCGCGAGCACTTGACGCGTTTGTGTCGCGATATCGTCCGCTGTGACCTTACGGGTTACCGGGTCGAGCGGACCCTGCCCCGATACGTACAGAAAATCACCCGCACGAATGGCTTGGGCGAGCGGCGACGGCTTGCTTGCGTCGGTGAACCCGGTAACGGGGGCCTGGGATGACTGAACGAGAATCTTGGGCATTGCTCAACTCCATTAGATTATTCGAGTGATCACTGGGCCGCGCGTTTGAGAAGATCGAGCGCGACATCCACGATCATATCTTCCTGCCCGCCGACCATGCGGCGCTTACCCAGTTCGACGAGAATGTCCACCGTCTTGAGGCCGTACTTCTTCGCCGCCACCTCCGAGTGCCGCAGGAAGCTCGAATACACGCCCGCATAACCGAGCGCCAGCGTCTCGCGATCCACCCGCACCGGCCGGTCCTGCAACGGACGCACGATGTCGTCGGCCGCGTCCATCAGCGTGTACAGATCGGTGCCGTGATTCCAGCCGAGGCGCTCCGCCGCCGCGATGAACACTTCGAGCGGCGCGTTGCCCGCGCCCGCGCCCATCCCCGCCAGCGACGCGTCGATCCGGTCGCAACCCTCTTCCACCGCGACGATCGAGTTCGCCACGCCCAGCGACAGGTTGTGGTGCGCGTGCATGCCGGTTTCGGTCTCGGGCTTGAGCACGCTCTTGAACGCGCGGAACCGGTCGCGCACGTCGTTCATGCTCAGCGCGCCGCCCGAGTCCACCACGTAGATGCAGGTCGCGCCGTAGCTCTCCATCTTCTTCGCCTCGACCGCCAGCTTCTCCGGCGTCGTCATGTGGCTCATCATCAGGAAACCGACGGTATCCATCCCAAGTTCGCGCGCGTACTCGATGTGCTGCTTCGAGATGTCCGCTTCGGTGCAGTGCGTCGCCACCCGCACCACGCGCGCGCCCGCGTCGTACGCGGCCTTCAGGTCGTGGATCGTGCCGATGCCCGGCAGCAGCAGCGTCGCGATCTTCGCGTGCTTCACCACGTCAGCCACCGCGCCGATCCATTCCAGGTCGCTGTGCGCGCCAAAGCCGTAGTTGAAGCTCGACCCCTGCAGGCCGTCGCCGTGCGCGACCTCGATGCTGTCCACCTTCGCGGCGTCGAGCGCGCGCGCGATGTCCTGCACGTTCTTGATCGAGTACTGATGGCGGATCGCGTGGCTGCCGTCGCGCAGCGTCACGTCGGAAATATAGAGTTTTTTACTCATGCCTAAACTCCAACGCCAAGCGACGTCCGCGCCATGCGCTCGGCTGTCGCGAGCGCGGCGGAAGTCATGATGTCGAGATTACCTGCGTACGCGGGCAGATAATGCGCGGCACCTTCGACTTCGAGGAACACAGAGGTTTTCGTGCCGCTGAACTCGCCAAGGCCTGGAATGATCAGCGGTGCGTGTTCGGTAATCACATCGAACTGGACATTCTGTTTCAGGCGATAACCCGGAACGTACGCGCTTACCGCACGCACCATCGCATCGATCGACGCTTCGACTTTTGCCTGATCGGCGAGCTCCGACAATACATAAACCGTGTCGCGCATGATCAGCGGGGGCTCGGCCGGATTCAGCACGATGACCGCTTTGCCCTTCGCCGCGCCACCGACCGTCTCGATCGCCTTTGAAGTCGTTTCGGTAAACTCGTCAATATTGGCGCGTGTGCCCGGACCCGCGGATTTGCTGCTGATCGACGCGACGATTTCCGCGTAGTGGACTTTCGCGACCGCCGACACTGCCGCGACCATCGGAATGGTTGCCTGACCACCGCACGTGACCATGTTGACGTTCCGTTCGGCAACGGTCTTATCCAGGTTCACGACCGGTACGCAATACGGGCCGATTGCAGCAGGCGTGAGATCGATCATGCGTATATCGGGCTTGTACTGCCGCAGGAGCGCGTCGTTTTTTATGTGGGCTCCCGCGGAAGTCGCATCGAATACGACTTCGATGTCCTCGAATACCGGCAGGTCGATGAGACCTTGCACACCTTCATGCGTCGTCGCGACGCCGAGACGCGCCGCTCGCGCGAGACCATCTGAATCTGGATCGATGCCGACCATTGCCCCCATTTCGAGGTACTCGCTGTTGCGCATGATCTTGATCATCAGATCGGTGCCGATATTGCCGGAACCGATAATCGCCACCTTCGTTTTTCGACTGTGTTTCACTAGCACTCCAGCGTTTCTATACGTCGCTTAGCCGCCGATCTCAGTGTCTGTCGAGTTCATGCGCGGTCTTGCCGGCGATCCCCCACTGCGTGCGGGGAACTTCGTCGAGCAAAACGCGAATGTTTTCGCGGGGTGCACCGACGCTCCGATGAATCGCTTCGGTGACAGCAGCAATCAACGCTGCTTTCTGTTCATCGGTTCGGCCATCCATGATCGAAATACGGGCGATAGGCATCTTTTGAATTCCTGATGGGACGCAGTTAAACGAGCTTCAATTCGGCGGTGCCGACACCTTGTACCGTGACATGCACCGTGTCGCCAGCATCGACGCGAAATGCTTCTGTTACGCCGCCGGTCATCACGAGCGTGCCGGCCGGCAGGGACTGGTTTTCCGCTGCGAGCATATTGACCAGCGCCGCGAGGCTTGCCGCCGGATGGCCCAGCACCGCAGCGCCGGCACCGGTGGCGAGCACTTCGCCGTTCCGTTCGAGCACCACACCGAGATTGCGCAGATCGAGCAGCGCCGCAGGCGCGCCTTTCGCACCGATTACGTAGCGGGCGGCCGACGTGTTGTCTGCGATCACGCTCACAAGGTCGAAACGAAAATCGCGATAGCGCGAGTCGATAACTTCAATCGACGCATACACCATATCGATTGCCGCCAGCGCTTCGGTTGCCGTACAGCCGGGGCCGCGCAGTTCGTGCGACGTGATGACCGAAATTTCGGCTTCGACCTTGGGATGGATCAGGTCTCGCATCGGCAACTCCGCACCGTCGACGAGGCAACTGCGGTCGGTCAGAAAGCCATAAATTGGGCGTTCTACGCCCATCTGCTTCATTTTCGCGAATGAGGTCAGCCCCATTTTCCGGCCCGACAGCCGCTCGCCGTTGGCCAGACGAATACGCAGAATTTCGTGTTGAATCGCGTAGGCGTCTTCCTGTGTGAGATCCGGCAAAGCGTCAGTGATTTTCGTAACTTCGCGCGCGTTCGTTTCGGCGTCGTGGAGCAACGCGGCGAGTCGTCCGACACTTGTCTCATCGAGAGTCGTGGATTGATTCATGATGAAATCCTCATTCGACAAAGCGGGCCCGGCACGAACCGAGCCCGCTGATTGTCATCGCGATGCTGTCGCCGGCAGCGACCGGAAACATGATCGACAGCGAGCCGGATAAAACGACTTCGCCCGCCTTCAGGCCGATGCCGAGTTCACCGAGTTGATTAGCGAGCCACGTTATGCTGGCGAGCGGGTCGCCAAGCGCGGCAGCGCCTGCGCCGGTGCCGATGATCTGGCCGTTCTTTTCGAGCACCATGCCGGCGCAGCGCAAATCGAGCGCGTTGAGTGGCGCAATCGCGTCGCCCAGAACAAATGCGCCGGACGATCCGTTGTCGGCAATCGTGTCCGCGATCCTGATCTTCCAGTCGCGAATCCGCGAGTCGACGATCTCGAAACACGGTACCGCGTAGGCGATGCTCGCGAGCAGATCGGCTGGCGTGAGACCGGGACCATGGATGTCATCCGCGATAACAAACGCAATTTCGCCTTCCGCACGCGGCGCGATGAAACGGCTGGCGGAAATCGACGCGCCGTCGTCGTACGACATGCTGGAAAGCAGCACGCCGAAATCGGGCTGGTCGACATCTAGCATGTCCATGACGACTTTGCTGGTAATGCCGATTTTTTTTCCGACCACCCTATCGCCCCGCGCCGTGCGGTGAGCGATCATCGCATGCTGGATGGCGTACGCATCACTCACCGACAACTGCGGAAATTCGACGGTCAGCGGATCGATGGCGCAGGCGGTTTCGAGCGCGTGATGTAATCGCGCGCCGAGCGCCTCGATATTGAACGGTTGGATCGTCATGACGGAGTGCCGGGTCAAGCCGAAGCGCCGTTTTTCGTTGCCGCCTCGGTGACCTCGCGGTGGGCGATATTGCCCATGATTTCGGCTCCCTTGTTGGCTGCGGACATACCGCGAAACAGGAAACAGAGATTAACCGTATCCTGCATTTCTCCCCAGCTCGCCCCAGCACGACGCGCCGCGATCGCGTGCAGCACCGCCGCATCGCTGCCGTCCATCAGCAGCATGCCGAACAGCATCAACTGTGCGGTTTTCACATCGAAGTTCTTCGGATACATCGCGTGCGTTCGCACTTTTTCTTGAAGATCGACGATGGCCGGATCAAGCGCGCCGGTGACGGCGAAGCGAGCTTCGATACGTGGCGGCACAAAGCCGATGAGTTCGCGATAGATGTCGGAACGCTCGTCGAAAGTTGCGGCGGGATCAGCATATTCGCCGATCGCCTCACGTACCGATTCACGGTTGATTCTTGCTGGAAGCATGCTGGTTCGGGTCGAAGCCGTATGGGTACCGTAGAGCACGCTCGCCTTCCGGCGCCGACGAGCGAAGGTCCTATCGATTAATGAAAAAATAATCGATGGACAATCTTAGGCGAGCACCTTGGCGTAAGTCAACAGGAAAATCGATTTTTGTAAACTAATCGGTTTTTGGTCGACTATCCGTCGGTCGTTGCGATGTGTGCCGGGGACACGAGACGACGCAATACAGCGACGCGCGTCGCACCATCGCCAGCTTTACCTCACTTGTGCCGCTGCGTGTTCAATTGACGCAGCGCGTCGTCGAAGATCTGCTCGGGCATCAGTTCGATGCTGACTTCGGTCGCCTCACCCGCACCTGGCTCTTCGAGTGTCTACAGTTAGTTCCGCGGCAGCGACGGATCGAAGAGGTGCCGGCACTGGCGACCGGGCATTTCTCAATATCACTGCGATGAACGAGAAGTTCCATATGCGCATGAGCCAGGCGGTGGGAAACAGCTTCTTCTATGACTTTGCCCGGTCCACGCATCGACATGTCCGCCGCCTGCTCGTCCATTTGTACAAGCTGGAGGCCGAGTCGACCCCGGAAGAACTGGATATCCAGTTCGAGAGGAATCTGGCTGAACACGACACGATCATCGAGATTGTGAAACGCAAGGATCGGCAAGCGCTCGTCGAGTTCCTACCGAAACATGCGAAGGTTACCTAAGACCGGTTTGTCGAGCTAATGAAAACCCGGAATGCGCCGGATTTCAAGCTGCGGGTCGGAAATTCACTGGTATAGCTATTCAGGCAGCAGACTCACACTGCCGCCCACAACGCCCCGCCAAGTTTGACTCCCACCGTTACGGACCGCTTCCTACCCATACTTCGCGCCGAACCGGCTCCGGGCGCTCCATTTGCAGGCTACAGAAATTTGCAGCACGGATGCTAGCCGTGAGCGAACGGATAGCTTGCCTGGACCAGTTCGGCGAGAGACAGTGACCAGCAATACCTCCCGTGACCTGCGGCGCTCCGTACCTAAGCATCTCGCTAAGCGACGCAGACATTGGCCATTAACGTGTGTCACGAACTTCGACTTAGGGATCGAGCCGAGCGTCGCAAACCTGAACGGACCACCAAACCATGAAATGGCGTAATAGCCTTCAGATACGAATGACCGAGGCCGTTATGGCAATGCACGACGGTAGTCGCTATGACCTCACGCTCAGCCTCGCGCACCAGGATCGATATCCTGAAGTCGAGGTGTTTATCATCTTCACCCAGGATGATTTCCCGTTCCGAACGTTTTAGTATGCGAAAGAAAGCGATAGCGTCGCCTCCTCGATCGAGTATTTCCTTTCTTAACTTTCGCGACGTCTTCAACCCAAACCGGCCCACTATCGCGTCGCGTAAGGCCAGCAGCATCCGTAC
The DNA here is from genome assembly GCF_900104845.1 of Paraburkholderia caballeronis. Classification (NCBI taxonomy): domain Bacteria; kingdom Pseudomonadati; phylum Pseudomonadota; class Betaproteobacteria; order Burkholderiales; family Burkholderiaceae; genus Paraburkholderia; species Paraburkholderia caballeronis. The sequence continues at coordinate 1,802,037 of NZ_FNSR01000002.1, read as the reverse complement.
CCATCGCGGTGACTGTCCAAGAATAGTCTCCGCCATGTCGGCCACATCGCAAACTTGGTTCGAAGTAAGTTTCACCGCAAAGGCATCGGCGAGATCTGCTCCGCAATATAAGGGCGCAATGGCACTTTCGCCAGGCAAATCGACTCGCACGATCTCGCGAAGACACGATGCAGGAATCATGGATTTGTCGATTTCAAACGGACGGCATCAACTGCTTGTCGAATACCACTTCGAGCGGTAACCAGGGGCCGAGCTGAACTACGCGACGATCAAGCAAGCCAGCCTTGATCATCGGCAGCAGATCGAGCTCTGCGTCGACCGCCGCGGCATTTTCCGCTTCGTAAACCAAGCTGACTACCGGTGGGCTCGGCTGGAAGTAGAACTCGCGCAAACTGCCCGTGCGATACGACTCCCAAACTACCTGCTCCTCCTCAACCAGATAGGGGCCAAACTCCGCAAGCGTTCGTTGAGCGGTCGGCGTCAAGAGTGCAAGAAATTTCATCATCTTCTCCATGGGAAGCCATCATTCTCATTGGACATTCAATACATGTGTAGTGACTTCTAATTCATGTTAGTGTTGACTTCATGTCAATACCGCCACTCCCCCCTGGTCTGATTCAACTTCTGTGGTTTGTACGCATTGTCGACGCTGGGTCTTTCGCCGAAGCGGCTCGCCAGGCCGGAACCACGACCTCGGCAATGTCGAAGGCACTCAGTCGTTTCGAGCAAACGTACGGTGTACGTCTGTTGCATCGGAGTACGCACTCGTTATCCTTGACCGATGAGGGCGAGCGCCTTCTTAGCGAAGGGCGCAGCTTGTTGAATGATTTGGAGCGCACGGAAAGCCTACTTGCCGAACTCGGTAGCGCCGGTGCTGCGGGACGTGTGCGGATCGTCGCGTCGACTGCTTTCGCGCGTACCTGCCTGATGCCCGAATTACCGGTCTTTTTGCGCGCGCATCCGGAAATCCAGATCGAGTTGCAATTCAGTGACGAGATGACAGATCTTGCTGCGCACGGCATCGACATCGCGATTCGCTCCGGCAAGCTCGATGGCTGGCCGGGTTATGTTTCCCGCGAACTTTTCAAGTTTCCATGGGTTGCCTGTGCGGCGCCGGAATATCTGCGTACCCACGGCATACCAGAAACCCCGGCGGTACTAGGCGAGCACTCGCTTATCGGTTTCAGAAACAAGGCGACGGGCCAGGTCGACAACTGGAACTTCAAATCACCGGTCGACCGTAAAGAACTGCGTTATGTACCCCGCGCGAAGCACGTATTCGATGACGGCGAATCGGCTTGGAAGATGGTTCGGGATGGATTCGGCATTGCCTGGGCACCTGCCTGGCTTGGTCTGGACGACTTGCGTGCGGGCCGCGTGGTCGAAGTGTTGAAGGATTGGCGCTGTGCGGCCGCCCCGCTCTACTCCGTCCGTCTTCAAAGACGGCTGACGCCGAGAAGAACGCATCTTGTTATGGACTTCATTGCGGCTTTACCCTCGCAGTGGCACATGTGATTGAAATGTACGGCTTAGCTGCATTCAAAGCCTTGTTCCTGTCACGCGCGCCATTCTCTGCCGAGCACAGCGTATAGGTTCGTCCTGCCCATCCTGCCGATCAACCAACTTCTCGCATCCTGCCTGGATGCACGCACGAACGCTCCATCGGCCAGGTAGAAGCCGCATTTTGTACGCGCACGTAACCAGAAATCCAAACTCGCCGTGCCGTTAGCAGCAGGATGCGCCACTTAAAAGCATTCTTGATCTTGTCAGTGTTGATTAGATCCACCAGTGTTTGGAAGATGGCGTAAGGTCCACTGGTAGTCCCCCCGAGAATTAACGGGTGTTCAAGGTAGAATTTTCTAGCAGCAGGATCGACAGGAAATTTTGCATGAAGACGTCCAGATTCACGGAAAGCCAGATCATCGGAATTTTGAAGCAGGCCGAAGCCGGCACACCCGTGCCAGAGTTGTGCCGCGAGCACGGGATGAGCAGCGCGAGCTTCTACAAATGGCGCTCGAAATACGGCGGCATGGACGC